>CABYDR010000027.1 GCA_902517795.1 uncultured Woeseiaceae bacterium | reverse complement strand
ATCTGATCGAATAGTACTAGGTATTAGCGGTTCAGAAATTGTTGAATCAGTGATCAATGATTTCAAAGAATTTATTATGACAGAAACATTGACCATTGAATGGAGAACTGGAATAAAAAACCCAACCTTCAGGGATGATAATAGTTTAGATGATGCTTCTTGGACGATTGAAATCTTAAAAAACTAAAATAATAAATCAGAATTGCCCAAGCAATCGGTGGTTTCTCCAGCGCATAACTTAAGATTTGGCAAGCGCTAAAAATTCCGCTCTCGCCTTATGATCAGATTTGGTATCTATGGCTGTTAAAAAGCCACCCTCTTCACCGCATGCATATCCTTCAGCTGATTTTGTTTCTATCAAAATGTCATCTTGATCAAAAACTATCTTTTCTCCGTTACATTCAATTTCAAAAGTTTCACCTTTGGTTACTTTTGATGCGATTTCACTGCTGTCGACATCTTCCAATGCTTTTTTTATTTTTGGTACTAATTTACCGTAGATTTTTCCAATTTTTGGTAGATTGGGTTTAATGATATATGTCACCAGATTTGCATCGCGGGCGATGAATTCAATTTTCTTTATATTTAGCTCCTCCAAGATCTGCATTTGATGTTTTTCAACAGCAACTGCCGAAAGATCATCGGGAGTCCTGATTAAAAGTCTCGAGAGTGGTTGTCTTACTCTGACTCCAGACTGAGATCTGGCTGCTCGTGCAAGACCCACAACCTTTTGCACAACATCGATTTCCATTATTAATTGATCATCCTCCCAATCTTTTTTGGGATGAGGCCACTCAGTCATATGGACACTCAAAGGCGCATCTTTTTTATTATTTCTTACTAAATTTTGATAAACATTCTCTGCTATAAATGGCACGAAAGGAGCCATTAATCTGTGAATGACATCTAAGCATTCATATAATGTTAGATATGCCGAACGTTTATCCTCAATATCTGTAGATTTCCAGAACCTTCTGCGATTTCTCCTGATATACCAATTACTTAATTGGTCTATAAAATGCTCAATCGCTTCTCCTGCTGATTTTGCATCAAAGCTGTCCATAGCAGATGTTGTTTTTTTAATTGTCCTGTTAATCAGGGCTAAGGCCCATCTATCGGTTTCAGGTCTTTTTTCTACTGGTATTGGTGTACTGAGATCCAACTTATCGAGTCTTGCATACAAAACAAAAAATCCATAAGTATTCCAAAAAGTATTCATAAATGAGCTGGCAACATCCGAAATAATCTCTACGGAGACTCTCTTTTGAATGTCTGGAGAAATTCTAGATAAAAAATGCCATCTAAGAGAATCTGCACCAACACTGTCAAACACCTCATATGGATCAATTATATTACCCAGTGATTTGGACATTTTTTTTCCATCTTGATCAACAATATGACTTAAGCAAATACAGTTCCTGTAGGCAATTGAATCCGACACTAAAGTTGAGATTGCATGAAGCGTGTAGAACCATCCCCTTGTTTGATCGATCGCCTCACAGATATAATCGACAGGAAATTGTTGATCGAAATTTTCCTGATTTTCGAAAGGATAATGATACTGTGCGTATGACATTGCTCCTGAATCAAACCAACAGTCTATAACTTCCGGAACTCTGGACCACGATTTTCCATCTTTTTCAAAGGTTATTTCATCAATACTCGGTCTATGAAGATCTAGATCGCTCAATTTTTTTCCGGAGAGCACTTCAAGCTCTTCTAATGAACCTATACAAAGATAATTATTATTACCATCGGTCCAAACAGGCAGTGGTGTTCCCCAGAAACGCTCTCTCGATAATGCCCAATCAATATTATTCTCTAGCCATTTTCCAAAACGGCCATCGCGAATATGCTCTGGCACCCAATTGATGGTTCGATTAAGTTCTGACATTCTCTCGCTGAATTGAGAGGTTTTGATGTACCAAGCATTTTTTGCATAATATATAATTGGATCACCGGTTCTCCAGCCAAATGGATAGTTATGCAAATATTTCTCTGACCTAAAAAGATTGCCATTTTTTTTGAGAATTTGTATTAATTTTTCATCAGCATCCTTAAAGAATTGACCAGCAACTGGCTCAACATCATCAATGAAGTTTCCATCCATTCCAACACCATGAACCACCGGTAAACCATGAGTTTGACCAAGTGCTAAGTCATCAACACCATAGGCGGGAGCACAATGAACAATTCCTGTTCCATCTTCAGTGCTTACAAAGTCAGCACCGTATACCTTAAATACACCAATATGATCTTCGACATCTATGTAGTCAAACAAACGTAAATATTCCTTTCCTATTAGATCGTTTCCTTTAACCGATTTTATGATTTCATATTCAGTATCTTGAAATACAGAGTTTAATAAATCCTTCGCAATAATCAGTATTTCGTCTGCAACCGAAACGTATACGTATTCAATTTTTTCTCCTACAGCAAGCATTAAGTTTGAAGGCAAGGTCCACGGTGTAGTCGTCCAAACCAGAAAAGAGCAATTTTCCTCTTCGGCTAACTTAAACCGAACAAATATAGATGGATCCTCTACCTCTTTGTATCCCTGAGCAAGCTCATGAGAGGATAAAGTCGCACCAATACGAGGATCATATGGAACCACCTTGTAGCCTCTGTATATTAGATCCTTATCCCAAATTTCTTTTAGTAAATGCCAAACACTCTCAATAAAGTCATTATCTAAGGTGTAATATGCGTCCTCAGTATTGACCCAAAAGCCCATTCTTTCGGTCATTTTTTCCCAATCTTTTATGTATCGCATTACTGATTCGCGACAACGCCTTGTAAATTCAGCTATCCCTATTTTTGATTCGATTTCTTTTTTGTCAAAGATACCTAGTTCTTTTTCAATTTCATGCTCAACTGGCAATCCATGTGTATCCCATCCGGCCTTTCTTGGCACATGGTATCCCTGCATTGTTTTGTACCTTGGGAAAGTATCCTTGAAAGATCTTGCCAATACATGGTGAATTCCTGGTTTTCCATTTGCAGTCGGCGGTCCTTCATTAAAAGTAAATAAAGGTCGTTCTTTTGAGAGATCGAGAGTCGCTCTGAAGACATCGTTTTTTTCCCAAAAAAGTAGAACCTCTTCTTCAATTTTAGGTCCTTCGTATCTTGTGCTAACTACATCAAATTTCATAAATATTCACCAAAAAAACCCCGAACGTATAGTAACGTCCGGGGCAATATTTCCTATCGCGGTACCACCCGGGTTCACGAAAAACGATACGTTTCTCGCCTCATTGAGTCCTTTACGAGGACTGGTCGATCATTCTTAATCTGCACTGGCATTTCAGATGACAACTCAGGGGTGATTTTTGGTTAAATTTCGATCTGGAGCTTCCACCGTCCCCCAGTCTCTATAATCAAAATGATAACTTACTCGTCCCCATCACAGTATTAAGGAAAAAGTAGCTTTAGTTAGTGAAAAATACAAGCATTATTGAAAAATAAATTCATTTAGCTAAACATCTAAATTTTCTTGAATGAATTTGAATATCTTGAGAATATCAACATTTGGTTATTAATTTTCACAGAGAAGATGGAAATACATTCAAATAACATAAAAAAACTTTTTATCATCGTCTTTATGATGTCAAATGTTTCATTTGCTCAAAGTAATGCAGATAACGATAGCTTTGCAAATCAACAAAACAATACAGAAATATTTAATTTTGGTAGACCAGCCACAGAAAAAGAAATAGCTGAGTGGGACCTTGACGTAATGCCAGATGGAACAGGCTTACCAAAAGGAAAAGGCACAGTTAAAAGAGGTGAGATTATCTACGCAACAAAATGTGGTTTTTGCCACGGACAAAAAGGTGAGGGAGGGATAAATGAGAGGCTGGTCGCAAGAATAGGAGAAGAGTTCCCAGATGAAGATCAAGCTTGTGGCTTTCAGTGTCGGACGATTGGAAATTACTGGCCTTATGCGACAACACTCTTTGATTACATCCAAAGATCAATGCCAATGAATGCACCAGGTTCATTAACAAATGATGAAGTATATTCCTTGTCAGCATATCTGCTATATTTAAATAAGATTGTGAGCGAAGAGATCGAATTAAACTCAGAAAGTTTAAAAAATATAGTCATGCCAGCTCACGATAAATTTGTGGTTGATGATCGCCTAGATTACTTAGTAGCACATTAATAATATGAAGAATAAAAAAAATAACTCAAGTAAAAAAAATATATCCAGAAGAAGCATACTTGCTGGTATGGCAGGTGCAGCGGGGACGATTATCTCAAGAGCCTCCAATGGTCAAGAGATCCAAACATCTGAAAATAGACCGATTGCGCCGGACGATCCAACAAAAGTTACTGCCAATCAGTGGTCCACAAAAGTTGGGAAAAGATCAGCCTATGAAAAATATGAGAGAGATGTGAGATACACAGGGACAAGCTCCAGATCACCACTTCACAGGCTAACAGGTACCATCACACCGTCTGATTTGCATTTTGAAAGACACCATGCTGGCGTGCCGATAATAGATCCAAAGAAACATAAATTAATTATTCACGGCATGGTCGAGAGACCAATGGTTTTTTCTGTTGATGATTTAAAACGTTTTCCTGCCGTTAGTAGAATTTGCTTTATTGAATGCTCAGGAAATCTCGCTAGAGAAGCTGATGAATATACTACACCTCAAAATATTTGCGGCATGACAAGCCAAAGTGAGTGGACAGGTGTAATGCTATCAACATTAATGAAACAGGTTGGTGTAAACCCCTCATCTTCATGGTTTCTGGCAGAAGGAGCGGATGCCGCAGTACTCACCAGAAGTATACCCAAGGATATATGGAATGAGACTATGATTGCTTACGCTCAAAATGGTGAAGCGGTCAGACCAGAAAATGGGTATCCCATCAGATTGCTTAACCCCGGGTATGAAGGAAACTCGTCAGTCAAGTGGTTAAGAAGAATAGAGTTTTCCGATCGACCATTTATGACTAGAGAAGAAACCTCGAAATACACTGAAACCATCAAAGGTGGTAAGGCAAGGCAGTTCAGTTTAACGATGGATGCTCGCTCAATAATAACTTATCCTGCTTATCCCAATATAGTCGAAAAAGGATGGATTGAGTTACAAGGTATCGCTTGGAGTGGTCGTGGAAGAATTGCTAAAACAGAAGTAAGTATAGATTCTGGAAAGACATGGCAATTAGCTCAACTTCAGTCTCCAGTTCTGCCAAAAGCACATACAAGATTTAGATATCTATTTAAATGGAATGGGAAAGAGACTACCATCTTAAGTAGAGCCATTGACGAAACTGGATACACTCAACCAGACAGGAAAACTCTAATACAAGCAAGAGGTGCTGGTTCGATACCATATCATAGTAACCCAATCACAGGCTGGAGACTTAAAAGTGGCGGAGATGTCGTTTATAGAGTTGAAGATTGGGGATAAAAACTTTCTTTTAAAATTATGTTAATAAAAAAACCAAATAAAATTCGTTCTTATGAGATTACCAGTGAAAGAAACTATTTAAACCGTCGCAGTTTCATTCAATCTGGATGTCTTATTGCTGGAGGAATTCTGTCTCAAGGTATCCACTCGGCTAATCTGCCAGATCAGCCTTTTGACAAGTTGGAAAATATTAATAAAAGCGACTACAGCACAGATGAACAAATAAACAATATTATCGATGTCACTTCGTATAATAATTATTACGAGTTTGGTATGGGCAAAGCTGACCCGAATAGAAATTCTAGGGAATTTCAGTCTAGACCCTGGGAAATCGAAGTGAGCGGTGAGGCAGAAATAACCGGGAATTTTGATATTGAGGATTTTATAAAACCTTATCAGCTTGAAGAACGAATCTATCGTATGAGGTGTGTGGAAGCATGGTCAATGGTGATTCCTTGGGTTGGCGTCCCTTTGGTTGATGTAATCAAAAAGTTCAAACCACTCTCTTCTGCTAAATTTGTAAAATTTGAAACCTTGTATGACAAAAAGAGAATGCCTGGTCAAAAATCAAGGGTATTGAGATGGCCTTACAGAGAAGGTCTTACGATTGCCGAAGCAACCAATCCACTTCCAATTCTTGCTGTCGGAATTTATGGGAGAGCTTTACCAAATCAAAATGGAGCGCCAATTAGGCTTGTGGTTCCCTGGAAATATGGTTTTAAAGGCATAAAAGGTATTGTTAAGATCAGTTTTGAAAAATCACAACCAAAAACAAGTTGGCAAATGGCAGCCCCAAATGAATATGGATTCTATGCAAATGTTAATCCGAAGGTGTCCCATCCTCGATGGAGTCAAGCAAGAGAAAGGAGAATTGGAAGCGGTGTTTTCGCTAGCAAGCAACCAACATTATTATTCAACGGCTATGAAGAGCATGTGGCTCACCTTTATGATGGATTAAATCTCCGAAGACATTTTTAATTCTATGCAAAGATGATCGCTATAAAGACAGTAAAATATTACGTCAAACCTGCGGTATTTTTATTGGGCTTGATGCCATTACTCTTGATCATCGGTGATCTTTTTGAAATAACCGGAACTCTGGGTGCCAATCCGATTGAAAACATGCAAGATAGATTTGGAATTTGGGGTTTACGATTTATCGTAACTGTATTAATGATATCTCCACTTCGATCTTTTACTGGTTTCGCTTGGATAACTCAGTTTAGAAGAATGATCGGTCTGTATGCTTTCTTTTATGTTCTTATGCACTTTTTGGTATGGCTTTTATTGGAACAAAATTTATTAATGTCAGCAATTATTGAGGATATAGCTACAAGACCATTTATTACGATTGGTTTCATAGCTTTACTCATGCTTCTTGCTTTAGCCTCAACCTCAACAATGAATATAAGAAAGAAAATGGGAAATAACTGGGTTAAGCTTCATTCGAGTATTTATTTAGCAAGCATTTTGGGAGTTTGGCATTTCTGGTGGCAAGTCAAAAAAGACATAACAGAACCGTTGATCTACGCAATCATCATTTCTATTTTACTTTTGTACCGTCTAAGAAAAAAATACAGATATACCTACTAAAAAAAAACCCTGCAATGCAGGGTTTTTTGTTTTTGGAAAATGGGCTGCTTTACATCATTCCGCCCATTCCGCCCATTCCGCCCATTCCACCCATGTCTGGCATAGCTGGCGCGGCGGCTGGCGCATCTTGTGGTGCGTCTGCTACCATAGCTTCTGTTGTTAGAAGAAGCCCTGATACAGATGCTGCATTTTGAAGTGCATATCTTGTAACCTTTGTAGGATCAAGAATTCCTGACTCGATCATGTCACCATAATCATCCGTAGCTGCATTATATCCATAGTTACCTTTACCTTCGGCAACGGCATTAAGAACCACACTAGCGTCGCCACCAGCATTAGAGACTATCTGCCTGAGAGGCTCTTCAACAGCTCTTTTTAGTATTGCTATACCAACGTTTTGATCATCATTATCTCCAGTTAGTTTATCAATACCTGAAACTGCTCTGATTAAAGCAACGCCTCCGCCAGGAACAACGCCTTCTTCAACTGCAGCTCGAGTTGCATGTAGCGCATCTTCAACTCGTGCTTTTTTCTCCTTCATTTCGACTTCTGTAGCAGCACCGACTTTAATCACGGCTACACCGCCAGAGAGTTTTGCAACTCTTTCTTGAAGTTTTTCTTTATCGTAGTCAGAGGTTGATTCTTCAATTTCTCTGTTAATTGTATCAACTCTTCCCTTAATATCTTTAGCGCTTCCAGCACCATCAATTATGGTGGTATTTTCTTTATTTATTTGAACCTTTTTGGCATCACCAAGATCTTCAATTTCAGTCTTTTCAAGCGAAAGACCTACTTCCTCGGCAATTACCTTGCCACCAGTAAGGATCGCAATATCTTCGAGCATTGCTTTTCTGCGGTCACCAAAACCTGGTGCCTTAACAGCAGCAACTTTAACAATGCCTCTAATATTGTTAACAACCAATGTTGCAAGCGCTTCACCTTCTACATCTTCCGCGATGATCAATAGCGGTCTTCCCGCTTTTGCAACACCTTCTAAAAGAGGCAGTAAATCTCGAATGTTAGAAATTTTCTTATCATGCAAAAGTATAAGAGGGTTCTCTAACTCAACAGTCTGACTGTTTTGATTATTAATAAAGTATGGAGATAAATATCCACGATCAAATTGCATGCCTTCAACAACATCAAGCTCATTTGATAGCGCTTGACCTTCTTCGACAGTAATGACACCTTCTTTTCCGACTTTTTTCATTGATTCAGAAATTATTTCACCGACTTCAGTATCTGAGTTAGCAGAAATACTTCCTACTTGTGCAATTGACGTATCATCTTTACAAGGTTTTGAGATTTTTTGTAACTGCTCTATGATTGCAGCAGTCGCTTTATCTATACCTCTTTTTAGATCCATTGGATTCATACCTGCTGCCACTGACTTTAGACCTTCTCTTAGAACAGCTTGTGCAAGTACTGTAGCCGTTGTGGTTCCGTCACCGGCTATATCAGATGTTTGTGATGCAACTTCCTTAACCATTTGTGCACCCATATTCTCGAATTTATCATCGAGCTCAATTTCTTTTGCGACTGAAACGCCATCTTTTGTTACTGTAGGTGCTCCAAAACTCTTGTCAAGAACGACATTTCTTCCTTTCGGTCCAAGTGTAACTTTCACAGCATTAGCTAATACATTCACGCCTGTGAACATTTTCGATCTTGCGTCGTCGCTGAATTTTACTTCTTTAGCAGACATTTAACTTTCCTCTTATGTTAATTCTTAAAATTAAAATTAATGGATTAAAATTCCATTAGCCTTCGAATATAGCGACGATGTCATCTTCTTTCATTACTAGAAGCTCCTCACCATCAACTTTTATTTCAGTACCACTGTATTTACCAAAAAGTACTTGGTCACCAGCTTTCACATCTAATGCGCGTATTTCACCAGATTCCATTACTCTTCCATTACCAACGGCAAGTACTTCACCTTTGATAGGTTTTTCAGTAGCTCCGTCTGGAAGAACTATTCCACCAGGTGATGTGCGCTCTTCTTCCATACGCTTTACTATAACTCTGTCATGAAGCGGACGAATATTCATCGGCTGCTCTCCTTTATATTTTATTTAACTCAAATTCATTACTCCGTGATAGAATTGCTTGGCACTCGAACACGAAGAGTGCTAATAATAAGGTCATTACGGCAAATTTCAAGTAAAAAATAAAAATTCAGCAATTAATGAGTATTGAATTTATAGCTTACAGCAATATATCTAAGATAAGCGAATGTTAAGAAATCATTATATAGGCCCCTTTTCTGACTTATAATAGTCTGTTTTAAACAATGTCTTGTTGCTTACAAGCAAGCATAAATAGAATCAATAAATGATAAAAATTTTTAAATATTCGAAAAAGACACTACTTATCTTCTTGGCTATGTCTTTGATTGTGAGCATCGTTTCCTTTGGAAATAATGAATCAAGTGAACAGAGCGCTTCTCCACTTCTGAGAGTTAATGAGGCTTTTAAATATGAACTCATAAATAGTGGAACATCTGTTTGGATTAAATGGAAAATTCAGGACGGTTATTATCTTTATCGCGATAAACTTAAATTCAAAATTAACGATACAGAAATACGCCAGCCTGATCTCCCAGAGGGTTATATCCATGAAGATGAATTCTTTGGAGTCCAGCAAATATATAGGAATGATGTCTCATTTGAGATTCCTTACAAAGGCCAAAAAATAATTGGGGATAAAATCTCAATAGAAATCTTGTCTCAAGGATGTGCTGACAGAGGAATCTGTTACCCTCCTCAGAGATGGAAAAAAACAATAGAGATTGATAGCAATAATTTTATTAAAGTCAATGAGACTGAAAATAAAATTTATGGAAATGAAACTTCATCCAATAATTCTTTTAGACCTTACCTATCATCTTTAGATCAGAATACAGTTGAAATTGCCTTTCAAATTGCACCCAATTACTACCTATACAAAGACAAAATCAAAGTAAAAGCTGAAAATCCATTTATAAAAATGGGTTCCATTGAACTGCCCAAAGGAATTATCAAGACAGATCAATGGTTCGGTGAAAGTGAAGTATATTATGCTGAACTATTTGGAAGGGTCTCATTTTCTAAGAGTGCCATTAGTAACAAAAATATTGGCTTTTACGTTGAGTATCAGGGATGCCTTGAAAATGAAATTTGCCTGCCCCCACAAATGAAGTTGATAGATGTTGATTTCAGTAGCATAGGAAATAATTCTTCATCAACATTTGTTCCCAAAATTTCTGAGCAATCGAGGCTAGCATCGCTTATTACGAATTCAAGCCTGTGGATTGTCATGTTCACATTTTATTTTGCAGGAATATTGCTTTCATTTACTCCGTGTGTTCTTCCGATGATACCTATTCTCTCAGGAATTTTAGCGGGCGAAGGAAAGACAATCTCTGCTAGCAGAGGATTCACCCTCGCATTTTGTTATGTCATGGGGATGGCTTTAGTCTACACAGCCGCTGGTATAGCTAGCGCATTGATTGGAATACAGCTACAAGCATTTTTTAATGCTCCTTGGGTGATATTGATTTTTACATCACTATTTGTTCTTTTTGCATTGGCTATGTTCGATATAATCAAGATCGAACTGCCAGCTTCCCTACAAAATCAATTATCAAACATAAATAGAAAATTTTCATATGGTACCTATGCGGGCACTTTCTTTATTGGTGCCATTTCGTCATTGATTGTAACTGCTTGTGTAGCACCTCCATTAATTGCTTCACTGATTGTCATAAGTGAAACTGGAAATATCTACAGAGGCGGTATGGCACTGTTCTCAATGAGCATAGGTATGGGCACTCCCCTTTTGATCATTGGAACATCTGCGGGCAAACTTTTACCCAAAATTGGAAGCTGGATGGTTACTATCAAACATCTATTTGGATACATGATGCTTGGTGTTGCTATTTACATGCTCTCAAGAATTATCGATGGTTCTATCATACTCGGCCTATGGGGCACTCTAGCAATCTTAATTGGTGTGTCCTTCAAAGGCTTATCTCATCAAGAAAAAAATTCAAACTACATTAAAAAACTCAAAAAAACAGCTGGCATAGTTCTAATAATATATGGCGCTTCATTACTGCTCGGATCCTTCTCTGGAAATAATAACCCATTTCAGCCGCTAGCTAAGCTCAATATACTTCAAAATGATTCGAGTCATACAGATAATCATGTTAGTTTCAAAAGAATCAAATCACTGGAGGACCTTAAATTTGAGCTTGAAGAAGCTGTCATGGAAAATAAGCCTGTAATGTTGGATTTTTATGCAGACTGGTGTGTCTCATGCAAAGAAATGGAGGTATACACCTTCACAGATGAGAGCGTACAAAGAGCTCTATCAAACTTAATTTTAATTCAGGCAGACGTCACTTTAAATGATACAATTGACCAAGCTCTAATGAGAGAATTTGATGTATTTGGACCACCAACAATTATATTCTTTGATCATAATGGCAGAAGACAAAAAGGATATGAAATAGTGGGCTATATGAAAGCAAAAGAATTTGCCGAACACGTCAATGAGGCGTTAAATGCTCCTGAAGATAAGAGCATTTAAATAAACAACAGAAATGAAAATCACGATTAAAATATTAATATACTTATTAAGCCTATCAATTATTTCTTGTAGCACTGAATCCAATAATGAGGATCCTGAAGTAACAGTATCGCAAGAAAAAATCTTTGAAAGGAATTTCCTTGGTGAGTTTGAACTCATTGATTTAAATAATGTGATGACAAACTCCTCCAAATGGAATGGCCAATATAAGTTAATTAATTTTTGGGCAACGTGGTGTGCGCCATGCAGAAGAGAGATACCATTACTGAATAATACCCAAAAAGAATACCAGAATATGTCTGTTCAAATTATTGGTATTGCTGTAGATGTTCTGGATGATGTTATTGCATATTCAGAGGAGACACCGTTTGAATATCCTGTTTTAGTGGGAGAAGAAGAGGCAATTGCGATTGCAGAAAATGCCAATATAGAATTCATAGGACTGCCGTTCACGATGTTAGTGGATGATCAGAATGAAATAATCAAAACTCATCTTGGTGAAATCAAAGAACATCATATCGATATGTTGACTGAAGTAATAAATGGTATGCAGAAAGGAAAAATCTCTGCAGAAGAAGCAAAATTAAAGCTAGGTAAAATATAGCACCTTCAAAAATTACTCGAAAATCTTGAAAAAGTCGTTAAATACGTATAAATTTCACTAATTTCTTTTAAAATGTTATATTTATAAATAAGTTAATTTATTTGTTCCAACGATTATGAAAAAAATATTACTGATAAATGGTCCAAATTTAAATCTTCTCGGTTCAAGAGAACCAGAAGTCTATGGAGCTGAAGATTTAAAATCAATTGAGAACGAACTAACGAAACAAGCGAATGATGAATCAATTGATCTCAAATGTTTTCAATCTAATGCTGAACATGAAATTGTTGATAGCATCCATGATGGCAATAAAAATAATGTAAATTTTATATTGATTAATCCTGGTGCATTCACACATACAAGCATCGCGATAAGAGATGCTCTTCTTGCTGTTGACATTCCTTTTTATGAGATTCACTTAAGCAATACTTTCGCGAGAGAAGATTTCCGTCACAAAAGTTACTTCAGTGATATAGCAAGGGGTTGCATCATAGGGCTGGGATCTCATGGCTATAAACTGGGCTTAGCTGCAGCTATAAAAGAATTAAAAACATCTTAAGGAAAATTCATGGATTTAAGGAAAATAAAAAAATTAATTGAGTTACTGAATGAGTCTGGTGTTGGTGAAATTGAAATTACTGAAGGTGAAGACTCTGTTAGAATATCTCGTGAATCTTCAACTAAAAAAATGGTCAATAAAGATGAAGAAAATGTTGCAGATTCAAGAGAAATAATTCCAACAGAATCCTCAAATAAAAAGAATCAATCTGAAAGCACCAAACCACCGCAAAAACTCGATAATGGTTTTGATGTTCTGTCTCCGATGGTTGGAACTTTCTATGCTTGCCCGTCTCCAGATGAACCCCCCTATGTAAAGGTTGGTGATACCGTCAAAGAAGGAGACACACTTTGCATTATCGAAGCAATGAAAATGATGAACCAAATTGAAGCAGACGTCAGTGGCGTCATAAAATCTATAAGGGTTCAAAATGGAGATCCTGTTGAGTTTGATCAAATAATTTTTGTAATAGATCAGAATACAAATAACTAAGAGATCCAAACATGCTCGATAAAGTAGTCATTGCCAATAGAGGAGAAATTGCCTTAAGGATCTTGAGGGCATGTCACGAGATTGGAATAAAGACCGTTGCAGTCCATTCTAAGGCAGATGATAACCTCAAACATGTTTTGTTAGCTGATGAAACAGTTTGTATCGGTCCTGCTGAGAGCATGAATAGCTATCTAGATATGCCGAGAATTATTTCAGCGGCAGAAGTTACTGATGCGGTTGCCATTCATCCAGGATATGGATTCCTATCGGAAAATGCCGATTTTGCAGAAAGAGTGGAATCATCGGGTTTTACCTTCATTGGCCCATCCTCAAAAGCTATTAGGATGATGGGAGACAAGGTTTCTGCAATAAAATTAATGCAAAAAGCAGGTGTGCCAACCGTTCCCGGTTCAGATGGAGCACTCAAAGATGATCCCGATGAAAACTTGAGAATTGCTAGAGATATTGGCTATCCAGTCATCATAAAAGCCTCTGGAGGAGGAGGTGGGAAAGGCATGCGTGTCGTTCATGCAGAAGCAGCCTTACTGAATGCAATTGCACTGACTCAAGCAGAATCGAGATCAGCATTTAATAATGATGAAGTTTACATGGAGAAATTTTTAGAGACTCCGAGACATATAGAGATTCAAGTTCTATGTGATGGACAAGGAAATGCCATTCATCTTGGAGAGAGAGATTGCTCGATGCAAAGACGCCATCAGAAAGTTATCGAGGAAGCGCCTGCGCCAGGTATAACTGAGGATCAAAGAAATTACGTTGGTCAAAGATGTGTTGATGCGTGTCTAGAAATGGGCTATCGAAGTGCCGGTACATTCGAATTTTTATATCAAGACAATGAATTTTATTTCATTGAGATGAACACCAGGCTTCAAGTTGAACATCCTGTCACAGAAATGATCACGGGAATTGATATTGTTAAAGAACAATTGAAAATTGCCTCAGGAGAAAAATTAGCTATCAAACAAGAAGATGTAAGAATCAAAGGTCATGCAATTGAGTGTCGAATGAATGCAGAAGACCCAAAGACATTTATGCCTTCGCCTGGTGACATCAAGTTGTGGCATATGCCTGGTGGCCCAGGTATTAGAATTGACAGCCATATATACAGCGGATATCGTGTGCCTCCCTATTATGACTCTATGATTGGCAAAATAATTGCATTTGGAAACAATAGAAAGTCGGCTATGACTCGAATGGAAAATGCATTAAAAGAAATAGTAGTTGAAGGGATAAAAACAAATATACCCCTGCATCAAGAGATATTTCAACACTCCGCATTTAAAAATGGTGGCACAAATATCCACTACTTAGAAAAAAGACTTGGCCTTTAAAGTGTCATTATAATGACCAAGAATAATGATGAGTATCATCAAATTGAATTTAATATCGCCAAAGATGATCTGACAGAAACTGAAAAAATTCTAGAGTCATACCAACCCTTGTCAATATCAATTCAGGGTTTCGGTGAAGAAAAAATTTATGAGCCACTTCCGGGTGAAATGCCAATCTGGGAGAAAATTCGCGTTAAAGCAATGTATCAAAACATAAAAAATCTTAGCGAATTAGAAAATGAAATAATAAATAAAACCAATATAAAAATATTCAATAACAAGGTAATCAAAGCAATTGGGGAAAAAGATTGGCAAGAAGAATGGATACAATCATCTAAACCAATGAGATTCGGAGAGAACTTGTGGATATACCCTGACCACCTCATAGATAATCTTGAAGGAAAAGTTTGTGTAAATTTAAATCCAGGTCTGGCGTTTGGTACTGGTTCGCACCCAACCACGAGATTGTGCCTTGAATGGCTTGAGAAAAGTAATCTTGATCAGAAATCAGTATTAGATTACGGATGTGGATCTGGAATATTGGGTATTTCGGCCATAAAACTGGGGGCAAAGAGTGTCACTGCGATTGATTTAGATCCACAGGCTGTAATTGCCTCAAAAAATAATGCAGAAAAAAATCATGTGCAACAAGAGATAAAAATCACAGATAACAATAAGAAAATAGAAAAGAACTTCAATATTATAGTTGCAAATATTCTAGCAAAACCACTTATTGAACTGGCTCCCTATTTTTATAAAAAACTCAATCAAGACGGTGTAATCTGTCTATCAGGTATTCTCGAAGGTCAAATAAATATTATCAAAGATGCTTACCTTAAATATTTCAATCTATCTGAGATAAAAATAAAAGATGGCTGGGTTATGATGTCTGGAATCAAATTATGAAAATCGGTAAATTCAAGCTCAAAAATCCCTTCATACTGGCCCCGATGGCAGGTATAACGGATCTTCCTTTTAGGAAGTTGTGCCATAAGTTTGGTGCCTCAATGACAATATCGGAAATGACAACCTCTGATATAGATTTATGGAAAAGTAAGAAATCAAAATATCGCTTATCACTAGATTATAGTATTGAGCCAAGAGTGATACAGATTGCTGGTTCCGATCCAAAATTGCTATCAAAAGCAGCTAAGTTATGTGCTGATAGAGGAGCGCAAATAATCGATATAAATATGGGCTGCCCTGCGAAAAAAGTTTGCAATAAATTAGCAGGATCCGCATTAATGAAAGATGAGAAACTTGTTAAGCTCATCTTAGAATCTGTTGTTGATGCTGTAGATGTTCCAGTCACATTAAAAATGCGAACAGGATGGAGTGACGAAAGAAAAAATGGACCAGAAATAGCAAAAATCGCTGCTGAATCTGGAATAAAAGCCATTGCTGTTCATGGAAGAACTCGTGAAAGTAAGTTTTCAGGTTCTGCCGAATATGACACAATTGCGCAAATTAAGAAAAAAGTCTCAATACCAATTATAGCGAATGGGGATATTGATTCTCCAGAGAAATCACTTGAAGTATTGCGTATAAGTGGTGCTGATGCCTTAATGATTGGAAGATCTTCTCAAGGAAAACCATGGATATTTCGAGATCTTAATATCTTTTTCTCCGATAAAAGAAACGCTCCGCCTCTAGAAAAAAATTGTGTGCGTGATACTATTCTTGAACACTTAAATAAAGTCTATCAATTTTACGGTAATGATTTAGGTGCAAGACTAGCCAGAAAACATCTCAGTTGGTATTGTAAAAATCTTGATGGATCAGAGGCTTTCCGAAAAAAAGTCGTTAGGGCAGAAAAAGCTAGAGAACAAATAACGCTTGTTCAAGAATTTTTTCAAACACGAGCGTAAATTTTTATTCCTTTGGATCAAAAATTCTCAAGCATTAAAGTTAAGGAAATATAACTTAGTGGCAAAAGATAAAAAATCAAATTCAAAAAAATCAGGTCAACTTATGAACGGAAAACTGCTCAAAGTTCATACGGAAGATGCTCTGGATAATTATTTTGATAATCTAAATGGACAGAAACCAGGAGATCTATACAGCCTGGTCCTTGGTCAAGTCGAAGAGCCACTCTTCAAAGTGGTAATGAACTACACCAATGGTAACCAAAGTAGGGCCTCTCAAATACTGGGTATCAATCGAGGTACCCTCAGGAAGAAACTCAAAACATACTCAATAACTTCCTAGTGGAAAGAACTTTTAAAATAAACCGCGCACTTATTAGTGTCTCGGATAAAGACAAACTCATTCCTTTTGCCAAAGAACTAGATCAAAATAAAGTTGAAATAATTTCAACAGGTGGAACATACAATTACCTGTCTACCAATAAGATTTCAGCTATTGAAATCTCAAATATCACGAATTTTCCAGAAATTATGGATGGCAGAGTGAAAACTCTGCACCCTAAGATTCATGGTGGAATACTTGGAAGAAAAAAAATTGACGATGAAATAATGGATCAACATGACATTGAGAAGATAAATCTTCTGGCCGTCAATTTGTATCCTTTCAAAGAAACGATCAAAAAATCTGACATAAGTATCGATGAAGCAATTGAAAATATTGATATTGGTGGCCCTGCAATGATCAGGGCAGCAGCAAAAAATCATGAAAATGTAGTTGTGCTGGTTGATCCTCATGATTATGAAGATTTCATAGAAAAATATGAACATAATGAAATAACAATAGAGTATCGACAATATCTAGCAGCGAAAGCATTCGGTCATACAGCAAGCTATGATGCTGCGATAAACCAGTACTTCAATAAAGAAATATTAAAGATTACTTACCCAGATCAACTGATCTACTCTGGCAACATCCAATCAAAATTAAGATATGGGGAAAATCCTCATCAAACTGCAGCCTTCTATAAAGATGATATGAGTTCTAACGAGAGAAATCTTGCATCCTCAAGAAAAATTCAAGGAAAAGATCTCTCATATAACAATATAGCTGATGGAGCCGCTGCATATGAATGCGTGAATCAATTTAGCTCACCTGCATGCGTTATAGTTAAGCATGCAAATCCATGTGGCGTTGCTTTAGATGACAACATAAAAAAAGCATACATGAGAGCATTCAGCACTGATCCGACCTCGGCATTCGGAGGTATAATTGCTTTCAACCGTCTACTGGATGGAGAAACTGCAAAACTAATTATCGAAAAACAATTTGTCGAAGTAATTATCGCGCCTGAAATTTCGTCTGAAGCAGAAACGATTCTTAATAAAAAACAAGATGTGAGGGTACTGGAAACAGGCAAGTTTTTTGATAGTGATAACGATGATTATGATCTTAAAAAAGCTTCGGGAGGACTTTTGATTCAATCTGCAGACGATGGAAAAATCTCTGAGTCTGACCTGAAGATTGTTACTCAAAAAAAACCAAGTAAGAAAGAAATCTCAGATATGCTGTTTGCTTGGCGTGTAGGAAAATACGTTAAATCCAATGCTATATTATTTTGTAAAGACAATATGACGATTGGTATTGGTGCTGGACAAATGAGTCGAGTCTATAGCGCAAGAATTGCAGCAATTAAGGCAGCTGATGAAGATCTCGACATATCTAACTCGGTCATGTCGTCTGATGCTTTTTTTCCTTTCAGAGATGGTATTGACGCCGTTGCAAGTTATGGCATAAGTGCAATAATTCAGCCAGGTGGTTCTATTCGAGATGATGAGGTTATTGCTGCTGCAAATGAGAACAATATTGCAATGGTTTTCACTGGTATGAGACATTTCAGGCACTAGGAAACAAAAATAAATGAGATTAAAATTATGAAAATCTTAATTGTTGGAAATGGTGGAAGGGAGCATGCTTTTGCTTGGAAATGCTCTCTTTCTCAAAAAGCAGATAAAATATATGTTGCCCCAGGAAATGCTGGCACAGCTGGAGAAAATAAAGTGGAAAATATCGCTATTGCTGCAGACGATATAGATAATTTACTTAAATTTGCCCTAAAAGAAAAAATAGATCTCACTATAATTGGACCTGAAGCTCCACTCGTTGCCGGTGTTGTTGATAAATTCAATGACGCTGGTCTTGTCTGTTTTGGGCCAAACAAGCAGGCATCTCAACTGGAAGGCTCTAAATCATTTACTAAAGATTTTCTTAAACGTTATGATATTCCAACTGCTGATTACGAAACATTTGATAACTCAGAAGCAGCAATCAAATATATTAACGAAAAGGGCGCACCTCTGGTTGTAAAAGCAGATGGATTAGCAGCTGGCAAGGGTGTGATAGTCGCTATGAATGTTGATGACGCGGTTACAGCCGTCCAAGATATCCTTGATAAAAATAATTTTGGAGAGGCCGGCACAAAGATCGTTATAGAAGAATTCTTGCGCGGTGAAGAAGCAAGTTTTATTGTTGTAACAGACGGTGAGAAAGTCTTGCCACTTGCTACATCTCAAGATCATAAGGCCAGAGATAATGGTGATAAAGGACCAAATACAGGAGGTATGGGCGCATATTCTCCTGCACCGATAATCACAGAAGATCTCAATCATAGAATTATGAGTGAAATTATTAATCCAACTCTTTCTGGATTGAAAGAGGACGGTATTAATTATCTTGGATTCTTGTATGCAGGTCTAATGATCAGTGAAGATGGCCAACCGAAAATTCTCGAATATAATTGTCGTTTTGGAGATCCTGAAACACAGCCAATAATGATGAGATTGGAGTCAGATTTTATAGATCTCATTCTTGCAACAATGGAAGGATCACTTTCATATGAGAAAGTTAGATGGAGCAATGAGATTGCCTTAGGTGTAGTTATGGCGGCCGGAGGTTACCCAATAAAATATTCATCTGGTGATGAAATCATCGGTATTGATAACAATAAATCGCAAAATGTTAAAGTGTTTCATGCTGGAACATCTATAAGAGATAATCAAGTTGTGACTTCCGGTGGGAGAGTCTTGTGTGTTGTAGGTAGAGGAAAGACTACATCCAGTGCAAACAGGATAGCCTATGAGATGGTAAATAGCATTAGCTGGAAAAATGAGTATCATCGAGATGATATTGGGTACCGAGCTATTGATCGTGAATAAAAAATGATTTCTTCACACCAAGCCTCAAAACTTATCAAGAGTAATCTGAGAAAGCTAAAAAGCACCAAGAT
>CABYDR010000026.1 GCA_902517795.1 uncultured Woeseiaceae bacterium | reverse complement strand
TGCAGCGAATAACATTAGTAAAAATGATAAACAGAGAATTCAGCGAGCCCTTGAGGTTTATTATATAACTGGAAAAAAGATCTCAGAATTACAAGAAAAAACAACACCGCCAAATGATTATCAATTTGAAATTTTTTCTTTGAAAAATATAAATCGTGATGAGCTGTATTCAAAAATTAATAATAGGTTTCTTGATATGCTAGAGGCTGGTTTTGTTGATGAGGTTCGTATTTTAAGAGAAAGAGAAGGATTGTCGTCAGAGCATATGTCTATGCGTTCTGTTGGCTATAGGCAAATCTGGAAATATCTTGATAATGAAATAGATTTAAATGAAGCTACTAGACTAGCTCAAACCGCAACCAGGCAACTTGCCAAGAGACAACTCACATGGATGAGGAGTATGAAAAATCTTAACCAAAAAAGTCATAAAAATATTTACAAGAAAATTGAGTCATTAATATAAAGGATTCTTCTTTGTTTGATAGAAAAGAAATTGGTGAAAAAGCAACTATTGTTTCTTTCAATAATGCACAAAACGGTTCTCATAGTTATGAAATGGAAGAATTTAAAGAACTGGTAATAGCAGCCGGTGTAGAAATTGCATCAGAACTGGATGTGAAAATCAGATATCCTAATGCAAGGTACCTTATTGGTAAGGGTAAATTAGAAGAATTGAAGGATATAGTTGTTAAAACGAAAGCAAATTTAATTATCTTTGATGCATCACTATCTCCAAGCCAAGAAAAAAATCTTGAACAAAAATTGGAATGCAGAGTTATTGATCGAACGGGCTTAATTCTTGATATATTCGCTCAAAGGGCTAAGAGTTTCGAGGGAAAGTTACAAGTTGAGCTTGCTCAATTGCGTCATATATCAACCAGGCTTATAAGGGGCTGGACTCATCTTGAGAGACAGAAAGGTGGAATCGGATTGAGAGGTCCCGGTGAAACCCAGCTTGAAACAGACAGAAGATTGATAGGCAGGAGAATTAAGCAGCTTAACTTTAGGTTGGAGCAAGTTGATAAAAGAAGAAAAATGAACCAAAAAAATCGAGCACGTTCTGGTATTCCAACAGTAGCCATAATTGGTTATACAAATGCAGGTAAATCAACTTTGTTTAATCTTCTTACAGGAACAAATCAATACACAAAAGATATGCTTTTTGCGACATTAGATCCAGTGATGAGGAGACTTGATATTGCCAATGCAGGCCCAATAATTATAAGTGATACGGTAGGATTTATTAGAGATTTGCCGCATGAGTTAATTGCAGCCTTTAAGGCAACTCTTCAAGAAGCGAGAGACGCAGATTTAATTCTACACATAGTTGATGTATGCGATACAGAAAAACTTGAGAGGATTAATCAAGTAAACAAAATCCTTAAAGAGCTTGGAGCAGAAAATGTTCCACAATTGAGGGTCTACAACAAAATTGATAAAAGTGAATTTAATGCAAAAAATGACAATGAACACTCTAATAAGTCGGTTTATTTGTCTGCAAAAACTGGAGACGGTTCAGATAAACTTTTCCATTTATTGAGACGCTTTATCAAAAAAAATGTTATTTTAGGTAATATCAAATTAGAGAATAGTCAGGGCAGGCAAAGGGCGATATTATTTCAGATGGGCGCGGTAAAAAACGAAAGACAGAAAAATGATGGAAGTTGGGAGTTAACATTAGAGGCAAACAGAGAAGATATTAACAGCTTTTTGAAAAATGAAGGTATAGATAAAAACAATTTTATACAGATACAATAAAAATAATAAATAAGAGATTGAATTATGAGTTGGAATGAATCAGGAAATGATAAAGATCCGTGGAAGGGTGGAGGAAATCAGCCCGATGACCTTGATAAGATCATCGAAGGTTGGCAAAAGAAAATTAATGCTATTTTAGGTGGAAAAAAAGGTAATGGAAACGTTACGAAAATGCCAGGGGGAAACTCAGGCACATCGATAATATTAATCTTTTTACTTGTGGCCTGGGCTTTTACTGGTCTATATAGAGTCGATCAAGCTGAAAGAGGGGTTGTGCAAAGATTTGGATCTTATACAGAAACCACCTATCCAGGTTTACACTGGCATATACCTTTTCCCATAGAGTCAGTTGATATAGTCAATACTGGTATTGTCACTGATTATGGATTCAGTACAGAAATCTTAACTGCTGATGAACAATATGTTTTTGTTCAATTGGTAGTTCAGTATTTACGAGAGGATCCAGTGAAATACAGTTTTGAAGTCATCAATCCTGAGGGCACGCTTCAGGATCTTACTGAAAGCGCACTCAGAGAAGTAGTTGGAACAAGCTCGCTTGAAGTGCTCGTTAATGAAAGGCGAGATGAAATTGGGCCAAAAACACAAGTCGTACTTCAGAGCACTCTTGATGCTTACAATGCAGGAATATCTGTCACTTCCATTAACCTCGAGAAACTTGATTATCCAAGAGCCGTTCAGGATGCAGTAGATGATACGCAAAAAGCAAGAAATGACAGCGATAGATTCATATTGGAGGCAGAAAAATACGCTCAGGATCTTATTCCTCGAGCAAGAGGTGCAGCTACAAGAATTCTTCAAGATGCTGAAGCATACAGAGATAGAGTCATCGCTGATGCTGAGGGTCAAGCTAATAGATTTCTTGCTTTGCTTAATGAGTATGAAAAGGCGCCTAAAGTCACACGCGATAGACTTTATCTTGATGCGGTAGAGGAAGTTTATAAGAATTCAAACAAGGTAATTTTAGACTCGCAAGGAAGTGGTAATCTTTTGTATCTTCCAATTGACAAGCTTATGAATGATTCTGGAAGACGAAATAATAATTCATCAAACACTCAAAATAATGATTCTATGGTAAATCAAGCTAATAGTTCGGCCACTGAAGATGAGAGCCGTGAAAGGAGGCAAAGATAATGAGCTTAAGATCTATAACAATTTTTGGTGCGATAGCTCTGGTGATTCTCAATCTAACAGCATTCACAATCAATGAGAGAGAATTGGCGATTAAACTTCAAGTCGGAGAAGTGGTGCAAGCAGATTATGAACCCGGACTTCATTTTAAAATCCCCTTTTATCAGACAATTAGAAAATTCCCTAAGAGGATTATGACAATTAACGAGCGACCTGAGAGAATATTTACAGCTGAAAGACTCGCGATGGATGTTGATTTCTTTGTAAAGTGGAGAATCATTGACACTGTTAATTTCTACATATCAACTGGGGGATCATTTAGAGTAGCTAATGATAGGATTTCAGAGATCATAAAAAATGCCATTGTTACAGAGTTTGGAAAAAGAACTGTAAAAGAGGCAATTTCTGTCGAGCGAGCAGAATTAATGAGAGATATGTTAGCTAACGCAACAACCACAGCGAAAGGATTGGGAGTTGAGCTAGTAGATGTTCGTGTTAAACAGGTTGAATTTCCAGACGATGTAAGGAACTCAGTGTACCAGCAGATGAGAGAAGAGAGAGGACGAATTGCTGCTGAAAGAAGAGCTCAAGGTATGGAGGTATCTGAAGAAAAAAGATCAACAGCTGATAAAGAAAGAACAATTATTCTGGCTAATGCAAACAAGGATTCGCAGATAATCAGAGGTGAAGGTGATGCTAAAGCAGCAGAAATTTATGCCAATGCATACAATCAAGACCCTGAATTTTATGCTTTTTACAGAAGTATAGATGCATATAGAAACTCAATCGGCCACGCGAATGATATAATGGTGATAGATCCTGATAATGAGTTTTTCCAATATCTAAATAAATCAAAAATTGATTGATAGATATCTCAATTCAGATCGTCGCAAAGTTATAACCTAATGGGATGGCAGGAAATTTTTACTGCCATTTCATTGATTCTTCTCATTGAAGGGTTAATTCCATTTATAAGCCCCAATACTTATAGAATCTTTATCCATAAGATGTCAAAATTAAATGACGATAACCTCAGAATCGTGGGGTTAGTCTCAATTATATTGGGACTAATTTTACTTTTTTTAAATAATCTTTAACTGATTGATTGGTAAGAAACATGAGCAAGAATGTTGTTGTAATTGGAACTCAGTGGGGCGATGAGGGAAAAGGAAAAATTGTAGATCTGTTAACAGAAGATGTAGCAGCCGTTGTTCGATTTCAAGGAGGGCATAATGCTGGTCATACGCTTGTTATAGAGGGCAATAAAACCGTTCTCCATCTAATTCCTTCTGGTATTTTACATGAAAATATCCATTGCCTGATAGGTAATGGCGTAGTTATCTCTTTGCAAGCTCTTATAAAGGAAGCAAAAAAACTAATAGAGAGTGGAATACCTGTTTTTGATCGTCTCAAGATTAGTTCAGGCTGCCCATTAATACTTCCATCTCATGAGGCGCTCGATTTAGCAAAAGAAAAAAAACTAGGAAAATCTGCAATCGGCACGACTGGAAGGGGGATTGGTCCTGTTTATGAAGATAAGGTAGCAAGAAGGGTACTCAGAGTCTCTGATTTATTAAATAAGGATTCTCTTTGTGAGAAATTGAAAAATATATTGAATTACCATAATTTTTTATTGACCAATTATTTCGATGAAAATGAGCAGTCATTAGATAAAATATTCAATCAGTTGCTGGATCAAAGAGATCTTATCTTGCCATTGATATCTGATGTATCAGGCATTCTTGATGATTATCATCAACAAAAAAAGAATATTTTATTTGAGGGTGCACAAGGAGTTTTTCTTGATATAGATCACGGAACATATCCTTACGTTACCTCATCAAATACAGTCTCAGCTGCAGCAAGTATTGGTTCCGGAGTGGGGCCGAAGCGACTTGATTACATTATGGGGATTGTTAAAGCTTATACAACCAGAGTTGGGTCGGGGCCTTTCCCGACAGAACTTCATGATAAATACGGTGAGCACTTAGGTTCAGTTGGTGTTGAATTTGGAGCAACAACAGGCCGACCAAGAAGATGTGGTTGGCTTGATGCTTTAGCTCTTAAAAGGTCCGTATTGAATAGCAGTATCTCAGGATTTTGTCTTACTAAACTTGATGTGCTTGATGGCTTGGAAAAGATAAAAATTTGCACAGAATATAAATTGCATGACAAAACCATTTCAAATTTTCCATTAGAAATTTCAGAGTTAAATAATTGTGAACCTTTGTATGAAGAGTTTGAAGGTTGGGAAGACTCAACGAAAGGTTTGAAAAGATTTGCAGATATGCCTTTGAATGCAAAGAAATATGTTCAAGCTATCGAGGAGATGTTGCATCTACCTATTGATATTATTTCAACAGGACCCGATAGGGAGCATACGATTATCAGAAGCAATCCGTTCTCTTGATATCAAGGGATACAAATAAGATTTATGAAAAAATATGAATCTTTAACAATAAGAGTTGGCCCAAAAGCATACCAAGAAATTCAAGTTAATGGGCTAGATATCAAAAAAATTAAAACCATAATGGGTGCATCTGGTGGGCCAAAGTGGCTAGTGCTCAGTCACCTAGATAAATTAATTGTTGACAAAATTCTCCCGCGATTAGAGGACCCTGTGCATCTTATCTCTTCCTCCATAAGTTCGTGGAGATTTGTATGCTATGCTCAAAAAGATCCTTTGAAAGCAATTAAAAATTTTGAATACGGTTATGTAAACCAATATCTACCAAAAAAATATAAAAAAGGATTTCTGAATATAAGGCTAAGGGAGATGTTTGATGAGTTGTGTCCCAGAGAGGCAACAGATGATGTTATTAGCCATCCTTTATTCCGAACAAACATAATCACATCTTCATCGCGCCATATTCTTAAGAGTGAATTCAATCCCGTTCTTCTGTCTGGACTATTATTGGCTTATCTTGCAAATTCTGTTAGCAGAAGCGCATTAGGTCATTTTTTTTCAAGAGCGATATTTGAGGACCATAGGAACCCAATCAAGATTCTTGAGAAACATCATTTTGTAACTGAACGTATAGATTTGTCTGTTGATAATTTAAAAGATGTTGTGATCGCTTCTAGCTCGATTCCAATATTTCTAGTGGGAGTAAAAGACATTCAAGGAGCACCTAATGGATCCTATAGAGATGGAGGGTTAACTGATTATCACATTGATTTCTCAGTAGATAATCATGAGGGATATGTGCTTTATCCTCACTTTTTTGATTTTCTTAAGCCTAGCTGGTTTGATCGTTCATTATCATGGAGACGAGTGAACCCTCATAATCATGCAAGAACTATCATGATTTGTCCTTCGGAAAAATTCATTGATAATCTTCCAGGGTCAAAAGTCCCGGATAGAACTGACTTTTCATTAATGACTAATAAACAGCGAGTAAAAGTTTGGAATAGTGTAGTGAGTTCCTGTGAAAGGTTAGCCGATGATTTCAATGAAATAATTGAGCATCAATATCTTCATAGATTTATGAAGCCATTTTAGTGTTGTTTATTTCGATCTTCCCAAAAATGAGCATTTTTGATATCGAGAGATACAGGATCAAATCTGAATACATTTACTTTTTTTCTTTTCTGTTCTTCATAGTCTTTAAGTGCTTTCACTGCAGGATTAGACATAAAAAAGATAACTAAAATACTAATAACATTCAGCCATGTCAGTATACCTATACCAATATCACCTAAGCCCCAAGCAACCTGTGCTGTTTTAACTGAACCATAAAATACTGACGCCAACATTACAATTTTGAGTATCAACATGTCACCTGGAAATTTATATGTTCGACGAAGGTAAGCAATATTTGTCTCGGCTTGGTAGTAGTAAGCAAGTATTGTTGTAAATGCAAAGAAAAATAATGCAACAGCTACAAAAGGCGCTCCAAGCCCTGGAATTGTATTTTCCATTGCATATTGAGTAAAAGCTGGGCTATTTGCATCTATTGTAGGCGCAATATTCTGAATAATAAATTGAGAGCCTTCCCCATGAACATTGTATGCTCCAGTTATTAAAATCATGAAAGCAGTAGCCGAACAAACAAATAGTGTATCAATATAGACAGAGAAAGCTTGAACTAAACCTTGTTGTGCTGGATGATCAACTTCTGCTGCTGCAGCTGCATGTACACTTGAACCTTGACCGGCTTCATTTGAATAAATACCTCTCCTTACACCCCATCCAATAGCAGCGCCAGCTCCTGCCATGGGTGTAAAGGCGTCTGAAACAATCAAGATCAAAATATCTGGCAATTGACTGATATTTAAACCAATTATTGTGATCGCAATAATGATATATGCCAGAGCCATAAAAGGGACGATTACCTGAGTGACATTCGCTATTCGTTTTACCCCGCCAAAAACAATAAAAGCCAACAGTATCAGAACGACGATCGCAGTCGAGATTTTTATAGAGCTCAGTGGGCCAAAAAATGTTTCAACAGTTTGTCCGCCACCAAGTGCCAGCTCAACCGCATTACCAATACTATTAGCTTGAACACCACACAACAGAATTCCATTTGCAACGATTATGGCAATCGCAAAAATCCAAGCAAACCACTTTACTCCCATTGCTTTTTCAATATAGTAAGCTGGTCCACCTCGATATTCACCATCTTGCTCTTCCTTATAAATCTGGCCAAGAGTAGATTCAATATATGCGGTAGAGGCACCGAGAAAAGCTACGACCCACATCCAAAAAACAGCACCAGGACCACCAAAACCAATTGCAGCAGCAACCCCAGCTATATTTCCTGTCCCAACCCTCCCTGATAAGGATACCGATAAAGCCTGAAATGAAGAGATACCTTTATTTGAGCTGGCCCCAGAGAAAAGCAATCGAACCATTTCTTTAAATAATCTAATTTGAACAAATCTTGTTTTGAGTGAAAAGAATAACCCAGCTCCAAGAGCAAGGAGAATTAGAGCATTACTCCAAATATAACCATTGAGGGTATTAACAAAATTTTCCATTACATGACCTTATGCGTAAAATAGTATACTAACCAAATTTTATTGAGATTGCTTCAACCAATTGGATATTAAATTAAACTTAATCTAACAATAACTTCTAGCTTAAAGGCTTAGGTAAATCTTTTTTGAAAAAAACAAAAACAAATAAATACACTCATCCTATTCCCTCACCAAACGATATAATCAAAAAGCTGAATGAAGCAGTTTTTCCAAAAAAATTTGACGAGCTATGTGATTTATTTTCTATTTCTGAAGAAAGGCTCAAGAGATATTTTCAGCGAACTCTTTTTAAGATGACGAAACAAAAATTAATTAAAAAAAATAAGAAAGCTGAATATCTAATACCTAGGAAACATAAAACAGTTCAAGGTGTCGTTTCTGAAGCTCCAGAGGGATTTGGATTTGTTATCTTAGAACACGATGCCGATGTATACCTTTCAAATCATGAAATGAGATCCCTCATGCATGGTGATACTGTTCAAATTAAGGTGATTCGACAAAGAGATGGAAGGCATTCAGGCGAATTAATAAAGATCATAGAGAGACACTCAAAATATGCTCAGGGAGAATTAATATTTTCAAAGGGGAAGTATTATTTAAAATGCTTAAAAAGAAACTTAAAAAAGAAGTTTATTCTAAACAAAGCAACAATAGGAAATGCTGAGGTTGGAAATTACATTGAGGTTGAAATAACAAAATACCCTTCGAAATTAGATGATTCGATCTATGGGAAAGTTATTCATACGATTGGAGAAAAATCAAAAAAAGGAATCCACACAGATTTAGCTATAAAGTTATATGAATTACCTCATGAATGGTCTGAAGATGTATTGAGAGAGATAAATGTATACAAGAATAATAAGGATGAAGACCAAGAAGTATATAAATCCAGAAAAGATTTAAGGCATATAAATTTTATTACTATTGACGGTGCTGACGCTAAGGATTTTGATGATGCTGTATATTGCCAACCTTCAGAGAATGGGTGGAAATTATTTGTCGCAATAGCAGATGTAGAGCATTTTGTTACTATGGGAACTGCTGTTGATAATGAGGCCATAAAAAGAGGGACTTCCGTTTATTTTTATGATCGTGTACTGCCTATGTTGCCAGAAGTCCTTTCTAATGATCTCTGTTCATTAAGGCCCAATCAGCCAAGATTAGCAATAGTATGTGAAATGGATATCGACTTTGATGGGAACACTAAAAATTCACAATTCTATAAAGCTGTAATTGAATCAAAGGAACGCCTTACTTATTCTCAGGTATCCAATTTCATAGCAGGCGGAGATTTAAAGCCAGCCAATTCCTCGACATCAGATTTAATAGATAATCTGAACAATTTATATAAAACGCAGACAGCTAATAGAAAAAAACGAGGAGCCATTAATCTAGACCTCCCGCAATTGAGAATTATTCTGGATGATAATAATGAAATGTACGGAGTGAAAAATATAAACAGATCGATTGCGCATGGAATTATTGAAGAATGTATGATTGCCGCAAATGTTGAGGCAGCTAAATTCATAAAAAAATCAATGATACCTACCTTATATCGTAATCATGATGTTCCTGATAGTGAATCCATTGAAGATCTTTATGGATTTCTAAGATCTGAGGGCATTAATACTCATAGCTCAAAAAAAATTAGCTCAATCTCTTTGAATAAAATGTTGAGTCAATTAGAAAATAATCCTAAGAAAGACCTAATCTCAACGATGATGTTAAGAACTTTCAGTCAAGCTAATTATAGTCCAGAAAATATTGGTCATTTTGGTCTTGCTCTATCTCTATATGCACATTTCACTTCACCGATCAGAAGATATCCAGATCTATTAGTTCATCGGGCAATTAGCCATATCATTGATACATCGAGACAAAAAAATTCCTTCTATTCGAAAAATAAAATGAAACATTTTGGTGAAATGTGTTCTAAAAATGAAAGAGTAGCAGAAAAAGCAACAAGAGAGGCTGAGATGATGTTGAAATGCCAATTTTTAGAACAAAAAGTAGGCTACAAATATAAAGGCTTGATTACCAGTGTGCATGGATTTGGATTTTTTGTTCTGTTGAATGATTTTTTAATTGAGGGGTTGGTTCACGTGACCTCGTTAACACAAGATTATTTTATCTTTGATAAGATGAGAAAGATTTTAACCGGAGAAAAAACTAATAAAATTTTTAAAATTGGAGATCAAATTGAAGTTGTTATTAGTGATGTCGATGTAGCAGCTCAAAAAATTTCTTTCACTCCAATAAAATAAATACAACCAAAAAAAGCAATGAAAAAAAGTAAATATGTTATTGGGCTTAGATCAATCGAGCAACTTATAGATAATAAGTCCATTAAAATCAATAAGTTGATCGTTGAATATAACCCAAAAAACAAAAGAATTTTGGAAATAGTCAGCTTTGCAAAACAAAATTTAATTCCGATGATTTCAGCAAATAGATCAAGATTAAGTCAGATAAGCGGGGAATCCTCTCACCAAGGTGTAATAGCAGAAGTATCTAGAAATCTAATTCAATCTGAGGCAGAACTTCGATCTTACATTGAGAGTAATATAGAAATTGTGGATTCTTCATCACTTTTATTTCTGGTCTTGGAGAATATCAAAGATCCACATAACCTTGGGGCATGTATGCGAACAGCATGTGCTGCTGGTGTTGATGCGATAATCGTGAATCGCTCAAACTCAGTATCAATAACTTCAACGGTCAGTAAAATAGCGTGTGGTGCTGCTGAAATTGTTCCATTAATCCGAGTAAAAAGCCTAAAAAAGGTATTAATATGGATGGGCGAGTATGGAATCAACCGTATCGGTACCAGCGAGAACGCGTCAGAAAGCGTATTTGAAACAAATATAAAAGGACACACTGTGCTTGTCATGGGAGAGGAGCATTCAGGTATAAGTAAGATGGCACAGAAAAATTGCGATAATTTATTGAAAATACCAATAAAAGGTAATCTTTCAAGCTTAAATCTCTCCGTTGCAACCGGTATTTGCTTATTTGAAATTAATAGAAAAAATTCAATATCTTAGTTGATATTTACTTGCTTATAACGGTGAGCTTGGGTAGGATTCTTTTTTGGTTTGAAACCAAAAACTTAAAACACAATAACCCTTACCTTACCGCTGAAATAAACGGAAGGTTTTAACCGAGAGGGAACAATATGAGACATTATGAAATAGTTTTTCTGGTGCATCCTGATCAAAGTGAACAGGTACCTGCAATGCTGGATAAATACCAGAATATTATCAGTACATCTGGCGGCACCATTCATCGAACTGAGGATTGGGGAAGACGTCAGTTAGCACACCCAATAAAAAAAGTTCACAAAGCGCACTACATTCTTATGAATGTTGAGTGTGTAAAAGAGTCAATTGATGAATTAAAGAACGTGTTTACTTTTAGTGATGCAGTGCTTAGATATCTGATTCTTAATAAAAAAGTCGCAGTAACAGAGCGATCACCAATGCTTGAAGCTGTTGAAGCAGAAAAAATCAAAGAAGAAGAGGTAAAACGCAAGCGTGATGAAAAAGCTGCTGCTATATCTTCATCTTCCTCAGAGAAAAATGACGAGTCGTCAGATACTGAAGATCAAAAAGAGGAAGAAATTGTACCAGAAGAATCTACTGAAGAAATTGACAACCAAGAACTTCCTGAAAATACTTCCGATGCAATCTCAGTAGATAAAACCGAAAGTGAAAGTGATAATAATGAGGAAAAATCATGATAAATAAATACAAAAGAAGAAAGAGATATTGTCGCTTCACCGCAGAAGGAATAACAGATATTGACTATAAAGATTTATCATTACTGAAAAGCTTTATAACAGAGACTGGTAAAATTGTTCCCAGTCGAATCACTGGCACAAAAGCAAGGTATCAAAGACAATTGACGACCGCTATAAAAAGAGCACGATACCTTTCATTGTTGCCTTATACTGACAGGCACTAATATAAATCTGATTAGTAAATATTCTAAATGGTTATCAGCGCATCCTCTAAATGGAGGAGTTGCTCTGGGCATATCTATGCTAATGCCATTTTCAATGATCCTGAGTGGCTCAACTTTAATAGCGCTGATTCTTAAAGCATCCATACTAAAGGCTCTATTTCAATGTCTGGTTGCTACAATACTTCTCTTTATTTTAGGGTTTTTTTTCAATTTCGGTATTGTTGATATAGCCACTAATGGTTTTTTATACTGGTTACCGGTTATGTGTATAACCCTGCTATTTAAAAAAAATAGTTCATTTACATTGACCGTTCAGCTGTTGTCAATAATATCGATTTTATTATTAATTTGTTTCTTTATCGCAGTTGGTCATCCAGATATTTTCTGGTCTGAAATTTTAATTAATTTTTCAACTATTCTCTCCGACAGTGGCTTCAGAGACGAAGCTTTATTGATTCAGAATCAAATGAATCTCATTATTGAACAAATTTCCTCAATCATTGCAGTTATGATTTGGTCAAGCTACGTTTTTATTCTTGCTTTTGGGTTAAATATCTATAATTCAGATGAGAATACACCAAACTCTTTTGATTCATTTAGTGATCTAAATCTTGGAAAATACATAGCGGTATTTACAGCATTATGCTCTTTGTCATTGTTTTTTTTGGATATTTATTGGTTGAAAAATTTAACTTACATGCTGCTTCTTTTCTTTTGGTTGCAGGGTCTGTCTGTTATCCACTGGTTAAGAGGTAAAAGAATAATTCCGCGATTTTTTTTAGTAATTATTTATGTATTGCTGCCGGTCTTTAATGTTTTAATAGTTATGTTGCTGGCAGTTGTTGGGTATACTGATGCTTGGTTCAATTTCAGATCAAGAATTAAAACAATTAAAAATTAGGGTAAAACAATGAAAGTTATTTTATTAGATAGGGTAGAAAATCTTGGTGCAATCGGTGATTTGGTATCTGTGAAATCAGGTTATGGTCGAAATTATCTCATTCCTAATGGAAAAGCCGCGCTTGCAACTGCACAGAATATAAAAGAACTTGAAAAGAAGAAAGAAGAATTGGAAAAAAGAGCTGCAGAGCAATTAGAGGCTGCCAAATCAAGAGGTGAGCTCATAAAAGGAATGAGTTTAACTATTTCTGCTAATGTTGAAAGTGAAGGAAAACTTTACGGATCAGTTGGTCCTGTTGATATAGTAGAAGCGTTTGAAAAAGTTGGTGTAAGTGTTGAGAGAAGTGAAATCAGAATGCCAGACGGTCCAATCCGAGAAGTTGGAGAATCCGAAATTAGCCTTCATTTTCATTCAGATGTTGATATTCCTGTAACACTAAATGTTGTTTCGGAGGACGAGTAATCTTAATTATGAGTCTTTATTAAGGTAGATCAAAAGTGACTGAATCATCGAGCAATAACAAGGATGACAATGAGATTGACATAAAAATCCCACCTAACTCAGTTGAGGCGGAGCAGTCAATATTGGGTGGGTTAATGCTTGATAACAGTGCGTGGGATAAAATTGCCGATATCATTGTAAAATCTGATTTTTACAGAAAAGATCATCAAATAATATTCGATGGAATATCCAGCCTGATAGAATCAGCTGAAGCATGCGATGTTGTTACTCTATCTGAGTATCTCGATAATAAAGGAAATCTTGATTCTGTTGGTGGCCTGGAATATCTGGCAACATTAGCTAACGAAACGGCTGGTTCTGCTAATGTGGTCTCCTATGCAAAAATTCTCAGAGAACGGTCTGTTTTGAGATCACTCATTGCTGCCGGCAATGAGATAAGTGGAAGCGCATTTTCCACAGAGGGAAGATCAGCATCTGAACTAGTAGATCAGGCTGAGAGGCTTGTTTTTGAAATAGCAGAAAAAGGAGCAAGAGGCAGAGCAGGTTTTGAGCGATTAGGAAATGTGCTTCCAAGCACAATTGATCGTATAGAATTTCTAAAAAATTCAGAGGGAGAAATTACCGGTATATCTACTGGGTTTAAGGAATTTGATAAATTAACTGCGGGTCTCCAACCAAGTGACCTCATAATAATTGCAGGAAGACCCTCAATGGGCAAAACAACCCTGGCTGTCAATATTGCTGAGAATGCTGCTATAGGTTCAGAAATATCAACAGCCATTTTCTCAATGGAAATGCCCAAAGAGCAACTGGCATTCAGAATGATTTCATCTCTTGGTCGAGTGGACCAGTCTCAATTAAGAACAGGAAATTTTCCGGAAGAGGACTGGTCCAGAATCAATACGGCAATTCAATTGATGTCTGATGCTCCTATCTATATTGATGATTCACCTGCGCTTTCACCAACTGAAATTAGGGCTAGGGCGAGACGACTAAAACGCGAATCTAATCTAGGTCTCATTGTTCTGGATTACATACAATTGATGCAGGTTCATGGTAATACAGAAAATAGAGCTACTGAGATATCTGAAATATCTCGATCTTTAAAAGCGTTAGCTAAAGAACTTAATGTTCCAATAATTGCTCTCTCGCAGCTTAATAGAAGCGTAGAATCAAGAACCGATAAAAAACCAATTATGTCAGATCTCAGAGAATCGGGTGCAATTGAACAAGATGCCGATCTTATTGCATTCATATACCGTGATGAGGTCTACAATCCTGATTCCCCGAGAAAAGGTATCGCTGATATATCAATTGCAAAACAAAGAAATGGACCAATTGGTGAGTTCCCTTTAACTTTTGTTGGGAAGTACACCAAATTCGAAAACTGGGTATCGGAAGGATTTGTAAATGAGAACTTTCAGTGACATCAAATCCTAGTGTATCAATAAGTAAAAAGGCACTCATACATAATTTCATGCAGATAAAAAAATTATCTGGCGATTGTAAAATTATGTGCGCTGTAAAAGGGAATGCATATGGTCATGGCATTAAAACAGTTGTTGAGTTTTTGGAAAAATACACCGATATGTATGTTGTTGCCAGGATTAGTGAGGCAAAAACATTAAGAGAAATTGGAATAACAAAACCAATTACAATTCTTGGCGGGTATTCAAATTACAAAGAACTGCGAGATTCAGTGAAAGTTAAATGCCAACCAATTATTCATAATTTTCATCAAATTGATCTTTTAGAAAAATATCAAGAGAGTAATAAGCTTAAAAAAATCTGGTTAAAAATTGATACCGGTATGAATAGGATGGGCATTCCTATTGTTTTTGCAAAAGAGGCAATAAAAAAAATCAGAAAACTGGATTTACAATCTGAAATAGGACTTATGACGCATCTTTCAGATGCTGAGATTTTAACTAAACCAAAAAATACTCGGCAACTCGACCTCTTTTCAGAGCTTGTTGACGGGTTTGAAGGGGATATCAGTTTTGCAAATTCAGCGGCAATCATGAATATGAAGGAATATAAAAAAATATACAAGTGGAACAATAAAGGTGATGTCTGGGTCAGACCTGGAATTGCTCTTTATGGTATCTCTCCATTGAGTGACATAAGTTCAGAGCAACTAAATTTAAGGGCAGTTATGAAATTTAAATCGAAATTAATATCAATAAAAAAAATTTCCAAAGGTGAGTCTGTCGGTTATAACAGCACATGGATCGCTAAAAATGATACTAAGGTAGGAACAGTATCAGTAGGCTATGGAGATGGGTATTCTAAGTCACTTAAATCAGGAACACCTGTACTACTATATAATAAAAATTTACCCTTGATTGGTTTGGTGTCGATGGACCTAATAAATATTGATCTTACTGATTTATCAGAATGTTCAATCGGCGACGAAGTGATTTTATGGGGAGAAGAACTTCCTATTGAAGAAATAGCTGAAAAATCTGGTTTATCAGCGTACTCTCTGGCAACTGGAATCACAGAGAGGGTAGAGAGAACAATCAGTGATTAGTCATTCCTTTTAATCTTTTGGATTTTATTTATCTTGACACTGTGAATGTGATTTGAATCGCTTTCGATAACTTTAAATGAGTAATTACTGATATTTACATCGGTTTCTGCTTTTGGTATGTCACCTAGATGCTCGACTATCAGTCCGTTGACTGTTTTTGCACCCTTTGAAGGTATTTCCCATTTAATGGATTTGTTTAGATCACGAATATTAGCATTACCACTGACAATATAGGAGTTATCATCTTCCTTAGTATATTCTTCCTCTGCCTCAGGAACAGTTGTGAATTCTCCAACAATTTCCTCAAGAATATCACTCAATGTAACAATCCCCTGAATATCTCCATATTCATCAACAACAATAGCAATCCTTTGTTTTCTTCTTTGGAATTCTACAAGCTGTATGTTTAACAAAGTACCCTCTTGAATAAAGTATGGCTCATTAGATAGTCTCTCGATATCTTGCTTCATAAACAGATTCTTGCTTGATAAGTTTGCCAATTTTCTGAGGTGAAGTATTCCAAATATATTATTTATATTCTCCCTGAAGACGGGAAGGAGAGTATGTTCGCTCCTTAGAATTGTTTCTCTAATCTCCTCAATATCCTCTTCCATATTAATTCCAGATATTTCGGTATGCGGTACCATGACATCATCCACAGTAACTTTTTCGAGATCCAGTATATTTAAGAGCATACTTCTGTATTTTCTTGAAATAAGAGTTCCTGCCTCTCTAACTACAGTTCTTAGTTCTTCATTACTTAATGAGTTTTCTCTATCTTTTGTTTGCCGAAAGCCGAGCAGCCAGAGAATCGCATTTGAAGTTTCACTTATAAGCCATACCATAGGATACGAGATAAGCATAAGAGGGTAGTATATTAAAGCAGATGGAAATGCTAGTTTCTCTGGATATATTGCCGCCAGAGTTTTTGGCGCAGCCTCACAAAAAATTAATACAGTTATGGTGAGTAATAATGTTGCAACAGCAACAAATGGCTCTCCTCCTATTTTCAGCGCGATTATGGTGACGAGCGCTGCAGCCGTGAAATTTACTAAATTAACTCCAAGACAAATTAAGCCAATTAACTTTTCAGGTTCCTTTAGAAGTTTTTCAAGTATTTTTGCAGATTTATTGCCTTTTCTAACTTGATTCTTCAGCTTATACCTATTCAGACGCATGAGAGCAGTCTCTGTACCAGAGAAGAAAGCCGACAAGAAGAGAAGTAATAATAAAATGCTTACTAAAGAAGCGGTAGATAGATCGTCACCCAATGAGTGAATACCTTTTGATTGTTAAAAACAAAGTTCATCAGGATCGAAGCTTACTGTCAAGTTTCTTTTTGTTAGCCCCAAGTCCTTCCTAATACATTTTCCAATATAAATCTCGTACCAAAGTAGGATATTGCAAGCATAAAAAATGCACACAAATAAAGATAAATTGCTGATCTACCTCTCCATCCGAAGAAATTTCTTCCATATACAAGCGTACTAAACATTATTAGGGCGGTGATCGATAATGCTATTTGTTGAGCTTGATTCTGAAGGTAAATATTCTCTAGGATGATCAAGCCTGAAAATATCGATAAAAATAAAAGCACTGAACCAGCTGTTGCTGTATTGAATAATAATTTCTCTGTTGTCTCTAAAGGAGCGAAAAGAGAATTTAAGCTTGATATTTTTTTTGTTCTTAATCTTTTATCTTGTACAAGAGCGAAAATAGCTATGATCGCACCTGCACAGAGAAGACCATATGCAAAGATGGATGTCATTATATGTATTTTTATTTGCCATGTTAGCGCTTTGACAACCGGTGGAATATTTCCAATTTGATCTATAAGCCAAATAAAAGTTAACTCAGACAAACTTGACACTATGAGAATTCCTCCAGCAAAACCACACATTTGTTTATTAAGTGCCGCTATAACCGCGATTAAGGCAAGTTGAAGTCCTATGAGAGAAATCACATTGGGTAATGATAAATAAAGTCCATTTTGTTGAGTTATGTCATCGAAAAGAATAACTGAATGAAAACCGATGCCTAGCAAACCTGTCAATACAGCGATACCATATAAAATTCCTCTATATCTACTTATGGAAGGCCATTGCGATGACATATAAGTCGCTGATGAGATCAAATATGTAGAGAGAATTACCATATATTTAAAATTTTAACATGATTGTATTTAAATAAAATATTACTATGTGTCTAGTTTTGAATTTTATCCTGAATGATAATCATTCTCAATAAAATTTGTATCATTTTGTAATTTTTTTATTAAAGAAAAAGGAAATTAATGTTCAACAATCTTACAGATCGATTAACTTCAGTATTGCGGTCAATCAAAGGAAGCGGAAGACTTACTGAGGCAAATATTAAAGACACACTTCGGCAAGTGAGGCTGGCACTTATAGAGGCTGATGTCTCTCTTCCAATAGTCAAAGAATTTATTGCAAATATAAATGAAAAAGTTATAGGAATTGAGGTTAAAAAGAGCTTAACACCAGGTCAAGCACTGACAAAAATCATTCATGCTGAGCTCATAGAGCTTTTAGGAAAAGAAACTTACAGTTTTAACTTAAACAGATCGTCACCAGTCATCATAATGCTTGTCGGCTTGCAAGGATCGGGAAAAACAACAACCGCAGCAAAACTCGCTAATCAGTTCATAAAAAGAGATAAAAAAAGAGTCTTGCTTACCAGTGTCGATATTCATAGGCCAGCAGCAATTGATCAATTAAAAAAACTTTCATCTGACATACAGGCGGATTTCTTCTCTGACAGTAATATAAAAGATCCTAATGAGATTATTCGCTCTGCAAAATCATTCTCTGAAAAAGTTCAATCAGAGATCTTAATAATTGATACAGCAGGAAGAACTCATCTTGATGAAAAAATGATGAGCGAGATTGTTGAAATTGATCAAGTAGCCGTACCTCATGAAACCTTCTTTGTAGTTGACAGTATGGCTGGTCAAGACGCTATAAATCCAGCAAAGGCTTTTTCAGAAAAATTATCTCTAACAGGAGTCATATTATCAAAAACTGATGGTGATGCCAGAGGCGGTGTTGCTCTGTCGGTTAGGAAGATAACTGGCAAGCCACTATGCTTCATTGGAACTGGAGAAAAGGTAGATGATATAGAGATTTTTCATCCTGATAGAATGGCCTCAAGGATTCTTGGCATGGGAGATGTTCTCTCATTAGTTGAAGAGATTCAGCTCAAAACAAATAACGAGCAATCAGAGAAACTAGCCAAGAAACTAAAGAAAGGCAGAAGATTCGATTTATATGATCTTAAGGATCAACTTCAACAAATGAATAAAATTGGAGGTATGGGGGAGTTATTTAAAAAACTGCCAATGTCAAATAAAATTAATCCATCAGCCATCAATGACCAATTAAACGAAAAACAAATCAAGCATCAAATAGCTATAATAGACTCTATGACATCTAGCGAAAGAAGATTTCCAAAAACAATTAATGGCTCCAGAAAGAGGAGAATTGCAAGAGGTTCAGGATTAGAAGTTCAAGATGTCAATAAACTAATGAAGCAATATATTCAGATGGAAAAAATGATGAAAAAAATGTCAGGTGGAAAAATGAAGAAAATGATGAGAAGTATTCCTGGTATGAATTTTCCTCCTGGTATGCACTGATATTAAAAAAATCAATTACGATGTATCAAAAAACCTTCACTTTCCCTGTTAAACAGGTACAATGCGCAATCTGTACAAAAACAAGATAATTACTAACTTTTAATTTTTTGGTAGATGGAAATATAATGGTCAAAATACGACTCTCAAGAGCGGGCGCTAATAAACGCCCCTTCTATCATTTAGTTGTTACTGATAGCAGAAACAAACGAGATGGAAGATATATTGAGCGACTTGGTTTCTATAACCCATTTGGAAAAGGAAAAGAAGAAGACATAAAAGTTGATCTTGATAGAGTTCAGTTTTGGGTTGAAAGAGGAGCCCAAATCAGTGATAGAGTAAAAAAGCTATTAAAATTAATTAAGATTTCAAAAAAAGAAAGAGAAAAAATAAAAAATCTTAAACAA
>CABYDR010000025.1 GCA_902517795.1 uncultured Woeseiaceae bacterium | reverse complement strand
ATAGAGGGCATTTGTCATCTCTAGTAAACGGTACATTGCGAACTTATTTGAGATCTGATCGTGAAATAGAAAAAATAAATGAAGAAATAATTTTCAATCACCCGAATTGGATGATTGAAAAAATAAAACAAGATTGGCCATTAAATTGGGAAGAAATATTAAAAAAAAATAATGATAGAGCCCCAATGTGGCTCAGAGTAAATCAGAAGAAAATTGAAACAAAAAAATATCTTGAACAGTTTCTTATAAATGAATCTAGAATTGAGGTTGATCACACGGAGATGAATGATTATTCGATTTGTCTAAAAACCCCAATTTCTGTCAAATCTCTACCTGGTTTTGAGGAAGGGTATGTTTCAATACAGGATGGAGCGGCTCAACTTGCAGTTGATATTTTGCTGGAAAACAAGTCTGGAAGAATTCTGGATGCTTGTGCTGCTCCAGGAGGAAAAACTGCTCAATTAATAGAAAATATTGACAACACATCATCAGTTACCGCTATCGAGATAGATTCTCAGAGAGCTGAACTCATCAAGGAGAATCTATTTCGTCTTGGACACTCTGCAGAGCTAATAGTTGATGATGCCAGTGACATCCAGTCTTGGTGGAATTCAATGTTTTTTGATTTTATTCTATTGGATGCACCGTGCTCATCATCAGGTGTAATTAGGAGGCATCCAGACATCAAGCATCTCAGAAGGAAGAATGATATTTATACTTTTCAAAAGAAACAATTGAAAATAATCAACGCGATGTGGAAAATTTTGGCTCCTAAAGGAAGATTGCTTTACGTCACATGCTCTATTTTTAAGGAAGAAAATGACGAAGTTATGAATCAATTTTTAAAGAAACATGATAATGTTGCATTTCAGGAGTTGTTGCTAAATAACAACATATTAAAAAAAATGATCAAAACAAGATATGGATATCAATTGTTTCCTGGAGTCATAAACACCGATGGCTTCTATTTTTCATGCCTCAAGAAGGCATCTTAATAGATAGAGCATGCATAAAAAAATTATGAAAAACCTAAAATTTCTAATACTGATTTCGATTTTCATTGCAATTAATGCCTCTGCTCAAATGAGACCTAATCATGAGGGATATTTCGACGTGAGATCAGCAAATTCAGTTCTGATTAACAAGACACATGTATTGGATGCAAGGCTGCAATTATTCTTGAGTGATGAGGCACTAAATGCCTTAAATAGTGGCGTTGCTCTGACTATTGAGTTAAATGTTGAGTTTATTAGAGTGCGACGCTTCTTGCCGGACGACAAGGAGATCGAGCTATCTTTTCAGTTTGAGTTGGAATATAAGCCATTAAGTCAGAGATATATAGTCAGAGATACCGTTAATGGCGCACAAGATTCTTATGCAACATTATTCTCGGCATTGAACAGGCTTGGAAGAATTCAGAATTTGTTCTTAGTCAATGAAGATGAATTATCAAGCAATTCAGAGTACAGAATGAGGCTCCAAGCTTTACTGAGTACTAAGCAGTATTCAGCACCCCTAAGAATGTTATTCTTTTGGAGAAGTCAGTGGGATATAAAAAGCGAGTGGTACGAATGGCAACTCCAAAGATAAGATCATTTCTTTATTTGATGTTAAGCGCATTTGGCGTCGGATTAACATTTATTGCTTTATTGTTGTTGAGTCAAGCAGTACAAAATTCAGAAAATTTTGACCAACTTGCAAATTCTATTTTATGGATCAATATTCTGTGCCTTTTCGTGCTAATGATTTTGTTAGTGGGAAATTTGGGTAAATTATATCGCGACTATCGAAATAATGTCCCTGGATCAAAACTTAAGGCGAGAATGGTGGGTATGTTTGTAGGCTTAGCTATCATTCCTTTATTGATTGTTTTTTATTTTTCCATGCAGTTTATCAACCGAGGTATTGATACTTGGTTCAACATTGAGGTTGAGTCTGGATTAGATGATGCGCTTACATTAAGTAGAAATGCCCTAGGTGTTCAGATGCGTGATCATCTTAGTTCAACCGTGGAGGCAGCAGATCAATTACAAGAAATACAGAGATCACAAATTATCTATGAATTAGGATTCATAAGAGAATCAATAGGGGCTAATGAATTAACTTTATTTGGGCAAAACAGTCAAATATTAGCTACAAATTCGGACATATCCTCAAATTACGTACCTGCCGCTTTATCCAGTGAGATGATGGTGCAAGTTAGGCAAAACAGGCCATTTGTTAGTCTTGATCCTCTATCAGGTGGAGCTTATGAAATAAGAACGGCTGTTCCGATAATTACTGAAAGAACAAATGAAATTGTTGGAATTATGAGAGCTCGTTTTCCTGTATCTCAGAGGATTGGGCGCATGGTAAACAGTATTGACTCTTCGTATACAGATTATAAAAAAATAGTCTATTTACGTGAGCCTTTAAAGAGGACTTTTAGTCTCACTCTAACAGTTGTATTAATGATTTCACTCTTGGCATCAATTTTCGGTGCATTTGTTTTATCAAGAAGACTGGTGTCACCGATACAAAATCTAGTTGAAGGAACTAAGGCTGTCGCAAAGGGTGATTTTGATAAACGTTTACCAATTCCATCAAAAGATGAGATCGGTTTTCTTATAAACTCCTTTAACGAAATGACAAAGGGTCTCTCATCTGCTAGGCAACAAGCAAGCATAAGTCAAAATTTGGTTGAAGAAGAAAGAGCAAATTTAGAGATTATATTAGCGAGTTTATCTACAGGTGTAATATCACTTGAATCTGACTTAAAAATTAAAACTGCTAATAAGGCAGCTGGCTCAATATTGAATGTAGATTTTTCTGAAAAAAAAGGAAAATCATTAGAAAAAGTGGCAAATAAAAATAGTGTTTTAAAAGAGTTGTTTGATGTCATTAACAAAAAAATGGAAGACGGGATTAGCGCGTGGCAAGAACAAATTATTGTACACACAGAAACAGGAAGGAGGGTTCTGATGTGTGCATGCTCAGACCTATCAAGTGAAACTCAAGATGAAGTAGGATTTGTAATTGTTTTTGACGATATAACCATCCAACTCCAATCACAACGTGATGCGGCATGGGGTGAGGTCGCTCGTCGTTTGGCTCATGAAATCAAGAACCCACTGACACCAATACAGCTATCTGCTGAAAGGTTAAGAAGAAAATACTTAAAGAAAATGCCGAAAGAAGAGAGCGAGATACTGGATCGTTCAACACATATTATTGTAGAGCAAGTTTCCGCAATGAAAGAGATGGTTAACGCATTCAGCGATTATGCTCGATCACCAGATATGGAGATTTCTGCAACTAATGTTGCAACTCTAATGAGAGAAATCATCGATTTATACAAAGAACAGGAAACAAACATTAATATTACATTTTCTATAGATTCTGATGATTTGATGTTTGATGTTGACCCAGGAAGAATCAGACAAATCATGCATAACCTTATAAGAAATTCTATCGAAGCAATATCTGAAAAAGATAAAGGCAAAATCAACATCGCTGCTAAACAAGTGAATATTGATCAAATTACAATGATTGAAATACGAGTTGATGACAGTGGATGCGGTTTTGATAAAGAATCTCTAGGCCAAATATTTGATCCTTATGTTACATCAAAGTCTAAGGGTACAGGGTTAGGGTTAGCTATAGTAAAAAAATTAGTTGAGGAGCATATGGGCACAATTGAGGCAGAAAATAATGAAGACAAAGGTGCCACAATAATTCTCCATCTTCCGGAAAATGAAATAATGAGAGAAAAAATTATAAAAAATCTAAAGCAAAATAAAGATAGAGGAGCGCAGGCTCGATGACTTCTTATAATGTTTTAGTGGTAGATGACGAATTGGATATAAGAGAGCTAATTCAAGAGATCTTAACTGAAGAAGGTTATAAAGTAACAGTTGCTTCGAGTGCTAGAGAAGCCAAAGAAGCAAGAACAAATAGAGATTTTGATCTTATTTTGCTGGATATTTGGATGCCTGACACAGATGGTATTTCACTTTTAAAAGAGTGGTCTGAAAATAACCAACTTAATTCTTCAGTAGTAATGATGTCTGGTCACGGAACTGTTGATACAGCCATAGAATCAACTCACCTTGGAGCTTCTAGCTTTATTGAGAAACCTCTGTCAATCGCAAAATTACTCAGAACTGTAGAAGAAGCATTAGCCGAAAAAAAATCGAAGCTTGGCTCATCAAGGGCTTCTGAATTTTCATCATTTATAAATATTGGTCGCAGTAATTCTCTTAAATCATTGAGATCAGAGCTTAGAAATATTGCAAATATCAATTCAAATGTCTTAATATTTGGCAAGGAGGGAACAGGTAGGGTTCAATATGCTAAATACTTGCACAATATAAGCAATAGATCTATTAATCCTTGTGTAATATTAGATTCCGTCACAATGTCCTCATCAAATGCTGAGGCTCAAATCTTCGGAGAAGAAATTCAAGATAAAGTATTACCTGGTCATTTGGATCGAGCTAATAATGGTACTTTAATTATAAAAAATCTTTCACATTCAGATACTAGAGTACAATATCTGTTACAGACCGTTCTTGAGTCTGATCAATATAAAAGAGTGAATGGAAATGCTGAAAATCAATTAAATGTAAGAACAATTGGTATTGCAGGTGAAGATTATATAGCAGATATAAAAGAAGGAAAATTAAGTCGAGAATTAATTTCAAGCTTGAATATTAAAACTATTCGTATTCCCCCACTGAGAGAACATGCCGAGGATATTCCAGACTACATAAAATATTATGTTGATGAGCTTGTGGATACCCAAGATCTGGTTTTCCGTCGTTTTTCAGTAGCAGCACAGAACAGATTGAGAAATTTTCCATGGCCAGGAAATCATATAGAGCTGAAAAATATTGTGCAAAGATTGTTGATAAACGGATTGAGTGAAGACGTCACTCTTGATGAGGTAGAGAGCGAATTGCAGAAAGAGCAAAATCAGGGAGAAAATTTTATTCAAAAAGACCTATTATCACTTCCACTAAGAGAGGCACGTGAGCAATTTGAGAGAGCCTATCTTCAGCAACAATTAATTTTATGTGATGGAAAAGTTGGCAAACTTGCAAAGAGGGTTGGGGTAGAGAGAACACATTTGTATAGAAAACTGAAATCATTAGAGATAAATTTCAACAAAAAAGAAGTTTGACAGATAACTTAAGGAGTGATTTAAATGAAAAAAATTATATCAGTTGAAAATTCCTTCGACCTAATAATTGGTTTAATAGCTTTTATTGGGTTTTTGGCTGTTCTCGAAACATTCATTTTTGGAAAACATTACATTATTCCAACAGCAATTTTTTTTGTGACAATCATGCTCGCTAACCTTTCATTTTATGGTTTTAGAAAAAATAGGATTGCAAAAAAAATAATGTTTTGGTTATTTTTTCTTCTTGATATGCACTTATTTTTTGCGTTATTTTTCAGTGTCAAGTACAGGACACTTCTAGGTAATTTTTTTGAGATTGTATGCAGTTTTTTGTTATTAATATTGAGCTATATGTTATTGAAGTATCAAAAACAAAATGAACTTTTTTAAGGAGAACTTTTACATTGAGGAAGGGCTCGAAACTCCCAGAAGACTGAGGCCCATTGAAATGACCTTTTTAGTCGATATTGCAAGGGATACTCTTGCGTCTCTTAATGCATGATCATCAATTAAAATAATCGATTCATTGTAATATGAATGAAAATCGTTAGCTAAATCTCTTAGATATTGTGCCAAGCTATGCGGTGCTTTATTTTTTGCAGAAAGGAAAAGTATTTCAGAAAATCTTGAAATAGAAACCATCAATTGTCTTTCTTTTTCAGAAGTGAGTAACTTAAGATTAGAAATGCCATTTTTTTGATCGTATTTTAGAGATTTTTCATTTAACTGATTTATAACACTTGCTATACGAGCGTGTGCGTACTGAATATAATAAACTGGGTTTTCACTAGTTTTACTTTTAGCAAGAGCTAGATCAAAATCAAGGTGCTGTTCATTTGATCGCATAATGTAAAAAAATCTCGCTGCATCATTACCTACTTCTTCTCTTAGTTGTCTCAGGGTTATAAATTCGCCTGATCTAGTTGACATGGCTTGTTTGACTCCATTTTCGTAGAGGGAGACAAACTGAACTAATTGAACATCAAGATCATCAGAATTATGACCCATTGCTTCTAAACCAGCTTTTACTCTTGCGATATACCCATGATGATCTGAGCCAAGAATATCAATCAGCGTGTCAAATCCTCTTTCTTTTTTATTATGGTGGTAGACAATATCAGAAGTGAAATAGGTTTTATTTTGATTTTTACGGATTACCACTCGATCTTTTTCATCACCAAGATCAGTTGCTTTGAACCATGTTGCCCCGTCTTGTTCATAGAGATAATTTTTTTTCATCAAAGATTTTAATGCTTTATCTATTTCGCCATTTCTATCCAATGACTCTTCTGAGAACCAAGAGTCAAACAAAACTCCAAATTCTGACAAATCATCCTGAATATCTTTCTTTATCAGATCCAGAGACTGTTTTTTTATTTGATTGAATTTTTTTGCACTAATAAGCCTTTTTGTGTTCTCAATTAAACAATCTATGTATTGATCTTGATTGTCTCTATCATCTATTTTGGGTATGAGCTCTTTTATTTTAATTTCATCTTCATTAAATTTATGATCAATGGCTAGTGATATTGTTTTAATATACTGGCCTTGATAACCGGCTAATGGCATGGAAACTCTTTGATTTTCTCTTTGTAATAAATGAATAATCACACTAATACAGAGAATATCCATTTGCCTTCCGGAATCATTCACATAATATTCACTTTTTACGTCATAACCGACCGCTTCAAGAATATTTCTAAGGGATGCTCCAAATGCTGCATGTCTCCCGTGCCCTATATGTAATGGACCTGTTGGATTAGCTGAAACAAACTCTAGAAGTAACTTATGCTTTTTAAAGTCTTTGTTTTTTTCTATTAGATCTTTATTCGATAAAATTCTCTCTATTTCAGTATGATAAGCTGAATCATAAAGATAGAAGTTCATAAATCCTGGTCCTGCAACTTCAATTTTCTTTATTGAATTATTTTTTGGGATGCAGTCAAAAATTTCATTGGCCAGTTCTCTCGGATTTTTTTTTAAAGATTTGGCAAGCCTGAGTGCAATATTACTAGTAAAATCACCATGACTTGAATCTCTTGTTCTCTCAATTGTCTCGGAGAAGAAGCTGAGATCATAAGCTTTATTTATTTTTGGTAATTTTTTTATGCCAGCATGCAATGCTTTTACTATAATTTTTTTCAATTTTTTCTCGATTTATAAATAATCTTAATTTAGAAAAGCTCTATCGGATCAACATCAATCGACCATTTTACACGTCGAACAAGTTTTTTTCTTTCAATCTCGTCAATTAACACCTTGAGACTCTGATTTAGTGATTTTCTTCCTTCTGATTGCAGTAATAATTGTCCTCTATAGTGACTTGCCTTTTTTTCCATAGGCGCACTTACTGGGCCAAGAATAGAAAAATCTGGCTTTTGTGAGACCAGTATTTTTTTTGCCTCCTCTAAAAAGGACCAAGTATATTTTTTTCTATGTGATTGAGCTCTAATTAATACAATGAAGGAATACGGGGGCCAATTTGCATTTTTTCTATCCATTAAAGTCATTTCAACTATTTCTTTATAACCGCCTTGGAATAATAATGGCCAAAATGGATGATCAGGATACTCCGTTTGAATAATAACTTGTCCTTTTTTCTTTTCCCTTCCAGCTCTACCTGCTACTTGTATAATGTTTTGTGCAAGTCTCTCACTGCCTCTAAAGTCATTACTAAATAGTCCTTGATCTGCATTCACAACTACTACCAGTGAGAGCGAAGAAAAATGATGCCCTTTAGATAACATTTGTGTGCCGACTAATATCTTTGCTTTACCTGTCTTTGCTTTTTTAAGAGCTTCATTCAGAGAGTTTTTTTGTCGAGTTGAATCACTGTCAATTCTCAGGATTTGTTCATTCGGGAAATGTTTTTTCAAAGAATCTTCTATTCTCTGTGATCCCTGACCAAGAGCTATCATTTCTGAATCACATTTTATGCAACTTTTTATATATTTTTTTTTGTAACCACAGTGATGACATAGAAGAAGTTTTTTTGAAAGATATAATGTCATTCTGGAATCACATCTTGAGCATTCAGTAATGAAGTTACATGATTTACATATAAGCGTTGGCGCGAAACCTCGCCTATTTATAAATACCAGTATTTGACCATCATTTTCTATATGTTCATTTATTGATTTGATAAGAAGTTTGCTTAATCCGTCTTCGGAATGACCATTATTTAAATCTATCAAATGCATGGATGGCAACTTTGCATTTCCTGCTCTTTTTTTGAGGGCAAGGTATTTATATTTATTGTTTACATGTTGGTTAAAACTCTCTAATGATGGTGTTGCTGAACCAAGAATAACGGGAATATTAAAGTTTTTTGCCCTCATTACCGCTAGATCCCTTGCTGAATATCGGAAACCCTCTTGCTGTTTATATGAAATATCATGCTCTTCATCGACAACAATTAATCCTAGATTTTTGAAAGGCGCCAAAATGGCAGATCTAGTTCCTAGAATAACTCTAGTTTTTGATTCTTGTATTTTTTTCCATGTAATGAATCTTTCGTTTTCAGTCAAGCCAGAATGATATTGGCTGGGTTTTATCCCTAATCTAGCCTCTATCCTCCTATTTATTTGATTGATCAAGCCAATCTCTGGAACAAGTATCAAAGCATCTTGACCCCTTTCAATTACATCTGAAATTAAACTCAAATAAACTTCTGTTTTTCCACTTCCAGTTACACCATCTAATAAGAATGTATTAAATGTGTGTGACTTTTTAACGTCAAGAATAGCCTTCTTTTGCTCAGAGTTAAGTTTTGGTCCTTTAGTGCTCTTATCCAATTTTTGGGTATCTGTAAAAGATTCGATAATCTGTTCAATTTTAATCCAATTTTTTTCAATTGGTCTCTTTGAGTATTTCTTCCATTCTGGAAAGATATTATTGAGAACATATGAATCCAATATATGGTTTTTCATCAAAATACTCATAAGTGCTGCTTGCTTAGGCGCACGTTTTTTAAGACTGACTAAATCAATATTTTTACCATTTTCTGTAATTACAATTGAATCAATAAACTTGGTTAATGACCTCCCCTTTCTCAGATTTCCTGGCATTGCAGCATATAAAACTCTTCCAAGAGGATATTGATAATAATTACTGGCGAAATGGATGAAATCCAGTTGTTTTTTTTCGAAGATTGGGTTTTCATCTAGTATCGAGATGCATTCTTTTAGTTTTGATTTAGCGACAGATGATCGATTTACTATATCGATTATAACGCCAACTTTTTTTTGTTTGCCGAAGGGAACTAATATCCTTGAACCGATACTCGGTTTTGTTGAGTTTTTTTTATTTAGCTGATAATCAAAAAGCTTATAAAGCGGAACATCAAGTGCTACTTTAAGTATTAGGTTATTTCTAATTTTTCTTTCTTTAACTTCCAGATACCTTCGCTAGATTGATTTTACTGATTGTATAAGCTCTGATGCCATCTCTTGTCCATCTCCGTAAAGCATACGTGTCTGATCGAGGAAAAATAACGCATTTTCTATTCCTGAAAAACCAGCTCCTTGCCCACGTTTAACGACTATAACATTTTTTGCGTAGTCTGCATTAAGAATTGGCATACCATAGATCGGACTTGATGGATCTGTTCTTGCAACTGGGTTGACAACATCATTGGCACCTATTATCAGGGCAACATCGGTTGATTCAAATTCCGAGTTAATTTCATTTTCGTCGTATATAATGTCATAAGGTACGCCAGCCTCAGCTAGAAGAACATTCATATGTCCTGGCATTCGTCCCGCAACAGGATGTATTGCAAATTTAACATCTACATCACGTTCAATAAGAAGCTGGGTAAGCTCCCAAACTTTATGTTGTGCTTGAGCTACTGCCATCCCGTATCCTGGAACGATCAGTACTTTATTTGCAAATGCCATCATTACTCCGACATCAGTTGCATCTATTGGTTTCATTGACCCTTTAACTTCAATGCTTTCAGTAGCAGCATCACCAAATCCAGAAAATAAGACATGTGCCAGTGATCTGTTCATTGCCTTCGCCATGAGTTGAGTCAAAAGAGATCCTGCCGCTCCCACGACAGTCCCAGCAATAATCATGGCTGGGTTCTGTTGGACAAATCCCTCGAATGCTACTGCCAGCCCTGTGAATGCATTGTAAAGTGAAATCACAACTGGCATGTCCGCGCCACCAATTGGAACAGTCATAGTTACACCAAGCAACAAAGCCAGTACAAAAAACAAGGAAACAATATTGCCTGAGCTATGTTGAATAGTTATGTAAGCACCTAAAGCAGCGATACCTATGAGAATGATTAGATTGATAAATTGTTGGCCAGGAAACCGAAGAGTTGTATTTTTGAATCCTTGCAGTTTTGCAAAGGCAACCAAACTTCCGCTAAAGGACACTGCGCCAATAAATCCACCAAGAATAGCAAGTATTGCGAAGGTTAGACCATGATCTTTTCCTCCGAAAAGCTCTATAGCAGCAATAGCTGCTGCTGCTCCTCCTCCCATTCCATTATAAAGGGCAATCATTTGTGGCATATCGGTCATTTCGACTTTTTTGCCACTCACCCAAGCAATAACACTACCAGATAGGATTGCAGCAATCATGAGAGTGAAATTACTCATGCCCGGATATAAAAAGGTCACTATCGTTGCCAGAACCATTCCTGCTCCAGCCCAGAGGATTCCGTTTCTTGCTGTCACAGGCGAGCTCATTCTTTGCAAACCGACAATAAAGAGTAATGCAGCTATAAAATAGCTGGAATGTATAACTAGTTGCATAGTGTTAGCGCTCATGATTTTTTATCCTTGCTGCTTTTAAACATTTCTAGCATTCTTTCAGTAACAACATATCCTCCAACCGCGTTCCCGGCTCCAAGAAAAACACCTAAAAAACCGATCATTTTTTCCAATTGGGTGTCTGCTTGACCGAGTGCGATCATGGCGCCCACTAGAACTATACCGTGTATGAAGTTTGACCCAGACATCAGAGGCGTGTGAAGAATTGCTGGGACTTTACCAATGATCTCATACCCAACAAATGCGGCCAGCATAAATATATACAGCGCTATAAAACCATCAATTTGTACGATTTGTTCTATCATTAAGATGCTCCTTCTAGGATCTCTTTTGAGGGCTTATGTTTAATTTCACCTTCATGAGTGAGGTTAGATTGAGAAAATACCTCATCATCCCAATCAATACTGAGCTCACCATCTTTAATAGCTGGAGAGAGAAAGTTGAATAGATTTCTGGCATACATTTCACTGGCATGTTTTCCAAGTGATGCTGCTAAATTGATTGGCCCCACTATTTTAACGTTACCAACGGATACAGTCTCACCTGCTTTTGTCAGCTCACAATTTCCTCCAGACTCCGCTGCAAGATCTATTATTACAGCTCCTGGTTTCATATTCTTGACAGCTTCCGATCTGATGATTCTGGGAGCGGGCTTTCCTGGGACCGCCGCAGTTGATATCAATACATCGCAATTTGCAATCTCATCTTCTAGTATCTGCTGTTGTTTTGCTTTTTCTTCCTCTGTTAATTCTCTTGCATAGCCGCCTTCCCCATCAGCAGAAACACCGGTATCAATAAATTTTGCCCCCAGAGATTCGATTTGCTCTTTTGTTGCACTTCTCACATCATACCCCTTCACAATTGCACCTAATCTTTTCGCTGTTGCAATTGCCTGCAGTCCCGCAACACCTGCACCAATAACAAGTACTTGTGCTGGTCTAATTGTCCCTGCTGCTGTAGTTAACATCGGAAAGAATTTATCCAGTGTGCTGGCAGCAATTAAGACCGCTTGGTAACCGGACGCAGCCGCTTGTGATGAGAGAACATCCATACTTTGAGCTCTTGAAATTCTTGGCATTAATTCCATCGCAAAACTGGTGTGTTCATTATTAAGTAATGATTGGACAGTTTTTTTATTTAGGTGGCCAAAAACCATACCGACTACATATGACGATTGGTTTAGTCTATCAGAGTCTTCTGGAGATATAGGCTGCACGGTCAATAACAAATCACATTTCTTGAGAACCTGATTCCTGTCTGTAAATTCAACTCCATCGTAGTCACCATCAATCTGATTTGATAGCTCGCCAGCACCTTTTTCCATTATCACTTTGACTTTGAGTGATATAAATTTTTTTGCTATTTCTGGTGTGAGTGCGACTCGTGTTTCGCCAGAGACTGTCTCTTTGAGGACGCCAATAGTCAGCGACATTTTTTTCTCCATTAATATTAAACTGCTCAGACTTTAAATCGCCTTAAAAAAGCTTTTAAAAAAAACGAATAATGACATAACCAATAAGGAATCTAAACAACTTTTTTTCAATTAATATATTATGGCAAGTGATTCTTTTAAAAGGTCAAAAATGCAATATTTAATAGATGCAAGCGTTTATGTATTTCGGGCTCATTATTCAATACCCGAAGACATTATGGATGGAGATGGAAACCCAATGAATGCATTTTATGGATTCTCAAGATTTGTTGGAGATTTCATAGAGAGAATAAATCCAAAACACATTGCAATTCTTTTTGATGAAAGTCTTGAAAGCTCATTTAGAAACGAAATATATCCCGAATATAAAGCTAATAGAGATCCAGCTCCTCCTGAATTAAAAAGACAATTTGTTCACTGTAAAAAATTTGTCGATTTGCTCGGCATTACAAACTGGAGTCATCCAAGATACGAAGCGGATGATTTAATAGGCACATTAGCAAGGATTGGAAGGGAGAAAGGTAGAGCTTCTACGATTATTTCCAGAGATAAAGATTTGGCTCAATTAATACAAAAGGGTGATATTTATTGGGATTACACAGGTAAAGGAAAAATAGGTTATGAAGAAATACCAGATTTTTTCGGAGTAAAGCCCGAGCAAATAGCTGATTTTTTAGCACTTGCCGGAGATAGTATTGATAATATACCTGGTGTCCCAGGTATTGGGAAAAAAACTGCGGCTGCTCTGTTAGAGCGTTTTGGTAATTTGAAAAACATACATCTAAATATTGACAACTTGAGTGATGTCAATGTTCGAGGGTCAAAAACACTCAGATCGAAGCTGAATGAGCATTCAGAAAAATTGGAGGTCTCAAGAAAGTTAACGGCTATCTATTGTGACATTGAGACCGAAAATATTGATTCTGAGCTAAATCTCAAAGCAGTTGATCTGGAAGGTATAACTAAATTATTTGATAGCCTGCAAATTGGAACAGCCCTCAGGAAGCAGGCAGAGAGGATATCTGAAACAAGAAAATTGCCATAGTATTTATTTTTTAGCTCCTTTTTCATGGGCCAACTTACGAGACACCTCTAATTTTTCAGCTGCCATTTGTGGTTGTTGTTCTGTTGATTCATAAATCCAGTCGGAGATATTTTTTTCGATAAGGTTAATAAGAAAGCTTATATGTTTTTGTTGAGAATTGAGAGCAGGAATGTAACGAAGCTTTTTGCCTCCAGCCTCTTCATAGTATTCGGCATTCTCCATTGCAATCTCTTCTAGTGTCTCAAGACAATCCACTGAGAAACCTGGACATATGACATCCACAACTCCACTTTCTCTCGCTCCCCAACTCTTTAGTGTCTCGTCTGTATAAGGTTCAAGCCATTTCGTTGGCCCTAGACGCGATTGAAAGCTAACAAACCAATCATCTTTGGAGAGTGAAAGGTTATCAGAAACCAAGCGCGCTGTTTTCTGGCATTGGCAGTGGTATGGATCACCCTCCAGAAGCATTTTTTTTGGTAAGCCATGAAAAGAAAAAAGCAATTTCTCACATGGTCCATTTAATTTCCAGAATTCTTGTATGCTCTCAGAGATTGTCTCAATATAATCTTTATTGTCATGATATTGATTTACATGCCTAAATTCTGGTATCCATCGCTGTTTTGAAAGCTCTTTTGTCACATTTTCAAATACAGAGCCAGTAGTTGTGCTCGAGTATTGCGGATACATTGGCAATAATAGAATCCTTCTTGCATTCCTTTTTCGTAATTTATTTAATGAGCTTTTTATTGAAGGGTTGCCATATGACATTGCAAGTTCAATATGAAAATCAATTCCAAAGTTACGTTCATCGAAACCTTTCTGAATTTTTTTAGTAATTTCATCCGAATAGAGGAGGAGAGGTGACCCTTCCTCTGTCCATATCTCTTTGTAAGCCTCAGCAGATTTTGAGGGTCTGAATGGAAGGATAAAGAGATTTAGAATGAACCACCATACAAATTTTGGAACTTCAATTACTCTGGGGTCAGATAAAAATTGCCTCAGATACTTTCTGACAGATGATGTCTTAGTATTTTCAGGTGTGCCTAAATTAACAAGCAAAATACCAACAGAACTTGGCGTCCCATGAGAAAAGTCTTTTTCAGATATCAGTTTAGGCATTTTTGATATGTTGTTGCATTAATTTAAATTTCAATGATATTTTTTTTATGGCTTTTACAATTCTATTGAGCTCTCTCGTTCTTTATATACTCTTTGTATGTATTAATTGCCCGATAACCAAATATCCAGCATATAGGAAGGTTAGCGTAAACAATAATACCAAGACCGATGCCACTTAAGTTGTCTAGATCAACACTTGTCTCTATAAGTCCTAATGTTGCAACAAAAATAAGAGAACAATAGATTATTCTATATGCAAATACACTTTTCTCGCCCAAAAGGTAGATCAATCCTTGTTCGCCATAATAGCCCCAGGCCATGATTGTGGATATTGCAAAAAACCAAGATGCTATTGTTATTAGCCACTTGCCTAGTCCAATATTCACGGCATCAAATGCTTTTGCTGTTAGGGTGGCGCCAACATAATCAAAATAATAGCCCTTGCTATGAATTTTTGGTTTTTGCGAAGATCTAAAATCATTCCACCGAATTTCTAACGAATTATCTTTTGAAATAATTTTTCCTGGAACTTTATGAATATATTGACCTGTGACTTTGTTGAAATCTGCTATAACATGCATTATTACAGGGTCACCTTTTTTGCCAGATTTATTTGTATGTAAAGTATCTGAGAATGACCAAGTATCCCCTTGATTTATGATCTTTGGCGGAGCGGAGAATTGAGCGTCCACATTCCTATCCCAAATGCCTGTAGAAAGTATAATTAAAGCTGTAAACGTGCAGACAACAATGGTATCAATCAGTGGCTCAATACCAGCTATTATTCCCTCTCTTGCAGGCTCATTGGTTTTGACTGCAGCATGCACGATCGGTGACGAGCCTTGTCCAGCCTCATTGGAAAATATTGCTCTTTTTGTTCCAAACATAAATGCAGTTCCAACGCTTCCGCCGATAAATGCACCACTCGCTTCACTTGTAGTAAAAGCGGATACCACTATGAGATGAAACATTTCTGGTATATCGCTGAAATTAACAACCAAAACATAAATTCCAGCTAATATATATAAAGTTACCATTATTGGTACTATCATCGCGGTTACCTTAGCTATTCTTTTGATTCCACCTAAAATAACGGCTGCTACAATAACAGACATCAATAAACCTGACATCCAACCTTCCACGCCAAAGTACTCATAAGTAACATCAGCAACGCTCCAGGCTTGAAACATGTTTCCACCTGTTATGGAAGATGTGATTATGCTTACTGAGAACATAACTGCGATTATTTTTCCTAACCTTGAATAGCGGGGAAATATTTTTTTAAAACCAATGTCAGCAACCCACATTGGCCCACCGTGGGGATTGTCTGGATTGTCTATGTTTCGATATAACATTGAGAGTGTCACCTCAATGAGTTTTATTGACATTCCAAATATAGCAATAATCCACATCCAAAAAATTGCGCCAGGTCCACCAAGTGTTATTGCAAGTGCAACACCACTAATATTCCCGAGCCCGACTGTTCCTGATAGGGCTGTTGTTAGTGCTTGGAAATGATTGATTATGCCACTATCGTCTCGATTGCTATGATCGCCACGAAGAATCTTTGGTGCAAGACGGATAATTTTATACTGCGAAAAACCAGACCAAATTGTAAAAATAAGTCCAGTCATTGCGATCACTATAATCCAATACTCATTCCATAAAAATGAATTAATGTCTGTAATTATGCCACGAAAAGTATTAATGATTATTGTCGCTTGTTATCTATCTTTCCATTATCGCTGTTACACCCATACCACCAGCTGTACAGATTGAAATTAACCCTCTTCCTTTACCTTTTTCCCTGAGTAGCTTTGACATGGTCGCTACAATTCTTGCTCCAGTAGCTGCAAATGGGTGACCTATAGCAAGACTTCCACCTTTAATATTTAGTTTATTACGGTCAAAACTTCCCATTGCTTTATTTCTTCCTAGTTTTGTTTGGCAAAATTCTTCAGACTCCCATGCACTAATTGTTGCAAGTGTCTGTGCAGCAAACGCTTCATGGATCTCATAAAAATCAAAATCTTGTAACTCTATATTTGCTTTTTTTAACATCTCAGAGACAGCAAATGCAGGCGCCATAAGTAAACCTTCTTCATCTATATAGTCCACTGCGGATATTTCAAAATTTGAGATATATGATTCAATTTCTAAGTCATTCATCTCGGCCCAAAAATCGCTGGCTAATAAGACCGCCGCTGAGCCATCTGTCAAAGAGGTGCTATTACCAGGTGTCATGGATGCATCAGGACCTTTATCAAAGACTGTCTTAAGAGAGGCTAATTTCTCAATTGATGAATCCGAGCGGATAATATTATCCTTGTTCACTCCTTCATAAGGAATTACCAGTTCATCATAAAATCCTGAATCGTATGCTTTGCTTGCATTGATGTGACTCTCAAATGCAAGAAGGTCCTGAGATTTTCTTGATATGCCATATTCTTTAGCAATAATTTCAGTACTTTCGCCCATCGATAAACCTGTTCTTGGCTCTTCTACCCCCGGTAATTTTGGTTTGAGAAAACTTGGTCTTAAATTTAACCAAGGTTTGAATTTTTCAGTTATTGATCTTCCATAAAAACTATTGAGTAGTATTTTTCTTAAACTATCATTATAAACAATTGGAGCATCGCTAATGGAGTCAACACCTCCACCAATACCAGAATCGATCTGACCTAATGAGATTTTGTTGGCAATATTCATTATTGTTTCCAATCCGGTACCACAGGCACGCTGCATATCAACACCTGGTGTTTTTATAGATAGACCCGAATCAATGACACATTCTCTTGCAAGATTCCAGTCACTTGAATGTTTTATAACAGCACCTAGAGCAACATCACCTAAAACTTTATCTTGTAAGTTATATTTTTTTACAATTGCTTTGAGTGAAGTGGTCATCATCTTTTGATTTGTCGAATTCTTATAAGCGGTATTTGCTCTACAGAATGGTATTCTTGAGCCACCAATTACACCTACTTTCTTTGCATGTCCATCATTTAACATTGGGTCTACCCTTAAAATCAGTAAAATTAATCCATAATAAAAGTTATTATTATACGATAATATTTATCAGTCTTATGCGGTGATTTCTTAAAATTAAATATCCTGCCCTCTTTTTTTGAAAATATGCAATCAATAAAATTTAAAAATATATCCTCATTACTGAAATTAGCGGCACCACTAATAGCGAATAACTTGGCTATTGCAGGTATCCAAGTTACAGACGCTCTCATGTCAAGTCAGCTCGGTTCAAAAGAACTTGCTGCAGTTGCTGTAGGAGGAAGTATTTGGTTCCTAATTTTTCAAGCATACAACGGTCTGATGATGGCGCTTTCACCAATAGTAGCCAGAATATTTGGAGAAAGAAAAGAACAAATGATTGGCAGATACACTCGGCAAGCATGTTTAATGAGTCTGATTATAGGAGTAACAATTGTAATTATTATCAAACTCTCACTTCCATTACTCTTAGAGATTGTCGGTATAGACATCGAATTTAGATATTTAGTTGTTGAATTTTTAGATGCTATTATTTATGGAGCACCTGGCATCTTCTTGTTTCTTGTCTTTCGTTACACGACTGAAGGTATAGGTTTCACCAGGCCTGTAATGTATTCATCAATAATCGCCCTAATCCTCAATATTCTTCTAAATTACATTTTAATTTTTGGTAATTTTGGAGCACCAAAATTAGGAGTGCTTGGCTGCGGCTTGGCAAGTGCGATATCCATGTGGCTGGTCTTTGCCTATCTTTCTTCTTATTTTTATTTAAATAAACGTTATAAAAAACTTATGATATTTGAACGAGCATCTGCCTTTCGCGTTAAGATAATGCGTGAAATTCTGAAGCTCGGGATACCAATATCAATTTCTGTAACTGCTGAAGCTGGCTTATTCTCAGCGGTGTCTATAATGATAGGAACTTTAGGGGCAATCATCACAAGTGCTAATCAAATTGCATTGAACATAATTACCGTAACATTCATGGTCCCACTTGCAATAAGTGCTGCTACTACAGTAAAAGTAGGCCAATCTCTTGGGGAAGCAGATAGGGTAAAAGCAAGGGATTATGCATTAACCGGTGTATTTATATGCGGCTTATTCATGCTGATCTCATCGTTAATATTGCTTCTACTAAGAGGAAGTATTATAGATATATATACAGGCAATACTGAGATTAAAGATCTAGCCATGAGCCTTTTATTGGTTGCTGCAGTATTTCAGATTGTTGATGGTATTCAGATTGGAGCAGCGGGCGCACTGAGAGGCTATAAGGACACTAAAATTCCGATGATTGTTAATTTGTTTTCATACTGGGTGTTAGCTTTTCCACTCTCGTATCTTCTCGGAATCGTATATCGTTTACCCCCGAGCTACATCTGGTTAGGCTTCGTTTTGGGGTTATCCGTAGCTGCAATTCTACTCACAAGAAGGCTAAGTAATGTATCTAAAATTTTATAATTATTATCCATACTGGAATTAAAGTCAGATATATCATATACTTAGAAACTCTCATTTCGAGAGTAACAAAACCGCAAAGTATCTTTTCAAATTTTTGAAAAATCTTAGACGTGTCACTCAACTTTCAGTTGTTTGCGACAAAATTTAATTGGTTGGGAATTATGGATCGTTATTCACTCAGGAGGAGATTTGGCTAAAAAATTTACACAAGGTCTTTATGATCCCTCATTCGAGCGTGACAGCTGTGGCTTCGGTTTAATTGCAAATATAGATAATAAACCAAACCATCAAATAATTGACACTGCTATTGAATCACTAAAAAGACTGACTCATAGGGGGGCTATTTCGGTTGATGGCAAATCAGGAGATGGCTGCGGTGTTCTGCTAAAATTACCAAAATCTTTCTTTTCAGAAATTGCAAGAACACTCAATATCACACTCTCCGAAAAATATGCAGTCGGTAATATTTTTTTAAACACCGATCTGCAAAAAAGAGAAAAAATAAAATCTATTATTCAAAGTTGCATTGAGAAAGAGGGGCTAACCTTATCAGGATGGAGAGAGGTTCCTGTTAATGAGAGTGCTTGCGGTGAAGTCGCAAAAAATACTCTTCCATTTGTAGAGCAAATTTTTGTCAGCTGTAAAGATGAAATGTCTAGCAGCGCTTTTAATCGAAAATTATTTTTAGCGAGAAGGCGAGCTGAACAAGAATTGACTCAGGTTGATGAGTTTTCCTACATTTTGAGTTTATCTTCAGAAACAATAAATTATAAAGGGATGGTAATGCCTGAAGCTTTGCCTGAATTTTTTTTGGATCTGAAAAATAAAAATATGGAAACATCAGCATGTGTATTCCATCAGCGATTTTCTACAAATACACTTCCTGAGTGGAGACTTGCGCAACCTTTTAGATATTTGGCGCATAATGGCGAGATAAACACTATTCAGGGAAACCGGTTTTGGGCTGAAGCAAGAAAAAAATATCTTCAGTCGGATTTACTAGGTGATATTTCAGATATTCAACCAATTATTTCTTCTTACGGTTCTGACTCCATGTCGTTAGACAATATGCTTGAACTAATGCAAATCTCTGGCATGAGTCTAATTCAAGCAATGAAAATTCTTATGCCGCCAGCATGGCAAGCTAACGAAATGATGGATTCGGATATAAAAGCCTTTTATGAGTTCTATTCCTGTCATATGGAACCATGGGATGGTCCGGCTGGAATTGTATTAATGGATGGCAGATATGCTGCCTGCAGTCTTGATCGAAATGGTTTGAGGCCTTCTAGGTATGTATTAACAAAGGACAGGAATATTACCATAGCATCAGAGATAGGAGTGTACGACTATCCAGAAGAAGATGTGATACAAAAGGGTAGATTAGGCCCGGGAGAAATGATCGCCGTGGATTTCTCTGAGGCTCGCATACTGAATAATGACGAGAT
>CABYDR010000024.1 GCA_902517795.1 uncultured Woeseiaceae bacterium | reverse complement strand
CTATGATAATAAAAGTTATGCTTATAACATTAGAGATAGCTAGACATATATTTAAAAAATTTTGAGGAAAAAATAAGTGACAAAAAATTCAAAAGTGGTGACTCTAGTTGTAGCTATCGTATTATTGATTTCACATTCTCATGCTGCAATTCCAAAAAATGAGGAAGGTGTCCTAATAACAAGTCTTGCGCCCCTAGTAAAAACAGTAGCGCCAGCAGTTGTAAATATAAGAGTGAGCCAAACAGTAAAATCTCGAAGTCCTTATGATGATGAAATGTTTAGACGTTTTTTCGGCGCACCTAATACTCCCAATAACTCCAGAGAGGTCCAGAGTGCCGGTTCAGGAGTCATCGTTGATGCAGAAAATGGTTATATCCTAACAAATCATCATGTGGTATCTGGAGCAGATAAAATCCAAATCTCTTTGATCAATGAAAATACTTTAGATGCAGAAATTATCGGATCAGATCCGGCCACAGATATTGCTGTTCTTAAAGTCGAATCAGAAAATTTAACTGATATAGAAATTGGAGATTCTAACCAAGTTGAAGTGGGAGATTTTGTTATTGCAATTGGAAATCCATTTGGTCTCGGAAATACGGTTACATCTGGTATTGTAAGTGCTCTTGGGAGAACTGGTATCAGTACTTCAGGCTACGAGGATTTTATCCAGACTGATGCGTCCATTAATCCCGGAAATTCTGGAGGTGCACTTGTCAATATGCAAGGCGAATTAGTTGGGATAAACTCCGCAATTATCAGTCGATCTGGTGGTAATGTTGGCATAGGATTTGCAGTACCATCTGAAATCGCCCAATCAATTATGAGCCAGTTGCTTGACTTTGGTGAAATAAGAAGAGGATTATTGGGCGTTTCAATCCAAACAATTGATCAAGAGAGCGCAGAAATTCTAGGTTTTGATTCAGAAAGTGGTGCAATGATAACAGCAATTGAACCGGGTTCAGCTGCAGAAGAAGCTGGACTTAGGGTGGAAGATATCATTATTAGAGTTAATGATGAAAGAATTTCAAACGCAAGGGATCTTCAAAACGCAATAGGCTTGAAGGGCTCTGGTGAGAGAGTAACAATAGAATTTATCAGGCAATCCAGTAAACTTGAAACAAATGCCGTGCTCGGTCAACAAAAAATTGCAAGGCAAATCGGTTCTGATATTCATCCTGGACTGGTAGGCGCTCAATTTTCTTCTTCCGCAAACAAAGTAGGCGTGGAAGTCACTGATGTTGAATCTGGCTCACCAGCTGATCAAAGGGGTCTTGAGAAAGGCGATTTAATCGTCGCAGTGAACAGAATGAGAGTTGAAAATATACAGCAACTTGAGAGTATTGCCCAGAACAATGATATCCTCTATCTCATGTTTGAAAGAGAAAATAGAACATTAATTCTAAGGATCCAATAACACTATCATGAAAGTTTATCTCGTTGGTGGTGCAGTTCGAGATCGATTTTTAGGGCTTCCAATCAAGGAAAAAGATTGGTGCGTCGTGGGTTCTTCGCCCGAGGAAATGAAAAAGCGTGGCTTTCAATCTGTAGGTAAAGATTTTCCTGTTTTCTTGCACCCAGAAACAAAGGAGGAATATGCTTTAGCCAGAACTGAAAAAAAAATTAAGCCCGGTTACCATGGATTTGATTTTAATACCTCAAAAAATGTCACCTTACTTGAAGATCTCAAGAGAAGAGATCTTTCTATTAATGCTATGGCTATTGATAGAAATGATAACTTGATTGATCCCTACAATGGTCTAGATGATATTAATCAAAAAAAATTGAGGCATGTCTCAAAAGCTTTTGATGAAGATCCAGTTCGTGTCCTCAGAACAGCAAAGTTTACCGCAAGATTTCATCAGTTAGGTTTTAGTGTTCATGCTGATACCCAAAAAATTATGAAGAGCATCAGTGATGATGGCGAGTTGGATCATTTGGTTTCAGATAGAGTATGGAAGGAAATGGAACAGGCGCTCAGTGGGAATGATCCACATGTTTTTTTTATTACCCTTCAAAATTGTGGTGCGTTAATCAGACTTTTCCCAGAGCTTTATATCAACAAGGATACTAAAATTAAACATGGTTTTAATGCCCTAAAAAAAATTGCGAACCACTCATATGATCCTGCTGTTAACTTCTCAGCCTTTATTTATGATATTGAAAGAGCGAAGACCTCTGATGATGATGAGATGCAGATTAATTTTCAAAAGACTTTAGATAGCCTTAAAAAAAGATTACCAATTCCTAGAAGATTTTCTGAAGTATCCAGCATTTTTATAACATATAAAAACATTCTCGATCAGGCTGAGTCTTTAGAGGCAAAATCAATTTTAGAGTTATTGGAGGATTCAGATGCATTCAGAAGAACCGAACGATTCAATATTGTACTTGATGCATACTCAATTTTGGATACCGAGAAAAAAAATAAAAATATGTTTAAAAAGATAGCTAAAATTATCGTAGCTTGTAATAACGTCCAGACGAAAAAAATTATTAATGATGAAACTAATCCCAGAAAAATAAGGGAAAAAATCAGTCAAGAAAGAATAAGATTAATCAGTCAAGAAATAAATAAAAAATAACTACACCCAAAATTATTCGATAAATTGCAAATGGTACCAAGCCATAATTTCTTATTATCCTCATGAAGATCTCAATACTAAAATAAGCAACAATAAAAGCTACAGCTGCACCTATGAACAATTCGCCCCAAATTACATGGATTCCATTGGATAATATCTGAAAAAATTTATAGCAAGATGCTAATAGAATGACAGGTATCGATAAAAGAAATGAAAATTTTGCAGCATCCTCTTTTTTTAACCCAAGAAATAGTGCGGCGGTCATTGTTATACCAGATCTGGAAGTACCTGGGATGAGAGCTATTGACTGAGCAATACCAATGATGACCACTTTCGGAAAATCAAGATTATAAATAGTATCTTTACGTACTGATTTTTTGTCGGCAATCCACATCAGCGCCCCGAAAAAAGACAGAGTGGATGCTATAATCAGCGGATTTCTGAGTTGGCTATCAATTAAATCTGACAGGAAATAACCTACAAAAGCTGCTGGAATAGTTGCAATTATAAGATACAAAAATAACTTTAAATCTCTATTACTATTATTTTTCTGAAAACTGAATACAGAAGAAAGCATTGTACAAAGATCGTCTCTGAAATAGAACGCCACTGCAAACAATGACCCCAGGTGGACAGCAATATCAAACACAATTCCTTGATCTGTGTAACCAAAAATTTTTGGCACGAGGATTAAGTGCCCAGAACTTGATATAGGGAGGAACTCAGTTAAACCTTGGATGATCCCGAGAACAATAATTTGAAATGTATTCATAAAAGAAGATTATTGTCACTAGAGCACATATGATTTATCGCCTGTTTGGTTAACCGCACCCTTCTTAAGAAAATTTTTTGTCATTATCAAACATTTAAAATTACTCCCCATCTTATCTGGTAATGTCAATAATTTAATTTGTCTTGTTAGTTCCATCTGTTTTTTTGTATCCATACTGTCAAAACCCAGAAATTCATCCTCAATACCATTATTAATAATAAATTGAGCTTGAGTTAGATACGCATCAACCATCATACCATTAGCTTTCGCAGTTTCAGAAATAAGTGAAAAGTCAACCCACGTTGTTATATCCTGTATACTAGGATAGATGAGAGGTTCAAAGTGCTTGTGATGCTTGAAGTGACAATGCATCCATCCTTGATTTTTATCATCAGAATAATATTCTGACCTAGAAACACCATAGTCCAATAAAATAACCATACCTTGATTGAGCCTCAAGCTAATTTCATTTATCCAATCACGTCCCCTGAATGAAACCTCAGAAATAAAGCCATCGCAGAGATATTTGCCAATTTTACCTTCAATTTGCTTAACATATTTCTTTAGTTCAGGATTTGCTGGCTCTAATTCATACATAAGCTCTTCTTCTTTTATACCAACAAAAAACTGCAAGATACGTTTATCAGAAATCATAAATCTTTCAAATGGCATAGAGTCTATAACTTCATTTCCTATTACGACGCCACTAAACCCATCTGGAATTTCTGATATCCAGATTACCGAATCATAAATTTCAGGCAGTTCGGTTGATATTCTATTTTTCTGTCTTTCGATAAGATCTTCAGAGACATCGACCATATAATACGCCCTCGGCTTGAGATCCATCTTAAGAAGTTGCTTTAAAATTGATATCGCTAAGGCGCCACTTCCTGGACCATATTCAATTATAGATGCATCAGGTATTTCATTTAGGATGGCACTACATTGTTTTGCAATTATACGACCTAGTATGCCAGTCTCCTCGGCAGCGGTTATAAAATCACCACTCTCGCCAAACTTCTTTGATCTTCCTGAGTAATAACCAAGCACAGGTGCATATAAAGCATGATGCATGAATTTACTAAAACTGATATTGCCACCATTTAACTTTATTTTTTGTTTAATCTCACTGAGTGCTAAATCACTGATATATTTTTCGTCATGATTTGGTAATGGAAGGTTTGATGGCATTGAAACCTCAAAAATCATATTTATTCTATGTAATATTATTTATCGAGGAATCATTGTTTAGTATTATTGGATAATACGCAATTAATATTAATTACATACTATGAGCCCTATCAAAGAAAAAAAAATTAAATATGCCTTAATCACTGGTGCAGCCAAAAGAATAGGTGCATCGATCTCCCGAAACATTCACCAGGCAGGTTATAATGTCGGTATTCACTATAACTCATCAAAGAAAGATGCAAAAAAATTATGTGATGAACTTAATGCTGAAAGAGCCAGTTCTGCCCAAATATTTAAGGCTGATATAACTCAAATATCTGACGCTAAAACTCTCGTAAATAGTTTTTTACAATGGGGAGGTAAAGTAGATCTACTCATTAATAATGCTTCCAGCTTTTATCCTACACCGATAGGAGATATTACAGAGGAAAACTGGAATGATTTAATCGGGACAAATCTAAAAGGTCCACTTTTTATTAGCCAGGAAGCTTCTGCTAGCCTCAGAAAAAATAAAGGATCAATTATCAATTTGGTTGATATTCATATAAAAAGCCCTCCGAAAGATCATGCTGTGTATATTGTGGCAAAAGCAGGTTTAGAAATTTTAACTAGATCTCTGGCGAGGGATTTAGCACCTGAGGTAAGGGTAAATGGGATTTCTCCAGGTGCGATACTGTGGCCTGAGGGAAATCTTGATAAGGCAACGAAAGATAAAATTTTGAATTCTGTTCCTTTAAAGAGAAAAGGAGATCCGCAGGATATCTCAGATTGCGCGTTGTTTCTGATAAATTCTGCTAGTTATATTTCTGGGCAGACAATCTCAGTTGATGGAGGGAAAAGCATTTAGAGAGTTTTTATTTCGACAGGTATCAAAGGGTTCTCAGCCTTGTCCATTCTATCCCAGTGTTCAGAGAAGGAAGATTTAGTGATCGGATGGATGGATTCTGGGGCAATATCAACGAGTGGCTTAAGAACGAAACTGTATTTCAAGATATCATCTCGGGGAATATGCACCTTACTATCTTGTATAATATGATCGCCAAACATCAATAAATCTATGTCTAAAGTTCTTGATAAATACTTATTTGATTTTCTTTCTCTGCCACTCAAGTTATGAACTTGCTCAATAAAATCACTAACCTCATAAACACTCATTTTTGTTGAGCAACTAATGACCAGATTGAGAAAATCATTACCTTCAAATCCAACTGATTTATTTTTGTATACAGGAGAAACTATGACATCCACAAAAATATCTTTAATCTCCCTCACAGCAAGAACTATATTTTCTTCTGGCTTAATGTTACTTCCTATACCAAAAAAGACCTCAGTCATGATGATTAATTTTTTCCTCTCTCAATAATTATGCCAACTCCCTTTGAACCCCTGATAGCTCCCGGTTTATTAACTTTCACCTTGACCCAATGAACGTCATGTTCAGTTAAGATTAGCTCTGATATTTTCTCCGCCATTGTCTCGACCAATTGAAATTGTGATTCCTCAACAAGCTTCCTCACGCTTTTTGCAACAGCCTTGTAATTCAGAGTATCATTGATATCGTCAGTTGATGCCGCTTTCTTAATATCGGCTGACATCTCTATATCAATAATCACTGTCTGCTTGATCCTCTTTTCCCACTCCCATATACCGACAGTTGTTTCAATTTTTATCTCACTCAGAAAAATCTTATCCACTGAATACACCTCTTAGTAATTTATATCTTCCATTGGCCATCGAGCCATAGCCTCCACACTGCCCGGATTTCTCTGATCAGACAAACGATAAGATGCAGCCACTGCTATCATTGCAGCGTTGTCAGTACAAAGTTCCAGCCTTGGATAAAATACATCGCCATCAAAACAATCTCTTAGGCTGGCTCTTAGCATCAGGTTTGCTCCGACACCGCCAGAAACAATGATCCTAGATAGATTATGCTCTCTAGCTGCTTTTAAGGTTCTGCCAATCAAACTATCAATAGCCGCCTTCTGGAAAGAAGCAGCTATGTTTGCTTTATTTTGTTCCAACATTTCTTGCTCACTTAACTCCCTTGTCTTGAGCATTACGGCTGTTTTTAATCCACTAAAACTAAAATCAAATCCAGGTTTTTTTTGCATTGGTCTTGGAAATTTGAAAGCGTTTGGATCTCCTTCTTCAGCTAATTTTGCTATTTTTGGCCCGCCCGGATAACCCAGATCTAAAAGCTTCGCTACCTTATCAAAAGCTTCACCAACTGCATCGTCAAGTGTAGTACCTAATATCTTATAATCACCAACTGCTTTAACATTTACGAGCAAAGAATGACCGCCAGATACAAGCAATGCAAGAAAAGGATAAACTGGTTTCTCCTCCTCCAACATTGGTGCCAGTAAATGTCCCTCCATGTGGTGAATTGGTATTACTTTGCAGTTCCATGCAAGTGCTAAACCATTAGCAATAGCACTGCCAACCATCAATGCTCCAATTAATCCAGGTCCAGCAGTATAGGCAATTACATCGGGTTTTTTTATGTCATTATCAGTCAATATCTTTTTGATAAGTGGCATCAGACATCTTAGGTGGTCTCTGGATGCAATTTCAGGCACGACACCTCCATAAGGGGCGTGAAGATCTATTTGACTCTTCAAGTTATGAGCAATCAAGCCTCTTTCTATATCATAAAGCGCGACAGCCGTCTCATCACAACTGGTTTCTATTCCAAGAATTAACATATTATTCAGATGATATAGGATCTCAAAAGATGAAGTTTAAAAAATGCTCAATAATTATAACAATTTATCTTTGCAAAAATGCTCTATTAACAGTATTATGCACCGCTCTAATTCAGATAAGTGATCAGTATGCCAAGTGTTCAATTAAAAGAAAATGAGTATTTTGACTCTGCGTTGCGTCGCTTTAAACGTGCGTGCGAAAAAGCTGGCATCCTCACAGAATTAAGAAAAAGAGAGTTCTATGAAAAACCAGCCATGGAACGAAAACGCAAAAAAGCTGCTGCCGTGAAGCGCGCCATGAAAAAAAACTCAAGAGATATCACAAAAAGAAAACGTCTCTATTAGATTGAGTGACCTTCACAAAATAGTATGAATTTAAAATTCCGCATTCAAGAAGACATGAAGAATGCCATGCGCTCTGGGTTTAAGGATGAGTTAAAAGTAATTCGTCTGATACTTTCATCGATCAAGCAAATCGAAATAGATAAACAAATCACTCTAGATGATGATGAGCAAATACTAGATATTTTAAATAAGATGGTTAAACAACGAAGAGATTCGATTTCACAGTTTCAAAAAGGTGAAAGAGAGGATCTCGCACAGATCGAGATCGACGAAATTAAAATTATTAATCGCTATCTTCCAGAAGAATTAAGCGAAAGTGAACTGGCATCAATTATTAGTGATGCAATAGAAGAAAGTAATGCTGAAGATATAAAAAATATGGGCTCAGTAATGTCTATCATTAAAGGCAAAACAAAGGGCAGAGCTGATATGAGCAAAGTAAGCAATATTGTTCGAGAACGTCTCACAAAATAATTCGTAACTTGTCATTTCATTCGTGAGGCTTGCGTTCTATTCAAAGTAATATAATGTAAAGCATCAGAGTTAATAAACAGACATGAGCGGACTGATACCACAACATTTCATTGACGACCTTATCGCAAGAGCGGATATTGTTGATGTTCTTTCTAAACGAATTGATCTTAAAAAAGCAGGCAAAGAATTTAAAGCAGTCTGCCCTTTTCACAATGATAAAAATCCCTCACTTACTATTAGTCCACTGAAAGGTTTTTATCATTGTTTCAGTTGCGGAGCACACGGTACAGCTCTTGGTTTTCTGATGGAGTATGAAAATCTGAACTTTGTAGAAGCGGTCGAAAGCCTAGCATCAGAGTTGGGAGTCGAGGTGCCCTATGAAAACAGAAGCAGTCCAATAAAAAAGAATGATGATCTTTTTCTATTGATGGATGCAATTCAAAAGAAATTTCAAAATAACCTAAAAAATAATGCCAAAGCAATCCGGTATCTGAAAAAAAGGGGCATCGACGGAAAAACCGCAAAAAAATACAAAATTGGTTATGCAGAAAAAGGTTGGTCAAATATATTGGACAACTTTGGCACAACAGATTCGGATATTAAGTCTCTTCTGAAACTGGGCTTAATCATAAAAAAAGAAAACAATAAAGGATATTACGATAGGTTCAGAGACAGAATAATCTTCCCAATTCGAGACAATAGAGGCCGGTTTATTGGTTTTGGTGGCAGAATATTCGAGGGAGATCAGCCAAAATATTTGAATTCTCCAGAAACACCAATCTTCCATAAAGGAAGGGAGCTGTATGGATTATACGAGTGCCAAAAATCAATGAGAGTAATTGAAAAAGTAATTGTAGTTGAGGGCTATATGGATGTGATTGGATTATCTCAAAATGGAGTTGAATACTCCGTCGCTTCAATGGGGACAGCGACTACAGATGATCATTTTACCAGATTGTTTCGATTGTCTGACACAATCTGTTTTTGTTTTGATGGAGATCAGGCTGGTTATTTAGCTGCATGGAGAGCGCTAGAGAATTCACTCTCTCATTTGAAAGATGGCAGACAAATAAAATTTGTATTTCTGCCAGATGGAGAAGACCCTGACTCATATATAAGAAAAAAATCAACAGGTAATTTCGAGAAACTCTTGAATAATGGTAAAGATTTATCAGATTTCATGATTCAAAGGACATCTGAAGATATTGATCTTAAATCAGTAGATGGAAGAGCAAGATTAGCAGAGAGGGTCAAACCATTAGTAAATAGGATACAAAGAGGAATATTTAAAGAGCTAATAATAGAAAAATTATCCGCTCTGGTGGGCCTCTCTGCTAAAAAACTCGAACAATCAATTTCCGAGGATAAAATTGCAAACAAAAGAAAATCCTCTATTAATTATGCTCCACGAAGAAAAAACCTAAATACGAAAAAGGATAGCCCATCTGTAATAAAAAAATCGATATCACTGATTCTAAATTATCCAGAAGCAGTCAAGGAAATTAGCAACATTGAATTTGTTAATTATGAGAAACCAGGAATCAAAATACTTATTAAGCTATTAAAAAATATCAAAGATGAGCCAAATATGAACACAGCTGCATTGATTGAAAGATGGAGAGAAGACGATGAAGGCAAGCACCTATCCAAACTCGCTATAAATTCATTTCCTAAGAATCAAGAGTTTAATGCAAAAGAAGAATTAAACAACTGTTTAGCACAAATTGCTAAAAATTTTTACAACGAAAGAATAAATTCGTTAATAAAGAAACAAGCCGATAATGAACTCACTTCTGATGAGAAAGTTGAACTAAAAGAAATTATTCACAAGAACAAAATAAAAAGATAAAACTATTATAAGAACCAGCAGCTATGATAAAATGGTGTGTTAGGTTTATTTTATTTTAAAAGGCATAAGAAATTGGCTCAAAAATCAGAAAAAACTGAAGCAAAAATCGAAAATCCTGATGAATCAAAAGGATCCGTAAGTCAGCAAGCACAACAATTGAAGGACCTAATTGCTAGAGGTAAAGAGCAAGGTTACCTTACCTACAGTGAGGTAAACGACCATATGCCTAATGATATTGTTGATCCAGAGCAAATAGACGACATAGTCAATATGATTAACGACATGGGTATATCTGTTTATGAGTCAGCGCCTGACAGTGAATCATTGATACTCAGTGATGAAGCGGTTACAACTGATGATGATGCGTCACAAGAAGCTGAGGAAGCGCTGGCCAGCGTTGATGCTGAATTTGGCAGAACAACGGATCCAGTAAGAATGTATATGAGAGAGATGGGTACGGTTGAATTGCTTACCAGAGAAGGTGAGATCGAGATTGCAAAAAGAATTGAAGATGGATTAAATCAAGTAAAATTAGAGATTGTTAAATACCCACCTGCTTTAGATAAATTGATGGAAGTATATAAAAATGTGGATGAAGGTGTAACACGACTTCAGGATTTTATTGTTGATTTTATTGATCCTAATGCACCGGATGAAATTCAATCGCCCATAAACAAAGCTGAAGTAACAGAAGATGAAGATGAAGATGAAGATCCAGTGGATACTGGTCCCGATCCGGATGAAGTCAAAAAGAGAATGAAAGCGATAAATCGCCTCATAAATAAATTAAATAAATTAACACAAAGTAATGGCAGTAAAGATGAGAACACTATAAAAATGTCTCAAAAACTTTCAGAAAAAATAATGGAATTGAAGCTCTCACCCAAGCTGACGGAGCTTCTAATAAAAGAACTTAAAAGCGACATTAAAACCATTCGTATGCAAGAGAGAAATGTTATGCAAATGGCAGTTGTCAGAGCAGGTATGCCAAGAAAAGACTTCATTTCTAGTTTTGAGAGAAGTCAAACTGACCTAACATGGATCGAAAAACATATTCGTGCAAAACGCAAGCATTCATCGACACTATCAAAATTGAAAAGTGATATATTGCGTGCTCAGAGAAAACTAATTTCTATAGAAAACAAAACTGCTTTTCTTATCCCTGACATCAAAGAGATTAACCGTCGTATGACCCTTGGCGAGGCAAAAGCACGACGAGCAAAAAAAGAAATGGTTGAGGCAAACTTAAGGCTTGTAATTTCAATAGCAAAAAAATACACCAACCGAGGATTGCAATTTCTTGACCTTATACAAGAGGGCAACATTGGCTTGATGAAAGCAGTGGACAAATTTGAATACCGACGCGGATATAAATTTTCAACGTACGCCACTTGGTGGATAAGACAAGCAATCACTCGATCAATAGCTGATCAAGCCAGAACAATAAGAATTCCTGTTCATATGATAGAGACCATAAACAAACTCAACCGTATCTCCAGGCAAATGCTTCAAGAAATGGGCAGAGATCCACAGCCGGAAGAATTGGCAGAGAGAATGGATATGCCTGAAGATAAGGTAAGAAAGGTTCTCAAGATAGCAAAAGAACCAATTTCAACCGAAACCCCAATAGGGGATGATGAAGATTCGAATCTTGGTGATTTTATTGAAGATCATACAATCCATTCACCTCAAGATTCAGCTACAGGTCAGGGATTGAAGGAAAGTACTCATACGGTTTTATCTGGACTTACACCAAGAGAAGCTAAGGTATTGAGAATGAGATTTGGTATTGACATGAATACCGATCACACCCTGGAGGAAGTTGGCAAACAATTTGATGTAACTCGTGAACGAATTCGTCAGATTGAAGCAAAAGCTCTCAGAAAATTGCGTCATCCAACGAGATCCGATCAATTAAAGAGTTTTCTTAACGAGGACTGATCTCTTTGAAAGAAGGCAAAATCAATTTGCCAGAGAATTTCATTGCTCCTGAAAACTGCAATGTTGGTGATTTTTACTTTTCAATTCTAGAACCCTCAATTACAGAAATTGACTATAAAGTTGTTATGTCCAGTCGAAAAAGACTGAGACAAATATTCAAAAGAGATGATACTTGGCCTGCTGAGGACATGACATTAGATGAAAACACCAAGGATCTGGTAAGGCATGAAACTGAATTCAAACAAAAAAAAGCGTTCGCATATTCTGTTTACCCTGCAGATAAGAATGATTACATCGGCTGCATATACATAAATCCCACTAAAAAAAAATCTCATGACTGCGAGGTATATTTATGGGTTTCAGACAGCAGTTTTCATATGGATGACGTGTTGTTTAGACAAACAAAAAAATGGTTAAACGAAGTCTGGGGTTTCAGGCATGCAGCCTTTCCAGGAAGAGAGATTGCCTGGGATGAATGGCAAGTTGACAAAAGTTGACAATGAGAAATTTGATTAATGTGTATGCTATTAATCAAATCAAAAACAAATTAACTAAATACTCATATTCATGAATCGCCTAATATCAATTGACGCATTACGCGGCTTCGTTATGGTCATCATGCTCATTGATCATATTCGAGAAACTTTCTATCTTCATTTACAAGTGTCTGATCCAGTGGATGTATTTATTACCAGTCCTGAATTATTTTACACACGCTTTATTACTTCCATATGTGCTCCAGTCTTTATTTGGTTAACAGGCTTATCAGCATGGCTTTACATGCAAAAACACTCGAAAAGCGAAACATCGACATTCCTTTTCAAAAGAGGTCTTTTCCTTGTTTCCCTTGAAATTACTCTGATTGTTTTCTTGTGGTCTGGTAAATATCCGCCAGATATGTTTTTCCTACAAGTAATTTGGTGTATCGGACTTTGTATGATCGCTCTATCCGTATTGATCTATTTTCAGAATTGGATGATTTCTCTTATTGGGTTAACTATAGTGTGTTTACATAACCTCATCGGTGATTTCAAATTAGAGCCAGAATCCGTATTCTATGTTTTGTGGGCTATTCTCTATCAAAGAGAGGTAATAGAAATAGGAGGTATTGTTTTAAGAACCAGTTATCCAGTTCTCCCCTGGGTAGGTGTCATTGCATTGGGTTTCGTATCCGGGCCCTTATTTTCAGAAAAAATATTTTATGAAAAGAAACAAAAGAAGATTCTTCAATATGGTATCTATGGGATTGTTCTATTTTTTGTAATCAGATTCCTTAATTTCTATGGTGATCAACCCTGGATAAATACCGGTGACGCCTCAGTCACACTGATGAGTTTTCTCTCACTTACAAAATATCCTCCTTCTTTCTTATTCAACCTTTCAATGTTGAGCTTGGGGTTACTGCTCATCGTTCTTTTTGAGAGACTAAATGATCAAAAATTTGTCAGAATAATGTCTCATTTTGGTGCAGCACCAATGTTTTTTTATGTATTGCACCTGTTCGTCTTAAAAGTATTATATGTGATTGGTTATTCACTCTTTGGGGCAAATCAAGGTCAATATTTGTCCTTCCCAAATGTCGGTTATATCTGGATTGCTTTTGTGATTTTGTCGATTGTTCTCTACTTTCCAACAAAATGGTTCGCAAACTACAAGCAAGCCAATAAACGCATTGCCTGGCTTAAATATTTTTAATTACTGACTGTTTAAATAATTCCTAGTGCTTGTCGAAGCTCTTTATTGAATTCTGTATCTAAAAATTCGTCAATTTCAATAAAATAATTATCTGGATCATAACCGATGACAATATCAATTAGATTATTTCCTTGGCTATCTTGCTCATGAACCAATTCTTCTGTTCTGAGCGAAAAGGTGGGCTGTTCTTTGAGATAGTCAAACCAGGCTTGTGCGCTATTGGTCATAAAACCCACATTCACGGCTTTCTCATGGGTGGCATTATGTATCCCGATACCATCCTCTACGAGCCCAATATAGCCAGTAGGACTTGAAGTGAGAATGTCAGAGAACGATTGTTTCACGATCATCTTTAAACCCATCACTTCCTGATAGAATGCTTCGGCTTCCTCTTCATTGCTATGATACAACCAATAAATACTTGCTTTAAAAGCAAGATTATCGGGCCTTTGAGAGCCTTTTACTCCATAAATATTCTCACTATTATTTAGCAAAGGAATAAATTCTTTATTTTCAGGATGATCTGCGAAGTGCTCAAATTCCAGAATGTATCCACCTGGATCAGTCACCAGAAAAGCATGATGTGGATTATCAGCTAGAGGTTTTGGTGGATTTTTTATATCCAAATTTTGTGATAGTGCATATTGATACCAGCCATCGAGCTGATCGGTCACTAGGGCAATGGCAATGGTCTTCGGCTCATCCGAGGAATGCATTCCCCTGCCGTTATCATTTACAACAGTAATGAAGGTTGATTTTGTCGTTTGAAATATCGTTGCAAAATCCGGAAATTCAAAGACATTTTTAAAACCTAAAATATCGCCATAGAAGCTTGTAGCCTCATCGTAATTTTTATAATACAAGAAAGCATTGTTACCGATAATATCTCTTTGATTCATATTGTCCTTAGATACAAAATTATTATCATTGCTGCATCCATATAAGAATAATGAAAGAAAAAATGATAAATAAATAAATTGTTTCATGGTTACTCCATTAGGTTTAGAATATCATATTCAAAATATATCATAGACTAAGGGCCTGTAGCTCAGTTGGTTAGAGCAGTGGACTCATAATCCATTGGTCGGAGGTTCGAGTCCTCCCGGGCCCACCATTTAAAGGGTTTCCAAGGTAACTGTTCTTAGAAAGTGAGAACAGGTAATCTACTTTTCTCGATTTAAATCTTTATCTGTTCTCAGAATCCTCCTACATGTTTATGAACAAAGACTGTTGTGGCATCATTAAATAATGAAGAAAATCATATTTATAGGATTATTCATACTCTCATTTAATTTTAATGTTAATGGAAATGAATTAAGAGGCTCCAATAATCATAGCTCATCAGATCTAAACTCATTTTCTTTTAGCTCAAAGTTCATTGATAGTAATCAGCCGAGTTATGAAAAGGAGAATATTGAACTCTACCATCAAATGTGGACAGAGTTTTATATAAAGGATGTTCTAGAGGTAGACATGCACACTCAAAAGGGACTCGATTTCTTGATACGTGATGGTTTTATTCCACTCAAGAAAAACTTCTCATATGGTGATTATTATTTATTTCGAGGTTCGAAGCAAAACTCCATTGAGTTCCCTGATTATGTTTTTAATTCGAATATGGTTCGGCAAGATGTTAGGAAATTAAAACAACTTCTCAATGAATATGACGAAGTAAAAAGGGAGATAGTAAGACTTTCAGAAATAGAAAAAAAATACAAAAAAGTAGCTCTATCTAAACATCCTGAATGTCCACGTGGTGGTTTCAAAAGTGTAATACCATTAACCATGGTTGAATACAGAAATAGAAAAGATAAAGTTTGGTGTAGAGAGAATCAACTAAAATCATTACCCGGAATAATTGATTGGTTAGAAAAAGATTTAAAGAAAAAATTTGCAGTTGGTGAATTTCTTAGTTCTACGCCAGAACAATGGGAGAATCGACCATTAAAAATAAAACAACAAATTCAGGATGAAAAAGACAAAATCAAATTAATTAACGATTTATATGATGAATTAAAATCAAAAGACAAAGTGATCAACAGGCAAGAAGAACTTTTAAGAGAGATAGAGATAGAAAGAGAAGACATAAAACTTGGAAGAGTGAAAGAAGAGGGCAAATATTGTATAGATCTAAATAGAAATAAAACAACACAAGATGATTATGAAGAGTTTTGGTTCTGTAGAGATCATATAGATTGGATAAGTTATATATTGGAATATTTAAGATACGAGCAACCCTTATACATCAATACCCCTAGAGAGAAGATCTCTCTCGTGCTGACTGAGGAAGAGAGTATAGCCGCAACTAGAAATGCAGAGGCGGCTTACATAGACAAAGGAATAGATTCTGAAGAAAGATCTGAACAAGAATTAAATGAATTGCTTAACCTTAAATGGGAATATGATTGGATAATCAGAGCACAAGATGGATCTGAGAAGCATAAAGATAGAATAGCAAGAACCTTAGATTATTTTGATGACGATCAATATTTTAATATTTTAAGAGTCATGTACGATGAGATTCTCTCCCCTTCTGATTTAAATAATGGAACTTATGTGTCTTCAGATCATATTCGAGATTTTTCATCTTATGATCAAATAATTAATAGAAGACAGTCAAATGGCTATTACGAACTTATAAATTGGCTTTACCGAGACCAAGAAACATATTACAGACATTCAAATAAACTGAAAGCAATATGTACAGAGACATTTAATGAGGAAATAATTACTTTTGGCGCAAGAGTTAAAAAAATATTTCCAGGAATAGACCCTTGTAAGCCTCAAGATGTTTTTAAAGCAGCATTTCATTTTTTCTCATTAAGTAACTTATATGAGAAGTTCCCTCATTATGAGAAATCGATACCTTCTTATGAAGACACAATTTTTGTTTTAAATTTATTGCCAAATATTACTCCTCCAAATACAAGAATTAGCTCCAAGACATCTACACTTATTAAAAGAAGCACAAACAATAATAGCTATGGTGAAGAACCTAAATATGAATATTCTATTAGCCCAACAACTATAAAGGCTTTAGCGATAAGTAATCTAGGAAGAAGAACTGATGGTATTTGGAATAATACAGAGATAGATAGCTACGAAAGAGATTCGGCCCCAGTGCATATTATGGAGTTAAATATTTGGACATTTATTGACATAGTAAGAGTTGCTAGAGGAGGAGAAATCCCTCACATAACCCCTAGCTTCCTTGATAGAAGATTAGATACATTATCAAATGTTTATCTCTACTCACCAAAGATTCAAAGCGAGTCTGATGTAGACAGCAGAATTAAATATTGGCATTTACAGGAAGCTCTAATAGACGGATTTTTAAAAATATCGAATGGAAAGATTGGAGTATATTTAGATTATGACCATATGGGAAGAATCGAAGTCAAAGAACTAGTTTCTGGTGGTGCTGTAATGGATTCTGGAATAAAAGTAGGAGATAAAATTATTGCTGTAGCTACATCAGAAGACGATAAATTTGAAGTTTTAAGCTACTCCAGACAAGACTCAAAACAATTAAATAATATTGATAGATTAGTAAACAAATTGAGGGGTGATATTGGCGCTAAACTAAAAATAAGAATCTTAAATGAAGAGGGTCAAAAAGTTATCACTCTCGGAAGAAAGAGAACTGATCCAGAAAATAAAGTAATAGGGAGTTTAATCAAATATTATGAAGATTTAATTTCTATCCCAATTGCAGGGCAAAATGGAATGATAGGAAATAAAGTAGATATCATGTCAGACCCTCAGAAATATAAGGATGTCGATCATGAAAACTATAAATCACTCGCTAATTCATATTTTCTAATTAAACAATGTTATGAAGAGCGGAGTGGCTATGCAGTTGGGTATATAACAGGGGACGAATTTAATCGAGCAGCAAGCTTTTTTAGAAACCAGTCAAATCAAATGCATTTATCCGCTAGCAGAAGAAATCAGATTGATGCTAATGCTATTTCAAATGCAAAAAGAATAATTTTTCCAGCATCAGCATGGAGGAAAGAAAGAAGTGATTATTGTTCGTTACAATACTCAACTTTTATGAATACAGATTTTTGGTCAAATATTATTGAATCTGGAAGACAATCAAGAAATGATGGAACTATTAATACAATTGATACTATAGTTTATTAATTCAAGATTTAGATCGGAGCCCTCATAATCCATTGGTCGGAGTTTCGGGTCCTCCTGGGTCAAGGATAGTCTCAATTTAATCTCAATCAATGGCATTTGTAACGTCATTAAGGAAGTCTTGGGGAAAAAAATTATAACCCACCCCTAAACCCATTCCACCTGGCAAAGAGGCTACAAAATCTGATGTTGCCGCTTTGTCTGTAACAATATATTTTCTCTCGCCACTTCGATACAAAGCAGCTTGATATAGGCTGTTTCTGAGTACAAGCATATTATTTGTAAAATCCATCATAATGTACTGACCATCAAAACCGATTGTGGTGTAGATAGTGTTAGGTGAAGGAAAGGATGAACCATCACTGACTGTTCTAGGTGTTAATGTCCAGAATTGTAAACCATAGCTTGTTCCGGGTGATATCTCTTTTAAATTTTGAGGTGTACCATCTGGTATTTCTTTTATTTTATCTATATAGGACTCAGGTATTATTTGATCGCCATCTAACGCTCCATTATTAAGAATTAATTGGCCAAATTTTGCGAAATCTCTAATAGTGGCATCGATACAGCAAAACGATAGATAGTTACCATCTAGTTGGCTTGAGGAATCATTATCTTGCCACCACTCGGCATCCATTCCGATTTTGGAAAAAAGATTAAGATCTGCATATGCTTCAATACTCTTTCCTGTAGCTCGAAACAAAATTTCACCCAAAACCATGCTGTCACAATTAGAATAAACATAATAGCCAGTATCATAGGTTGAATGTGTATACCAAGGATATGTCTCACCGGGTGTAGCCATTACACGATTAATACAAGGAGTAAGCTGGTTATCAAAATACATGATGTCGCCATCACGTCTGTTGTATTGACAGGAACTGAGGTCAGTCGTACTATTCGCGCATATCATTTCCAAACCAGAATGCATATCCAATAAATCTTGAATCGTAATTTGATTACGATTGTCATTTGACCATTCACTTATAAAATCGGAAGCACTTTGGTCTAATGAATTTATAAAACCTTGCTCTATCGCTATAGCAATTAGTACACTGGTAAAAGATTTTGCAGTTGACCAAGATGTGACCATACTGCTCTGATTCTTGCTGCCCCATCGATCCTGAACATTGGTACTTGTGTCAAAAGAAGAGCTATTTTGTACTGTAGACTCCTCACCTGCTGCAATCCCTCTGTATCTCTCATAAATCAGCTTGCCATCCTTAATTACGAGAGCTGCTTGTGTAAATGATCCGTCAGAAAAAGCTTTGTCAAAAGCGGCAGACAATTTTGATGTGCTCATGCCGACTGATTCTGGTGTTGCTTCAACCCAAACAATTGGCTCACTTACATTAGATATTAAAATTGTAATCTCTTTAGATGCTGATATATTACCTGCAGATACATTCAACATAACTGAATATGAATCTTTTTTTTCATAATCAGGGGCTGATAAGAACGACATTGTTCCAGTGGAGGAGTCGATGTGAATGGAATCTTCATCTTTGCCTGAAAGAGAGTATATTATCTCTGTCGAAGAATTTGGAACTCTAGCGATGGCCGAACCAATCGAAGTTCTATTCTCACTCACGGTATAAGTACTTGGTGAAATAATTAGAGGATCAAAATCTGTCACTAAACTATCATTACTTCCACCACACCCATAAAGGCAAATAAAAAAAGTAACAAGTAGTTGTTTTAAATTTTTTAGGAAGCGGGTGATAGGAGTAATCATATATAAAATATTCAACTCTATCCTAACTCCAAGGAAAAGGACTGTTAGAAACTGGATGCAAGTCACCTTCTTCATATCTCGAAAATCTAAATGGATTTAGTAATGACGATGCTTGACCACAAATAGCTTCAGCTACCAATTTACCAACACCCAGCATTTTATAGCCATGATTACTGTCCGCAATAACAAAGCAATTTTCTTTAAATGAATCAAATACTGGAAAACTATCAGGCGTAAAGGCGCCAATGCCACCCGAGGGTTCTTTCTTGTATTTACCGATTTTTCCAGAAAATCTCTTCTGACAATGCGCCAATGCCGAAACCCACATTTGCGAAAAATCATCTCCCACAATAAATTCTGGTGACTCGGGACCATAAGGATCAACCGCCACTTCATCGGCTCTCTTGTCCACAATGAACGGTGCAGCACCGCCCTGCACGCCATCAAAATGATAGTCTGGTTTATAGTAAATACCCCACATCTCCTCGGTGATCAGTGTGCCGTCAACATCAGAATAAAGAGGCGCGTCGGTATCAACATGGATAACGGGCGGTATTTTACCGTCATTCGTTAGCTGCAAATTGGGATCAATACCAAGTGTGCCCTCTTGCAAGGACCAGTAGATCCACATATCAATATTCTTCGACATTTCACCAGTTTCAGGGTTTTTAATGTTTATCGTTTTTGGTAGCGATAACATATCCCATAATTTTGGTGTCCATGGCCCTGCTCCAATCACCACATAATCACAGTCAATTGATCCATAGTTTGTCTCTATAGATTGAATGGTGCCTAGGTTATCCTCTTTAAAACCTAAAGCTTCAACACCACTTATAATTCGCACACCTTCTGCTTCTGCTTTAGCAGCAAGCCCTAACATGGCTTTGGTGTTATTCGCATATCCGCCCGGTGCCTCATGAAGCACGGACGTGATGTTCCGAGCTTGCCAATCATGGAAAATCGATCTCATGTATGTGGCACAGTCTTTTTCATCCTCAATCAATTTTGATGAATAGCCAATTGATTTTTGTTGCTCATAAATCGAGACAATATCTTCGTGCATACTCTCTGAACTGATTTGCATATAACCCACAGGATGATAGCTGTATGCTTTTAGATCACTTTCCCAGACACTGACACTGTGAGCCATGAGTTCGCGCATAGCGGGCTGAAAATAATTGTTCCTTACAACACCGCATGCTATTCCTGTTGCTCCAGCACAAATACTCGTTTTATCAATAACCAGAATATCTGCTCCACTCCCACTGCCTTTGGCTTTCAGTTCCATTGCCAAATGATAAGCTGTGCTTAAACCGTGTATTCCAGCACCAAAAGTTACCACCGTATCGATAAGTGGTTTGAGTGGTTCTGATACGAATGCTTGAAGTATGTGGGCCTCTAACGGTAATTTATTTATACCTGCTAATTTCATCACTGGTGAAGTGTTACCAGCGACAGAGACCCCAATTTTTGGAGCTGATATTTCACCACGGGTAGTTTTAACACCAGTGACTTTTTCTCCATC
>CABYDR010000023.1 GCA_902517795.1 uncultured Woeseiaceae bacterium | reverse complement strand
TAAACAAAAAAAATTTCATCAGCTACCTAGTGTTGCTGATGTGGTAATTATTGGCGGAGGAATCATAGGTGTCTCTACGGCTTATTTCTTAGCAAAATCAGGTGTAAATGTTTGTTTATGCGAAAAAGGATTTATCTCAGGTGAACAGTCAGGAAGAAACTGGGGTTGGGTGAGAGTTCAGGGAAGAGATGAAAGAGAAGTACCACTCATGTTGAGGAGTTTGGAATTATGGAGAGGCCTATCTGATGAAATTCAGGGTGATACAGGTTACAAGGAGAGCGGATGTCTTTATTCCGCATACAACCATAATGAGATGGATAGCTATGACTCCTGGCTAAAACTTGCAAAAAAATATGACATAAAAACTGATGTACTAAATAAGACCGATTTAGAAAAAGAAGCTGGCCAAGTAGCAAAAAGATGGATAGGTGGAATTATAACAAAAACTGATGGAAGGGCTGAGCCACATCAAGCAACAATCAGTATTGCAAAGGCTGCACAAAATCTTGGTGCAAAAATTTTCACAAACACAGCTGTTAGGGGCATAGAGAAAACTGCAGGAAATTTGTCCGCAGTCATCACTGAAGATGGCCCCATAAAAACATCTACTGTAATTTGTGCTGCTGGGGCTTGGTCTTCATATTTTTGCAGATCATTAGGCATCACTGTTCCTCAACTTCAAGTAAAAGGCACTGTCGCAAGGACAAACCCAATAAAATCCCCTATTAAAGGCAATATTTTCGATAAAAACATAAGCATTCGTAAGCGTGAAGATGGTGGCTATACTGTTGCACATGGCGCGATTCTCGATCACTCAATTACCCCTTCTACTATTTATTTTGGACCTAAGTATATAAAAGCACTAATGAGAGAATTCAATGTTTTAAGGATATCCTTTGGTAAAGATTTTTTTGACCATTTGTTACGGCCTAAGTCATGGGATTTGGACAGTACGACAATCTTCGAGCGAATACGTACACTTGATCCCTCTCCAAACATGAAGGTTCTAAAAAAAATCGATAAAAATATAGGAAAAATCTACCCGGAACTAAAAAATGCTGAAATTATAGAATCGTGGGCTGGGATGGTAGAAACTACTCCTGATGTAATACCAATAATATCTGAGATAGAGAGTATTCCGGGTTTTCTGCTCGCGACAGGATTCAGTGGTCATGGTTTTGGAATTGGTCCTGCAGCAGGTGAGGCAATCAGCAACATGGTTCAAAATAGGACTACAATGAACATGGAGGATTTTAAGTTAAAGCGATTTTTTGATGGCTCAGCAATTACGATGGATGCACATATATAGTTATTTATCAGATACTTATTAAGTTATATTATACTAAGTTCTTATATATGTATGAACCCAAATAATAAAAGAATATCGATCCGACTAGAGTAGAAACGATATAAATTATTGAATAATTTAACCCATTATTCACAAAAAGATTATCCATATCGAAAATAAACGCAGACATTGTCGTAAATGACCCACAAAATCCAACAGCAAAAAACAAATACACATGTTCTATATTGAAATTTTGATGTGAAGTATTTGTGCTCTGATATAAAAACTGGATCAAACATCCCATTATAAAACAACCAATATAATTGGCTACTAACGTTGCAATTATATTAATGCCTAGGAGGTTATTAGATACGAGGTTCAATAGATAGCGTGAGGACGCACCTAGGGCCCCACCAATACTCACAAAAAATAGCGCTTGAAAAGATAATTTTGAAGATATCAACGACACACTCTTTTTTTTGTTATTGAATAATCTTCTTCTATCTCATTGACTAATGTTGCAACTGATTTTATATCTTTCATTGATCCTACTCCCTGCCCTGCTCCCCATATGTCTTTCCAAGCTTTTGTTCTGGATTCTTTTTCACTAAAGTCCATAGTATTTTTATCACCATTTTCAAGTTTTTCAGGATCGAGACCTGATCTTGTTACACTGCCTTTTAAATAACTACCGTGAATACCTGTAAATAAGGAGGTATAAATAATGTCATCAGCATTGCTGTCAATGATCATTTTCTTATATTCTTCAATTGCATTTGCCTCATTTGTTGCAATAAACCTTGTTCCCATATAAGCAAGATCAGCACCGATGCACTCTGCAGCAAGAACATCTTTACCATTACTCATGCTTCCAGAGAGAATTATAAATCCATCAAATATCTCTTTTACCTCTTTTACTAGGGCAAATGGACTTAATGTACCAGCATGGCCTCCAGCACCAGCACAAACAGCAATAATTCCATCAACGCCCTCAGAGATAGCTCTCTTGGCATGTTTCATATTTATCACATCATGAAAAACAAGGCCTCCATAGCTATGCACAGCTTCAACAACCTCACCAGGCGGCCTCAAACTAGTGATAACTATGGGGGCTTTATATTTAACACACATTTCAACATCATGTCGTAAACGCGTATTGCTCTGATGAACAATTTGATTGACTGCATATGGTGCAATCTTTTTATTAGGTTCCTTTTTTTTGTAATTTTCAAGTTCTTCGTTAATCTCAATCATCCATTTCTCTAAATCTTCTTCGGTCCTTGCATTCAATGCTGGGAAAGAACCAATTATTCCTGCCTTACATTGCTCGATAACTAATTTGGGATTAGAAACAATGAATAAGGGCGCCCCGATAACAGGGATCCTAAGCGAGTCTATAAGAATCTGTTTTTTCTTTTCGATATTCATATAGTCATGAATTTAGCTTCACATTCAGCGATTACATCATTCGTTGAGGTAGATATTGCTTGACCGCTCAATGTAATTAGACGTCTTTTTTTTGCTGTTACTTTTCCGATTAACTTCACTTCATGATCAATTTCCAGTGCTTTTCTGTATCGAATTTCACACTGTGCTGTGTGAGCTTTTATATTATTTAGATAGAGCACATTGGCCATTACATCGTCCAAGGCAGAAAATATTATTCCTCCATGAACAGTATTATCATAGCCGACATGAGTTTCGTTAGCCTTAAAATAACCTATACAAGTATCTTCCGTTGCTTCAAATTTAATCTTAAGCCCTATTGGGTTTTTGATGCCACATACAAAGCACATATCAGCATTTTCTGGGACGTTTTGACTCATTTATTCTTCCATATAAAATATTTATTTAATTTTTAAAGAAATTGATCTAACAGATGAATCGATTATTACACTGTCTGAGAGATTATCATTTATATCCAAGGGATCACCAGACAACGATATCCTACCAACAATCTCAAGCTGATTGAATCTTTTTAAATCTGTTCCACTTATCATAGCATTTGAATTATTAATAATTACTGAGGCTGTCTTCACCTTTTCACGAACAACAGCAAGTGGCGGTCTCTTATTATTGGGGTCTCTGACTATAATGTAGAGAACTTTCTCGGGGTAATCGACTAATGAGGCAATCAGATTTGAATCTACTGCAACATTAACTCTATACCCATCTGCTTCAATATCAGTATTGGATAAATTTTTCCATTCTGTAATTTTATTTTCTAATGTATTTTTAATTTCTAATGTATTTTTAATTTCATCGGGAGGTGACTGCTCAAGCAACACCTGCCATCTTTTTACTGCAAGACTCCATTCTTCCATAGTTGCAGCTGTAAGCCCGCCTAAAAACAACGCTTTTGTATTGCTACCATCAATTTGAAGCGACCTCTCAAATAACCTATCAGCCTGACTTAAATAAGATGAATCGCCCGAATTAATCATAATCTCACCATAATCTGCTAGAGTATCGGCGTTTTGATAATTTTCTAATGAGATTATTTTTTCGAAAGATAAAAACGCATTTTCTAATGAGTTTTTTAACACATATGAATTTGCCAGTGCTCTCAGTGCATCCAAATCTTCTGGATCTTCAGACAATCTGACATTGAGCATCTCTATAGTCCTATCAATTTGAGATTCACTTTCGAGTAATGATATTGATTGTGGGGATCCAATAAAATAATAGATCGGGGCGGAAGCCGCTATAAAAATAAAGGCCAATATCATTATATAATTGATTTTTATTGCTTCTTTATTTAATAGTGGTAGCGATATCATACAAATGGCAACAAATACCATAGTTAGAAAAATAAGTATCAGCATAGAGCTCATTGATCACTCATTAAGTTATTATTTTTTTTCTAACGACTTTGTATACTACAAACAACCCAATCATGAGAAATACAAATGGTGAAAGCCATAGAAATATTGTGTTGGTTTTAAAACGAGGTCGATAAAGTACAAATTCACCGTATCTATCAGCCAGAAAGTTCGCTATCTCTTTATTTGATTTACCTTCAGATATCATTATTCTAACCTCATTTCTCAGATCGACAGCAAGAAATACATTCGAGCTTTTTATAGATTGATTCTGACAAACTAAACACCTTATCTCAGATATTAATGTTTCATATCTTTGTTGTAATTTTGGATCACTAAATGCCAGACCCGAATCAATTGCGTGAGTAAAACTCATTATCAGGCATAGAAAGAGTGCCAGGAAAAGATTATTGTGATTAATTCGCATCGTTAATAATAGCCCTACTAAAGTCTCTTTCCCAGATATCATCATCCAATGGCCCGAGATGCTTATGAATGATAATACCATTTGAATTCACCAAAAAAGATTCGGGTGCCCCATAAACACCCCAATCAATTGCCACCCTCCCAGAAACATCTTCCGCAATAATTGTATAAGGATTTCCATAATCTCTTAACCAGGCTAATGCATCATTGTGGTTGTCACGCCAATTTAATCCGACAATTGGGATCTCATTTGATTCAGAGAGTTTCATCAGAAAATCATGCTCCTCCAGACATCCAACACACCACGTAGCCCAGACATTAAAGAGGAAGGTGTTATTTAACAATTCTGAGCTGTCTATTTGAAGTTCAGAATTAATAAGACTTGGCAACGAAAATTGAGGAATTTTTTCCCCAATCAAGGGTGATGGAAGCACAGATTTATCTCTATCCATGCCAATAAAAAATATTGGCATTATTGCTAGAAAGAATAAAATTGGTAAATAGTGTTTTTTCATAAATTTATAATCATCTGCGATAACGTTTATCTGAAATAGCAATCAATCCACCTAATGCCATAATAAGGCAGCCCAACCATATCCATCTAACCATTGGTTTGTATTGAATTCTAATGCTCCATGAATCATTTCCGAGTGAATCTCCTAGGGCGACAAATAAATCTTTATTCCATTTTGCCAGGATTGCAGCTTCTGTCATGGGACTTTTTTGCACTAAATATGTTCTCTTTTGAGGTCTTAAATGACTGATTAGTTCGCTACCATCAAAAACACTGATGTCTGCTTCAATTGCTTCGTAGTTGGGTCCTTTTATACTTTCAATTGAATTCAACTTATACTCATAGCCTGCTACGCTAATTTGATCACCTAAACTGAAACCTCTGTCTGTTTCGACACCAAATGAAGATACGATTGTTACACCAAACACAAAAACACCTAAACCAAGATGGGCAATTGACATTCCTGCGACTGATCTGTTGATATGAAATCTACCTTGATTATTCTTCCAAGATGACCTTAAAGACAGCAAAGACGAAATTATGATCCAGATTGATATGGTTGAGCCGATCAACAAAAGAAGACCTGATCTGCCATAATAAAAGGTGGGAATAACAATACCAACAAGTGTCGCAATTCCTAGTGGTGAGCGTAGTTTCTTATATAGATTGAATGATGAGTCTTTAATCCAGAGGCTGTGCATGCCCATTGTTACCAGGATTAAGAGTGGAATCATTGGCACTAACATTGCAATTTCAAACCATGGTGCACCAATGGATATCTTTCCCATATTGAATACTTCGAGAACCAATGGTGCAAGTGTTCCTAAAAGGATCAAGATTGTTGCAATAACAAGCAAGACGTTATTCAAGAGCAGAAAAGTTTCTCTTGATAAAGCACCAAAGCCTACTTTTTTATCGAGATCGCTCGCTTTTTTTGCATAGAGTAACAGTGCGCCACCTATTACAGATATAAGAAAAATTAAAATAAACAAACCTCTCTCTGGATCTGTTGCAAACGCGTGAACCGAGATCAATATTCCTGATCTGACTAAAAATGTACCGAGCAAACTTAACGAAAAAGCAGATACTGAAAGCAAGAGTGTCCAGCTAATAAACACTCCTCTTTTTTCGGTTACGGCCAGCGAATGGATTAAGGCTGTGCCTATTAACCATGGCATGAAAGATGCATTTTCTACTGGATCCCAGAACCACCATCCTCCCCAACCTAACTCATAATAAGCCCACCAACTCCCAAGTGCTATTCCGATTGTAAGAAATAACCAAGCGGCAGTCGTCCATGGTCTTGTCCATTTTGCCCAATTTTTGTCTAGCTTTTCAGATAGCATTGCTGAAATTGCGAATGCATAAGCTACGGCAAAGCCCACATAGCCAACATATAGTATTGGTGGATGAATGGCTAAGCCTATGTCTTGCAAAAGTGGGTTTAAGTCATTTCCATCGAGCGGTGATGGGAATATTCTCTCAAATGGGTTGGATGTGAATAAGGTGAAAAGTATAAAGCCAAAATTCAAGAATCCTAATACGCCAATAACCCTTGATGAAAATATGTCCGGTAAATTTTTACTGAATAAACAAACAAGCGTTGTCCATGTTGAAAGTATTAAGACCCATAACAATAATGAGCCTTCATGAGCTCCCCATACAGCCGATACTTTAAACAATAAAGGCAGGGCCAATTGTGAATTGCTAGCAACGTAAAGGACAGAAAAATCATCTGAAACAAATGAATACACCAAACATGCAAAGGCAATCAAAACAAAGAGAGATTGAGTATGTGCAAGCGGTCTTGATAGAGTTATTAGATCTTTATTTTGCTTTGCAGCTCCATAAAGTGATGCCGATCCTTGGCACAAGGAGACAACCAACGCGAGAATTAGAGCAAAATGGCCTATTTCTGGAAACATTAATAGCCTTCTTTTGTTTCAGCAACATGATCTTTTAGTGAATCAATTACTTCAGGTGGCATATAATTTTCATCGTGTTTAGCCAAGATAGTATCGGCAATAAATACATTTTGGTTTAATTTTCCGATCGCCACTACACCCTGACCCTCTCTAAATAAATCTGGCAGAACACCTGTATAGTTTACAGTCAGTTGATTCCTGTTGTCCGTTAATATGAAACTCATTGTAAGGCTTCCTGTTTCTCTCGTAATACTGTCACTAACAACCAGCCCACCTACTCTAAATTCTCTGTCAATCGGTGCTTTATTATTTTCAACAACATCTGTAATGGTGATAAAAAACATCATATTTTCTTCAAAAGCCTTAAATGTGAGGATTGCTGCAATTATTAGGCCCGAGAGAGATAAGCCAACAGCAAGCATTCTTTGTTGTCTTGGTTTCATTATTCTGAATCAGTCTGGTCAATTAACATCTTTACTCTGCGGTGGTATTTTTTATTTATAGCAATCGATTGTTTAGTACAAATAAGCAATACCAAGAAGAATATGAAAAACGAACTGTAGACAAAAGATGCGTAACCCATTGAAAAAAAATTAAGCATTTTGCACACCTTTGACTAAGTCTTTAACCCATTTGGTATTTTTTTGCCTCATAATGACTTCACTTCTTGCCCTGATCATCAATAAAGAAAGAAAGTAAAGTGTAGTACCAAAGATTGTAGAGAGAAGCGGTATCAGCATTGATGTGGCAATTGATGGCCCATCAATCTTCAATAATGTTGATGTCTGATGTAAAGAGCTCCACCATTCCACTGAATAATGGATTACAGGAACATTGATTGCGCCAACGAGAATTAAAATTGAACTCAGCTGATCTGCTTTTTTTTCGTCAACTATTGAAGCACGCAAAGCCATGTAACCAAAATACAAGAACAGCATTAATAACTCAGAAGTTAACCTGGGATCACCCCATTCCCACCATGTCCCCCACATTGGTTTACCCCAAATAGAACCGGTGACCAGAGCCAAAAAAGTAAACCAAGCTCCAAGTGGAGCCGCGCTTACAGTTATCACATTAGCAAGTTTAATTCGCCATATTAATGCTATTGCAGATGATATTGCCATGAGTGTATATGTCATCATCGAAATATAGGCGGCGGGGACATGAACATAAATTATTCTGTACGCATCGCCTTGTTGATAGTCGGGCGGAGCAAAAAATAGTCCATTAACAACGCCAAAGAGTATTAATATTAAACCCGTTATCGCGAGCCATGGTATCAAAACAGATGAAATAGAATAAAAGTGCGGTGGCGATGCAAATTTATGTATAAATTTCATCATTTTATTCAGACCCTATTCTGAGTGCCGCTGCTGAGACGAACGGGGAAAAACTTAGAGCGAACATACAATATGCACCAATAAAGTAGAGACCAGACAAAGATGTATGTCCGTTTTGATATAAAACAACTGTTTTAGCACCAAAAATGAGTATTGGTATTGTCACTGGAAGAACGAGTAAACTCAGAAGAATGCTGTTATTTTTTGTGCTCAGAGTTAAAGCCGCACCAATTGAACCAATCAGGCTCAATGCAAATGTTCCTATTGTTAGTGTCAATGCTAATACTAGAGAGTCATCTAGTTCCATTTGATAAAAAATTGCTACAAATGGACAAATTAGAACGATTGGAAGACCACTCAATACCCAATGTGCAAATGTCTTAGCAAATGTCAAAATCGGGAGCGGTTGCGGGCTCAAAAGCATGTAATCCAAACAACCGTCATCTAGATCATGCATATACAAATTACTCAAAGTCAAAAGGAAAGATAAAATAGCAATTACCCAGATTACTCCTGGTCCTATTGTCGATAGATTGCTTTCATTTAAATTAACAGCAAATGGAAACGAAGCAGATACGAGAATAAATAATAATAATGGATTTAGAAACTGGGTAAGATTTTTTTTAGAAAGAAGGCAATCCCTCTTAACAGTCGAGGTAAAGCCATTCCATATTGATAAATATTTATTCATTTAATTTATGTTAATTCGATAACATTAGTTGTCATATTTGCGAACGCATCCTGATGAGTTGCCATCACACAAACACCATTATTTTTTGTGTGCTCAATCACCAGAGATCTGACTATTTCCTGACCCTCTGAATCTAAATTAGATGCGGGCTCATCAAGCAAATAAAGAGGTGCATTTGAGATGATCATTCTCGCAATGGACGCTCTTCTTTTTTGTCCTGCAGATAAAATGCCAAAAGGTCTGTTTTTAACTTCATCTAATGATAATTTTTCTAGTATACGATCGAAATTTTGAATTGCATTTGATCTTAAACTTAACTCATATTCTAAATTTTCATTAACACTCAATTCTTTTTTGAATCCATGTTTGTGTGACAGCCAAGATAAATTCTCATGGTATTCATGGCGATTTTTCGTTATGTCAATGCCATTCCAATATATTTGACCTTGGTCGGGTTCCAAAAGTCCCGATATAGTTCTTAGAAGACTGGTTTTACCCGATCCATTTTTTCCCTTTATCAGAAGAATTTCCCCATTGGACACATCGAAATTGAGGTTTTTGAATAAGCATCTTTCCCCTCGAAATAGTGTCAAACCATTTATTTTTAATCGATTTATTGGCATAGCAGAATCCACATAAACTATACATTAATATGAGGTTATTACTAAGTTTTTAAAAGGAGTATAATTCAAATAAATATTGATAATCCTATAAAAATGAGCAAAAAAATTCATAATATCTTACTGGAACGTTCTCTAGAGCAGCATAGATCGCTTAATGACATTTTTACAAAAAATGGTGTTATTTTTTTGAATAAATCCAAAAAAAATCTATTTGAATTTATGGTTAACCTTATCATCAGTCAGCAACTATCGACGAAAGCAGCAAATAGCATCTGGAAAAATGTCAAAGATTTAGAAAATTCAAAAATGCTGTCTTTGATGGAAATATTTAGCAAGAAAAATTCTGATACCTTAAAAAATTGTGGTCTATCTAAAAATAAAGTCAAAGCAGCTATCCTTTTAAGGCAAACGTTTGAAGAAAAAAAAATTGATAAAGATGTTTTATCAAAGATGAATGAGGCCGAATTATCTGTGTTTATTCAAAGTCTATGGGGATTTGGTCCATGGTCTGCAGAAATGACAGCTATGTTTTTTTTTGGGATGCCAGATATCTGGGCCAAAAAAGATTTAATTTTAGATAGATATATAAAAAAAATTGCAAAACTGGAGGATCAGAATGATGAAAAAATTATTCAGTTTTATTCTCCTTTTAAAACTTATCTTGCATTACACATCTGGAAGGCAAATAATTCTGGATTATTTAAAGAAATCAAATAACACAGGCAATTTTTATGTTAACAGCTAAGCCCGATATCGATAATGGTTTTAAATTACAAAAAGAGTCTTTTTTAAATGAAGATGCTTCATCGCTAAAAGATCGAATCAATGATCTAAATCTAATAAAGAAAGCATTACTCAAATATCAGCATGAACTCTCTTCAGCAATGAATGAAGATTTTGGAAATAGAAATCAAATGGAAAGCTTGTTTGGTGACATTCTTCCGTTGATTAATGCAATTAATTATCAAATTAAAAAACTTCCATTTTGGATGAGACCATCCAGAAGAAAGCCTGGATTACTCTTATCACCCGCAAAAGTTGAAATCCATTACCAGCCACTGGGTGTAATCGGTATTATTGTACCTTGGAACTTCCCTGTTCAATTGTCAATTCATCCCCTGATAACTGCACTTTCCTCTGGAAACAAGGCAATGATCAAGCTTTCTGAATTTACCCCGAAAACAAATACGATCTTACAAAAATTAATCGATGAATGTTTTGATAAAGAAAAGGTGATGCTTGTTCATGGAGATTCTGAAACTGCAGAGTATTTCACAACATTGCCATTTGATCACATCTTATTTACGGGCTCTACATCTATTGGTAAAAAAGTTATGAAGGCTGCAGCTGAGAATTTAACTCCAGTTACGCTTGAGTTAGGAGGTAAATCTCCGGTTATTATTTGTGATGATATAAAAATTGAAACTGCTGTCGAAAGGCTAATTCTTGGAAAATGCCTTAATGCTGGGCAGATGTGTGTATCACCAGACTATATATTTTGCCCAAACAATCAGGTCGATAATTTTATTACAACTTATAAGAATAAATTCAAAAAAATGTTTGGAGAGGTCAATAACAATAATGACTACTCAAGCATAATAAATGACAAGCAATTTACAAGATTAATTAATCTGATTGAAGACGCTAAAAATAAAGGTGCAAAAATAATCAGTTGTTCAGATGAGAATTTTGACTTAGAAAAACGAAAAATGTCTACTCAATTATTAACCGATGTGACAGATGATATGCGTGTCATGCAAGAAGAGATTTTTGGTCCCATTTTAACAATAATGCCATATTCCGATCTAAATGATGTTATCAGCTATATTAACGATCGACCCAAACCACTCGCACTGTACATTATGTCTTTCAATAAGAAGGTTCAAGATTTTCTTATCAAAAAAACACAGTCAGGTGGTATATGTATAAATGAGACAGCGTGGCATGTCGCCATTGACGATGCTCCCTTTGGCGGTATTGGTGCATCTGGTATGGGTCAGTATCATGGTAAAGAGGGATTTCTAACATTCTCTAAAGCAAAGACCGTAATGACAAAAGGGAAATTTGGAAGTGGAAAATTTATTCATCCGCCATACAATAATTTTCTTCACAAATTACTAATGAAGCTCTATTTATAATTGCCCTGTTTAGTAATTACTACTCTAGTGCTGGACTTAGTCGTCACTTTATGTGATTTGGCAAAGTTGCCTTGATTAATGGCGATACCGATATTCTCGATATCATTAATATATATCAATGCTTCTCCCAGTGACACCCCACTGAATGACCTGGCATAAGCAACTAAACCGTCAAAATTTTCGCCGTCATTACTGATTATTGAAACATTTAACTTGTCACCATATTTAACATCAAGTTGATCAAAAAGATCGGCACTAATATTTGTCCAAACATTACCATAATGTGTATCTAAGACAGTTACATAGCCTATTACCGAGTTGTTTGTATATACTGAATCCGGATTTGGGTTACTGATTTTTTTGACTGTTGGCTCCAAAACTTTACCAACATCTTCATAATCAATTTGATTCGATGCTAACCTTGCGCCAGTATACGCATATACATCTCTCCCATGAAATGTATGAGATCTCTCAGAGCCAGGAAGTCGATTTGTGTTTTCATTGATCTCTCTTACTTCCTCAACACCATGAGATTCAGCTACAAGTCCCAAAGTGCCATTATCAGGGCTAACAAAATAATATCCTGATTTAGATTTCATAACGACAGATTTCCTTCCTGAACCGACACCTGGGTCGACAACACTGACAAAAACAGTACCTACTGGCCAATAATCAACTATTTGATTGAGACGATAGGCAGCTTCTCTGACATCAAATCTTGGAATTTCATGAGTAATATCAAACATATTCAATTGCGGTGAAACAGAAAAAGCCACGCCTTTCATTGATGCAACCGCTGGCTCCTCAAGACCAAAATCGGTTTGGAAAACTAAAGCATTTTGAGCACTGATGTGACTGGAAAAAAAGGATAAAAATAAAATTAATATGTTTCGATGGTACATATATGGGGTCCTTATTTACAACAATGATAACTGTTAATTATGGCTATTTACTGAGGCTGGAAATTGCATCCATAATTTCACCGTAATTAGAGTAAAATTCTTTAGATTCACCATCTTTAAAGGTATTTGGTGTCGTTATATCTGATTGCAAATCAATAATACCAATTCCATGCAAGAATCTTAAAACATCTATCCACAGATCAACATTGTCAACGTCGATGTATTTAAGGAAACCCCAGTTTTGTTGTGATCCTGGCATAGGATGGTATTTTGTAATACGAGTAAAAATAATATCATTTTCATGATCGACAAAAATGTATTGACCAAATTTACCGCTTGCATTGAATATTTTTGCGTCATCGTCATATTTTGAAATCCACCAATGAAGTGAATAACCTCGATTTTCATCTGTCCACCAATTAGGTGTTTGCCCCCAGTATGGCGTGAATGTTTCATTCACATAATTTTCGGAAATAATTTGCTCATTATGCCATTTTCCTTTTCTAGAAAATAACAGGCCAAATCTTGAATAATCTCTTGCAGACATATCAATGCAGCAATATGTCATCGGGTTACCTGTGCCATCTTTCCAAAGAGTGAATTTATCAATTCCAATGGGTTTAAAAATTCTGTCTTCAAGCAAGATTTCTGCACTGATTCCAGTTGCATTTTTTAATATCTCACCAACGATCATTGAATTAATGTTATTGTATTCAAATACTTGTTCAGGTAATTTCTCCACGCCAACTTCTTTGACATACGCAATTTGATCATGTCTGAAGAACATACTTTCATGCTCGTTTTCGGGAAAATCCAATCCACTTGTCATATTCAAAATTTGACGAATTGTAATTTCCGATCTTTCATCATTGTAATAGTCAACGTAATCACTGACCCTATCATCAAGGGAATTGATTTCGCCCCTGTCAATCGATATCCCGATTAAAGCAGCATAAAAACTTTTTGCCATTGACCAAGACGTCCCAAATGATTCTTGATCAAAAGATTCATTATATTTTTCTTTGATGATGTATCCATTTTTTATCAGGACAGCACTTTGAGTTGCCTGATCCTGAAAAGCGAGATCGAACAAATACTCCGCCTTCTCACTCTCTATTCCAAGAGAGTCTGGCGTTTTTGACTCCCATTCTTGTTCAGGAAAAACGGCTACATCGGCATGCAAATTTGAAAATAATATCAGAAGCAAAACCAAAGATTTTGTTTTTATGTTTTTCATTGTGTTCCTATCTAATTATTGTGATCAGATCCGATAAATTGCCCTTTACTCCAAATACCATCTAGTTCTTTTTTATCAGGAAAAACCATCTTACCTTCACCATGTTGAGTTCCCTCTTCCCAGTTTCCATCATAGTAAGTCCCATCAGAATAAATAAATTGACCTTGTCCATGATACTTACCATGGTGAATGTGACCAGTATACTCTGTTCCATCCGTATATTGAATGCTCACTACTTCAGTAAATGTATCTTTACTCCAATGTCCCTTTAATGTTCCAATATCAAGAAGAATGATAGTTCCATAACCAGATAAACTATTTCTCTCCCAGTGCCCATCAATTGAAGATCCATCAGAATTTTTTATGGCACCTCTGCCATTAAACTCTCCATCGAGCCATTCGCCAACATATGAAGTACCCATTCTGTATTCAAGCATTCCATTACCATTTGGTATTCCCGAGATGAAATTGCCTGTGTATCTACTGATTGAGTTGAGGTAGTTGTATACACCATGGCAATTTGTCCAGCTCTTAGGTGGCTTTCTATTAAGATATTTACCTTGGTCAATAGGACTGGCCTTGCAGGTCACCTCGGAATAAACTTTGAAACTAGTGAGATTCAATAAAATTAGAGCAATTAATTTAATCATAGAAACAATATACTCTATTTAAAGTAATCCTCAAAAAATGTATATTGATTATTAATAATAAATAATAAAATTTTTTTTCATATGAATAGGCGAGAAGCATTTAAAAATCTTGGAATAATGTTTGGAGCTAATCTTCTCATGCCTTTAAGAAGAGCAATATCCTCAAACATTGATCCAAATGACTTAATAAATGGTTCAACTTTTAACCAAGATCAATATAACCAAGTGGATGCAATTTCAGATGTTATTATCCCAGCTACAGATACCCCAGGAGCAAAAGCTGCTAAGGTTGCAGAATTTATCGACAAGATGCTGTCTGAATGGTATGAAAAAGATGAAAAAAATGCATTCATACAAGAACTAAACGGTTTTTTGTCTTTTATTTTGAAAACACATAAGGATACTTTTGATAATCTAGATTTAGATATCCAAAATCAAAGCATTGAATTAATTAATAAAGGCAATATTCCGTCTCTTTCCAAAGGTGGAAAGTTCTTTTTCAATGAAATCAAACAGTTAACAATTTTTGGATACTATACATCTTTCATCGGTATGACTGTTGAGCGTCGTTATTTACCTAATCCTGGAAAGTATGATGGAGCATATCCATATACGAATATTAAAACACTCTTCACCTCATAGATAATGTTGATTTCAATAAATAAAATTAGATTTATTTTATTAACCATTGTTTTTATTGGATTTAATAGCTATTCACAAGAAATTAAACCAGAAGATACAGAAGTTTGGGCACCGGTACCAGCTATAATCGAAGTAAAAAATATATGGCAACCGCCATCAGACGCGATAGTTTTATTTGACGGATCAAATTTAAACGAGTGGCAACATAATGATTCATCTGATGCAAAATGGTTTATTGAAAAAAATTCAATGCTTGTAAATCCAGGAACTGGAAATATTTTTACAAAAAAAGAGTTTAAGGATGTTCAGCTTCATATAGAGTGGAAAACACCAACAATTATTACCGGAGATGGTCAAAATCGGGGAAACAGCGGTATATTTTTTCAAAAAAGATATGAATTGCAAATTCTTGATTCATATAAAAATTCTACATATGCAAATGGCCAAGCTGCCAGTATCTACAAGCAATATTCTCCAATGGTAAATGCATCTATGGCTCCTGGTGAGTGGCAAACATATGATGTGATCTTTATCGCTCCTGAATTTGATAAAAGTGGCAAAATTATTAGTAAGGCAGAAATGACTGTTTTTCATAATGGGGTTCTAGTTCACAATCGATCTATAATCCAAGGGACAACTGTCTATCGAGGTACACCTTCATATATTAGTCACTCTGAACGACAGCCCATTATGATCCAAGATCACTCTAATCCAATAGCATTTAGAAATATCTGGGTAAGAGAACTTAATTAGTTATATTTTATTCTCTTTTATTAGATCAGATGCATAATTTGCCGCCCTGGCGGTCATTGCCATGTATGTGATTGATGGGTTTACACTCGAGGCAGATGTCATTGCAGATCCATCAGTTATAAATAGATTGTCTGCAAAATGCGTCTGATTGTAACGATTTACAATCGATTTTTTTGGATCATCTCCCATCCTCGCTCCACCCATTTCATGGATACCTGTTCCTGGAGCAGATTGGATGCTCCTCTTCTCAATAGATGTGCAACCAGACGCCCTAAGCATTAACACTGCTTGTTCGGTTGCATCTTTTAACATATTTATTTCATTTTCACTCCATTCAAACTCAAACTTGACCTGAGGGATACCGTATTGATCAACCTTGTTATCGTCAACCAGAATTCGATTTGACTTACGAGGTAATATTTCACAAAACGCATGAAGTGGCAGTCTCCATGGTCCAGGTATTCGCAGATTTTTTTTAAGCTCTTCACCAAATCCATTTATATCTTGTGGTGGCACCCTTCCCTGTCCCCATGATTGAAAATTGTACCCTCTAACAAATTCATGTTTATTTTGATCATTTTTAAGGTTTCTAAATCTAGGAATATACATACCTGTCGGTCTTCTCCCATATTCAATATACTCATCATAAAATGGAAGGATTCCAGTAGCACCAGTGCCAAATGTATGATCCATTAGGTACCTCCCTAAAATATCATAGTTATTTCCTAATCCATTGGGCATGGAATGAGACTTTGAATTAAATAGAATCTGAATTGAAGCAACAGTAGACGCACATAAAAAAACCGCACGTGATTTAATTTTGTATAACTTTTTTGATTTTATATCGATTGCATTAATGCCAGTTATTTTTTTCTTTTTATTATCAAAAACTAAAGACGCCACTAATGTGTCCGCTTTGGTTGTAAGATTACCCGTTTTGGATGCTGCGGGCAGAGTTGAACTTAAAGTTGAAAAATAAGCTCCGTATGAGCAGCCTCTATCACATTGAGATCGATACATGCATTTACCACGATTCTGAGACTCTATTGGTTCAGTCAAATTAGCAGTTCGGCCTATGGTTACAACTCTTCCATTGAATTTGCTTTTTACAGCATTCTTAAAGTGTTTTTCAGCGATACTTAAATCCATTGGTGGAAGAAATTCTCCGTCGGGTAACTGAGGAAGATTTAATTTTTCACCCGACACTCCAACAAATCTTTCTACATGAGAGTACCAAGGCGCTAAATCTTTATATCTGATAGGCCAATCTATACCATGACCATCAATTTTATTTGCCTCAAAATCAAGATCGCTCCATCTATAACATTGCCTACCCCAAACGACTGATCTGCCACCTAAAATATCAGTTCTTACCCAATTAAAAGGCTTATTATTATCGTATATGTAAGGATTAACACGATCATCATTAAAAAAATGATAATTTTTAGGATTCACTACAATCGAGTCATGATTAAATCTTTTTTTCTCCTTTTCTTGTGGTGGCCACTTTCCTCGATACGGGAGATTAAAATCTGCTTTATTTTCTGTAATATAATCTTTTCTGTGCTGTACTTCTCTACCACGATCGACAAGCAATGTTTTAAAACCTTTTTCTGTCAGCTCTTTCCCCGCCCAGCCACCAGTAATCCCTGAACCAATTACTATTACGTCAAAATCATTTGTCATTTCAATGTACTAGTGAATTTTTCATCTGTCTGTATTTTGGATGCTTAAGATCATTAATTTGGACGTCGATATTTATGAACAAAGCGACTCGTGCTCCCAATTACAGATGGATCAAATGCACTAATAGTTAAATCGTCTTCCCAGTCATCCTTGAGAATGTGAATATTGTCAACAAATTCAAAGCCAGCGTTTTTCATATCAGACATCACAATTTCATCACTTAATCGATTTATGGATGATGCAGTAGCAATCGATGAGCCTTTTTCCGCATCATGATCAATTATGATTACTAGGCCTCCAGGTTTGAGGGCATGTCTGATTTTTTCTAATAACTGTTGGACAGCATCTGTCTTTGGCTCTGCAAGATCAGAATATAATTTATGATAATTCTCTATCATGAATACACGATCTAATGAGCCTTCATTCAAAACTATTTCATCAAAATCTGCATACATCATTGAAACATTATTCATGTGCCCTGACTTATTCACATAATCATCATAATCAAAATCTGGATTTGATTTATTTCTCGTAAACGTATGAGCTATGACATTTCCTTTGTTCCCTACAATGCTTGCGAGCATTTCCGCATAATAGCCTCCATTAGAAACTAAATCTAATATTGTCATGCCAGGGTTTAACTCAGCAAACTTGAGTATTTCAGCTGGTTTACGTTGATAATCTCTACTAGAGTTTTTCTTGGTTCTATTTGAATTTTGTATTGCATTATCAATTATTTCGTCTATATCAAAGTCATTTTGAGAATCAATTGAGCAAGATATCAATGGTAAAACAATAAAAAGAATTATTAGATTTTTGAGTTTATTTTTTAAAAAATTCATAGCATCCTCATTAATTTTTTGGTCCGTCAAAATAACTTACAATAAAAATACTTTTTTACCAAATGTGGAATGAGTTATATTGATTTAATGAAAACAATATATATAAGAATATTGATACTTATCCTACTTAGTGGCAATACCTATTCTCAAAAATTTACTGAACTTAATCAAAAAATTTTTTTTCGTTCGAATGCTAATACTACTGCATGGGCTGATTTTGATAACGATAACGATTTTGACCTAGCTGTTGCATTTGATAATGGCAATGTAAGTTTATACCAGAATAATGATGGAAACTTTATTGATGTAACCGCTGAATATAACTTGCCAAATATTGGCGCTCCCGCAAGAGGTCTATCTTGGGGTGATTATAATAACGATGGAAACATTGACTTATATGTTAGCTATGTTTCATGGTATTCATATGAGTCTAATAGATTATTTCGAAACGATATTTCGAAATTTACTGATGTTACTGAGCAAACAGGAATCGCTTTTTATCCAGCATTTAGCAGGCAGGCAAACTGGATCGACTTTGATGGTGATGGTGATTTAGATTTATTTTCTGCCCAGAGACAAGGAGAAAATAGACTATTTAAAAACAATAATGGTGTATTTATTGATATTTCAAAGGATGTTGGGCTCTATGATCCTAGGAGAACAGTTGGATCATGCTGGGCTGATTTTGATAAGGATGGTGACCTTGATTTATTTAACGCCAATCAACAATCTGATAAAGATGCCTTTTATATGAATGAGAATGGAAAATTTATTGATATTGCTCGCAAACTCGGAATAGATCAACCTGATCGAACAATCTATGAGGGTGGAGTAGCTTGTACAGTGGCTGATTTTGATAATGATGGTAATCTTGATTTATTTGTTGGGACATATGGTTATGACTATTTATACAAAGGAAATGGTGATGGAACATTTGATGATGTTAGTCATATTTTAGGCATAAATAAAAAAACAAAAATTGTCGGGAGTAGCTGGGGTGATTTTAACAATGATGGAAACATTGATCTATATTACACATCTTATGTAATTGGTGAGGAGCATGGTAGTGACGGCCTTCTAAAAAACATCAATAATAGTTTTAAAAATGTAATTCCAATAAATATTTTAGATAAAGATGGCGATCATGGTGCTGTTTGGATTGACTATGATGGTGATGGTGATTTAGACCTTAATATAACAAGCAATGGCATAACGATTCCCAGCTCAGAATCTTCAAGTAACAATAGCAAAGGAAACCATTTGATATTTGAGAATAAAACTGAAACTGTTCCTGGCAGATCTATTCAATTATTAATTTTAGATAAAAATGGTAATTTCAACAAATATGGGAGTGAAATAAGAGTCTACTCTTCCGATTCAGAAGAAATTCTAGGAACCAGGATAGTTGAAAGTGGGAATGGTTATAATACTCAAAACGCAATACCAATACATTTTGGTTTTGAAGAACCAATGATTGTAGATGTGGAGGTAACTTTTCTGACTAATAACAAAAGACAGATCAAGAAATATAAAAATATATTAACTAAATCTCATCACAACAAAGTGATCATTATAAGAGAATAAAAAAATCAATGGAGAAATCACATGAAAATATCTGTCGTTCAGTTGAATAGCGGAACAGATAAAGAGAAAAATCTCACCACTGCAAAAAATATTGCTGAAGAAGCAATCAAATTTGATAAACCAGATTTAATAGCATTTCCTGAAATGCTCTCATTTCATGGTGGAAGTGATGCTGAAAGTGTTAATTCTTCAGAAAATATTCCAGAAGGAGAAACAACAGAATTCCTCTCAGATTTAGCAAGAAAAAATCGGATATTTATTCATGGAGGGAGTTTTTGTGAAAAAATAGAAAATAAATATTACAACACCACATTAGCTTTCAATCGCAGCGGCAAAATAATAGCAAAATATAGGAAAATACATCTATTTGATATTATTGCACCAGATGGAAAATCATACCTTGAATCTGACGCAGTAATGAGAGGCAATGAAATAATTTCATATATTGCTGACGAAATTACGGTTGGCTGCTCTATTTGTTATGACTTGAGATTCGCTGAGTTATATATAGAGCTAACAAAAAGAAATGTTGATCTAATAATGATACCTGCAGCATTTACACTTCAAACTGGTAAAGACCATTGGTCAACATTAATAAAAGCTCGAGCTATAGAAACACAATCATATGTTGCTGCACCAGGACAATGGGGTAATTTTCCTGGCCCTGATGGTGATATCAGAAAAAACTGGGGCCATTCTATGATTGTTGATCCATGGGGTCACACTATAGCTCAAGTCTCAGATGGAATTGGTTGGGCATCCACAAAAATCAACAAAAGCTACATTGAAGAGATAAGAAAAAATATGCCGATCAAAAATCATCGAGTTATATAGGGGTCTTTATGTTCAAAAAATATGTAATGAATGAAATGCCAGTTCAAATCAATAAAGATTTAGTTTACAAATATAAAGATGTTGAAACTGCAACAATAGGTCATATAAGGCAGGTTGGATTTGCATGCCCTAAAATAAAACCTCTTATCAAAAATAAAACCATTCTTGGTACAGCAGTTACCCTGGCTATTCCCGGTCAAGATTCTACGCTATTACATCACATTGTGGGAATGTTGAGAAAAGGAGATGTTTTAGTAATAGATCGATTGGGTGATCATAAACATGCATGTATTGGTGGTGGCGTAATGTGTGCGATAAAAGCATCAGGGTGTTCAGGAGTAATTGT
>CABYDR010000022.1 GCA_902517795.1 uncultured Woeseiaceae bacterium | reverse complement strand
AAGTGACCCAGTTAATCCAAACGGCAATGCAGTTAAGGCGCCACCCAAAAATCGTCTTCTAGAGAAATTACTCATTGCGAATCTCTTTATATACTTTGAATAATCATTAAGCTGAATTACTAATATTTATAACTTTACATGATCCGGTTACTGAATCAATCATAAGAGAGCATCCATCCCCTTCAAAAACCCAGAAAGATTTATAAACTATATTTTTAAAACACATGCTAACATCGAAATTAGCAATACATTTTAGGCTTCGACCAAGATGATTAATTATGTAGCGTTTTCCGTATTTTTTTGCTTGTTTTTTATTAATACAGTTAGCTAAAACGTCCTCTTCAGCAACTTCAGTCTCGAAAACTTGAAAATTATCCGTGGTAGCAGCTTGACCGTTGAGTGCATCGATCATGCAATTAACTGATAATTGCTTCTGCAGAAATAGAATAGGCACTTGATAGTTAGCTTGGAAAAGAAAATACGGATAGTAAGATTTTGAAATCATATTATAAGTCTGATCTGGAATACTCTTATCATAAATGCTTGATGCGTCTTCAAAAGAAAGGTTTTCATTGATCACTGGCACCAAAAATTTTTGTTTCATTTCTTTTTCCTCAAATGGCTCTCTAGTTCAACTGACTCGATGGTTAATGCAGAGCTTTTATTGAGCATGTTCTCTGGAATTGGTCTAATTTTTGAAGCCTCATCAATAAGGTCAAGAATCTCTTTCGATACTGGATATCTCGCCTGGGTAAGGAGGCTTACAGCAATCATTGCAATAGTTGATGAAATAACACCTGCGACCATAGGGGCTATTGTTGTGTATGAAACAACTGATAAGTACTCCCATAAAAAAGCAACCATTGCGCCAGTGAAAATAGATGCGAGGGCTCCTGGTGTATTCGCTTTTTTCCACCAGACTGCACAAACATAGGCTGGAAGAAAAGCACTGCCTAAGACAGATGTGGCAAATATGACGACACTAAAAACTGAAGGTGGTTCAACCAGTGCTATAAAGTAACCAAAAACAGCGATCATCAATACGAGCGATCTGGAAACAAAAACCATCTGCTTCTCTGATGCATCAGGATTAAAAAACCTCTCATAAATATCTCTCGCAGCTATTGTGCCTGTTTGCAGGAGAAGAGAATCTGCTGTTGACATTATTGCTGCCATAATCGCTGCCATCACAAGTCCAGTTGCGGCAGCAGGCAATAATTTTCCAGCAACTTCAAAAATTGCCATCTCCGGATCCGATATGCCTGGTATAACTAAAATTGCAAAAACACCAATCAGATAGGGGGTAGGTACAAACAATAGATTCCACACTGTTGCCCATGCACCTGCCTCTCTTGCCGTTGCTGGAGATTTCATTGCCATATGACGTGTAACAACATGTGGCCAGCCCAAATAACCTATTGAAAAAATCATCAATGCGCCAGCAATCACTCCCCATTGCCCCTGGAAACCCAGATCTTTTCCCCAGACTGTCAATAAGCTTGGATCAATATTTGCTATCATGTTATTTGCTGATGTGAACCCACCAAGCTCGTAAAGGATTGCAAAAAAAATCCACAAAACACCTATCAACATGATAATACTTTGAAAAAAATCAGTATACGCAACAGCTAAGTAGCCTCCCATAAATGTATACAAAACAATGATTGAGACTGCTATTGCAAGAGCATAAGGATATGGCATGCCTGTGACCAATGCCATTCCTTTTCCTCCAGCGATAAATTGTGCAAGCACATAAAATCCAAGTAAGAATATAGTCAAGGATCCAGAAAAAATCCTTAATATTTTTGACGGATAGCGTTTTTCTAAATATTCGATTGCTGTCAAGGCGCCAAATAACTCTGATATTTTACGCATACGCCTTCCGATTATGGAGAAATTTAATACACCGCCGCCTATGTCCCCAAATGCAAACCAGAGTGCGTAATAACCTTGAGCATAGCCAAGACTTCCGGCACCGAGGAACATAAAACCACTCATGGAGGTAGTTTGAAGTGTCAAAGCTGTTGTTGCTGGACCAATCCTTCTTCCACCCAGTAAATACCCTTCTAGATTTTCACTTCCTCCTCTTTTAAGGGCCCAATAGCCAATACTCAGAACAACAACATAATATAGGACCAAAAAAATTAGGACAGTTGTATTCAATTTTGATCTCTATCAAAAAATTTTTCTTTCCACGATCTTGATGAATATAAGAACACTAATGTATAAATTATCCAGAAAAGCGGAAAACCAATTATCAAGAAAAAAGTCTCATAGGGAAGGCCAAACATCATTATATTTTCCTAGTTTTTATTTGCATTGAAATAATTCGCACAATTTTTTTTGAGTACACTGTCAAATCTATCAAGAAAATAATCGGAATTTTCACGTGAGAAAATCATCGGTGGACGCAACTTCAAAATATTACTGTGTGGTCCAATAGTATTCGTCAGGACTCCAGATTTTTTTAGTTGCTGAACGATTGAAGAGGCAGCTTCAGAAGCGGGAGTCATGTCACAATCGCTAATCATCTCTATTGCAATAAAAAGGCCTTTTCCTCTCACATCACCAATCAAATCATATTTGTTAGCGAGCGATTTAATTTCATCCTTGAGATATTTTCCAATACTTAATGCATTTTCTTGGAGATTGTCTTGTTCAATGACATCCATAACAGCCATGCCCGCAGCACAAGATACAGCGTTTCCTCCAAAAGTATTGAAATAACCTGTTTTTTTTGCAAATTTTTCAACAAGGTTCCTCTTAATTATAGTGGCTGCCAGGGGGTGGCCGTTCCCCATCGGTTTTCCCATTGTGACTATGTCGGGTAAGAATGCATCTGATTCAAATCCCCAGAATGTTTCACCTGTTCTGCCAAATCCAGGTTGAACTTCATCAGCTACAAATAAGCCGCCTGCATCATGTATAATTTTAGCAACCATCTTTAGATATCCGCTCGGTGCACCTACCACACCACTGCTGGAAACAATCGTATCTATAATAAATGCAGCTAATTTTATCCCTCTTTTCTGTAATTCTTCTATTGCTTCTTTAACATGGTCAGCGTATTTTCTTGCTGCGTCTTCTCCTCTATAAAGACCCCGATAAGTATCAGGTGCTGGGACAGTGACTACATAATCAGATCGATCTTCAGGCTCATTATCTTCTGTTGAGATCTCAGCTATAGCATGAGAATTCCCGTGATAAGCGTCTTCTGTAACAATCAACCCTGTTCCTTCTGTACAATGTCGTGCGATCCTAAGAGCAAGCTCATTCGCTTCGGTTCCAGTACAACTAAACATTGCTACATCCAGCTCATTTGGCAATGTTTTTAGAATACGATCAGCATAATCCAGCACATTATCGTGTAAATACCTTGTATGTGTATTTAGAATACCAACTTGATGTCTTATGGCTTCAACTACGTGAGGATTGCAATGGCCAACATGAGCAACATTATTATACATATCAAGAAACGGTCGATTTTCTTGATCGTATAACCAGACGCCATCGCCACGAATGATATTTAAGGGCTCGTCATAAAATAGCCTGTAGGCTGGACCCAAAAGTTTCTTGCGTTTGGACAGTTGGTCACTCAAAGAAGAATTATTTCTATTTATTTTTAACTCTCCGAAAGATATCTCAGTTATTTATTCTGTCTGGGTTGGTTTTACGAAAAACCCAGCGACTGTTCCTGTAATCAGTAAAAATATCCCCATAAAAAATAGAAATTCTGGATAGCTCTTTGTGACGGCACAGTAACATGAAACAATAAAATTTAATGCTTGAAATGAATTTATATAAATTCCATCTCTTTTTGCCATCTTGGGAAACTTAAATGTTGAGACCATGCATAAAGATAGAAAGAACATAAAACCAGGAACCAACAGGGTCAGCTGATCTGTATTCAATTGATCTTGGTATCGAACAATTAAAATAATTGCTGTCGCAGTTAGTCCGGCACCAGCCCCTGTTATTGGCAGACCTGAAAACCAACCTTTAATTGGTTTTTCATTTGTGATGTTGTATCTTGCTAATCGAAGTGCGCCGGCCAGCACGAAAGCACTTACAGAAATTGATAATGCCCAAAATTCACTAGAGTATTTTTCTATGCTTGCGATCTGCATTACTGTATACATCATCACTATCGCAGGAGCAACACCAAATGAAACTAGATCAGCCATAGAATCAAATTCAGCTCCAAATGGCGAAGTTGCCTTTAGCAATCTGGCAGCAAGCCCATCCATCACATCTAAGATACCACACCAGACTATCATCCAAGCCGCTTGCTCTATACTCCCATAATGACTTGTGATAATTGCGGAGAAACCCAGCAAAAGACTCGCTGCTGTGAAGATATTAGGGATACTGTAACGAACTATCTTTTTCAATTTGATTAACCTTTATCAATCACTCTAGTATATAAAACTTTTTTTAGTCTAAACTGATCTCTCTTAAACCTTCTGCATCTAGAGCTCTAATCTCATTTCCATAAGGCCATATTGCTAGGACTTTGACGCCATCATCAGAATGGGATCTATGAACAACTAAATCAGGTTCTTTAACCACCCCTAGCATGCCTGGCTTAAGGATATGTGAAACGCCATTAACAATGTGATCAAGCTCGCCTTCCAGAACATACAACAACTCAAGTTCATGCATGTGAGCAACATCTTGATAGCCTGGAGGGAAATATATTTCAGCAACTTCAACACCAGCTTCTAAAAGGTTAGCCTGCTCAAGCATAATCTTTATCCAACCAATATCATTAACATCATCCCATTCTAACCTACGTGTGCCTGTTGATTCTTTTTCATAAGAACTTATGTTCTGATCTTTTATTTGATTTTCATCAGAACCAGTACAAGAAATTATAGAAATTGGAATTGATAACATTGCTAATAGAGTGATTAACTTATTCATTATTTTCTCACAAATTTGTTCATTTCTCGTAAACGATCTCTCCGTCTACAATGGTCATTAAAATTTCACCATCAAGGATATCAACAGGACTGTCCTCTGACAAAACAAAAGGATCAAGATTCATTATTGTAAGGTCTGCCCATCGTCCTCTCTCGATAATGCCCGTCAAATCTTCAGTAAAATTAGCATATGCAGACCATGATGAATAAGCTCTTATTGCTTCATCTATATTGACAGACTCTTCTTTATACCAACCACCCTCGGGTTCTGAATTTTTGTCTTGCCTGGTAATAGCCGAATGAAGGCCGTAAAAGATATCATGATCTGATCCCGGATTGTCGGAATTAAACGTTAATTTAGTATCGTTCTTAAGTAACGTGCGCCATGCATAAGCACCCTTTATTCGCTCTGATCCCAATCGGTCTTCTGCCCATTTTTTATCCTCTACAGCATGCGGTGGCTCCATTGAAGCAATTATGCCAAGCTCACCCAATCTTGGGATATCATCAGGATGAATGACCTGTGCATGCTCGATTCGATGCCTGTTTCTTTTTGTGTATGGCGCTTCATTAAAAACTTTCTCAAAAATATTTAGTACTTCACGATTACCTGCATCACCGATTGCATGAACTGCGATTTGAAAACCTTTTTTCATAGCATCGGCCATAAGTCCCTGGTTGAAGCCATACCCCTCTCCACTTATTCCTCGATGGCCAGGATGATCACTGTAATCATATAGTAGTCTTGCTCCTCTTGAGCCAAGAGAACCATCGTAATATGCTTTTACAGATTTTGTAACCAACATGCTCTCTGAATCAAGATCCGGTCCTTTTTCTATCCATCTATGCATCAAAGGCTCATCTCTGAGTGAAAGCATTGCGTATACTCGAATTGGCAATAATTTGTTTTCCTCCAGTTGCTCTAGTGCTTCCATCATCTCTGTATCTAGGCCAGCATCATGTATTGCGACATATCCGTCGCTCGCCATCTGGTTAAGACCCTTTAATGCTCGCTGCATCAACGCCTCTTTGCTTGGCGAAGGAATGGCTGAACGAATAAGTGTTACAGCTCGATTCAAGAACAATCCATTAGGCTCGCCGTTCTCATCTAGATGCATTTCTCCCCCAACGGGAACTTCGGTTTCAGCATTAATACCTACAGCATCTAGGGCTTTTTGATTTGCCAGACCTGCAAAACCATGCAGGCTCGATAGAAATACTGGGTGATCTGGAATTAATTTAGAAAGAAGTGATTTATCAGGATATCTATTTGCCCAGACACCTTCGTCCCATCCACGTCCTATTATCCAGTCACCTTTGGGGGTCACCGTAGCACTTGACAACACTCTCTCAAGCATTTCCTCCTCTGTGTCCACCCCAACAAGATCAACTCTTTCAATTGCCGCGCCCACACCAAAGACATGAGTATGTGAATCGACCAATCCCGGAACAACAACTGCTCCTGCAAGATCTATAATCTGAGATTCATCATTTTTTTTGCTGATGGCATCCGAAGAGCTTCCAACAAAAGTTATCTTATTGCCTGAAATAACTACTGCAGTGGCATCTGGAAACCATGAATTTTCATATGGTGCTTGATCTGATATATTTCCATCAGAATCTGATTTTTCCCATTGCATTGTATAAACACGACCATTAATCAGGACGATGTCGGCATCAGATTGAACATTGTCGCTCTCACACCCAGAAGCTGAAAATATGCATAGTAGGAGAGTGAATTTTTTAAGCATTTTTGATATCACCCAATTATTAATTTGTTATCTAGAATTTTCATTTATTCTAATTCAAGTCTAACTCATATAATGAATCTATCAAAATGAGAGTGGCCTTCACAATGCTCAGGTGATTGTGTAGTCTTATTATTATAAAAAACAAAGGAATTTTCTGTGTCAATAAAAAGAAGAAATTTTATTAAAGGACTGAGCCTATCACCAATCGCCTTATCTGTGACAGGTTATAAAAAAGCCGTAGCAGATTTTGTAAGTTACAGCCCTGAGAGAGCCTTTGGTTTTTCAGACAACAAAGTTCCAATGAATGCAGCAAATCTCTGCCCAATGCCGATATCAATCAGCAAAACAATTGCAGATTTTAATGAGGATCTTGACATTGATATGAGCGGAATGAATAGGTTGAGAATTGGCTCGATGAAAGAGGAGGCTCGTGCAGGTATAGCAAAACAGCTTCATGTCAAAAAAGAAGAAATAGCAATTACTCGAAATACATCTGAATCAAACAATATCATCGCTCAAGGTTTATCGCTTAAAATTGATGACGAAATATTGCTTTGGGATCAAAATCATCCATCTAATGATGTCTCTTGGGCCGTCAGAGCTGACCGAAGTAAATGCAAGGTTAATTATTTTGATATCCCATTATCTACTGATAACTACGACAACATTATTAATATCATAGAAAATCAAATCACAAAGAAGACCAGAGTTATCTCTTTCACGCATATCTCTAATATCACTGGATTCAAGTTGCCAGCAACCGAGATATGTCAATCAATAAAAGAAAAATATAATGGTATTCACATTCATGTAGATGGAGCGCAGACATGGGGCGTTGAGGATGTTGATTTGACCGCAATGAAATGCGATAGCTTCAGTGGAAGCTCTCATAAGTGGTATATGGGGCCAAGAGAAACCGGCCTTCTCTTTGTAAAAGAATCAGCTGTTGAAAATATCTGGCCCAGTATTGTTAGTATTGGTTGGGGCAGCAAAAGAAAAACATCCGCTGCTGGAGCAAAAAAGTTTGAAGCATATGGACAAAGACACGATGCTGCTCTCGCCTCTTTGGCAGAGACTGTTAAATTTCATAACGAAATCACACCTAAAAAAATTCAAAAGAATGCATATAAAATTTCCGAATACATAAGAGAAAGCCTTATGGATATCGATATTGATTTTGTTTCCTCCAATCATCATGATTTTAGAAGCAATGTAATAATTCTTAAAGCAGCACAGGAGAATAGAAAGAAAATCCTACAAAATATACTTAATGATGCAGGTGTTATTCTGGCTGGAACAGGTGGATTAAGATTATCACCTCACATATACAATACAATTGATCATGCCGACAGAGTAGTTAGAGCAATAAATAAATCTAGAAAACTCTTAAGCTAGTTTTTACATCAATTTGATTTTATTTTATGTAAGGCATCTGTCTCTGAGCCGATTAAGATAGCTAGCCATTTTGTTTCTTTATCACTTTCAAGGGCCATCTTTAAGGCCATTGTCAATGGCACTGAAAGTATCATTCCTACTGGCCCAAAAATCCATCCCCAAAAAAATAAGCCAATAAAAACCACCAGAGGTGACAGTCCCACACCATGCCCGAGCAACTTGGGTTCAATGAAACTTCCAAAAATAATATTAATTAAAAAAAAGGCAATAGCAGTAGTTACAGCATCACCTACCCCAAGTTGGACTAACGCCATCAAAACAGCCGGAACTGCAGCTATAATGGATCCAATAGTTGGAACATAATTCAACAGAAACGCGAACATACCCCATAAAAAAGGAAAATCTAGCCCAATCCAAGATGTTGCAATTGCAACGGTTAGTCCAGTTATAATGCTCACAACAGTCTTGATGCCTAGATATCTCCCAAGATTAGAAATGTACGCTCTTTGGCGAATGAAAGAGTCACTTTTTCTGTTAAATGCAGCTGTCAATTTTATTTCGAATGTTGAAGCTTCCAACAAAATGAAAATCATCGTAAACATTATTAGAAGAGTATTTGTTAAAACATCTCGAAGGGCATTCAATATCGACGCAGCCAGACCCATTGCCCATCCTGCATCAATCACCTCACTTAGAGAAAAATCTGATTCTAAGAGAGGTAAAAAACCTGAATAAGTTAATACCAACTGATCAATAATGATGTCTAACCTAGCCTGATATGAAGGCAGTGCATTTGTAAAATCAACAATTGAGGAGCCAACAATACTTCCAATGGATAATAGCAACAGCATAATCGATATGACTATTAAAAATGCGGCTAAGACACCAGGTACATTTCTCTCTTGTAACCAGAACATTGGTTTAAGTGTTATGAGGGCTATGAAAATAGCGAGTAAAAATGGAATCAGTAATTGTGCCGCAGCTTGAAGGGAATAAATTATTATGAATGAGGCGGTGAGACTTAAAAGTATCCTTATATTCCTGCTTTCTATTTGCATAACAATTTTTTTATTAAATTATCCTTTACTAAATCTAACCTTTTCGTTCTTTCTTAACAAGCTTTGCATTTAAGATAAAACCGAAAATAGAAGCCAATACACAGAAAAATATGATGTATTGTGGTAAATACGATGCGCGATACAAATGATCTGTTATACCAGTAACTGACCATAGATCACCACTTCCCTTGCCCACGATTATTTGACCCCGCATACCCATCTCCATATGCTGAGACATGTCGCAATGCACGAGATAATTTTTATCTTCGCTCGGAGTGATAAATGTTCCTGTTTGACTCTTTCCACCTAAAGCTTCGATGTGGAACATGCCCGCAGGATAAAGGTACTTGGGGAGCTCATGAATCATCCACATATGTCTAACATTGTCTTCATTGATAAAAGTAACAGTTATTTTACTGCAAGGCTCAACATTCCATTCATAGTCACTCATACCATAAACAATTCCGGGAACTCCTGTCGCATATTTTTTACTAGCATAGACTGTTATTGATTTTTCACTCCTGATCGCTTCACAACCATTTGGTAATCTATCTATATTCTCATTCATAACAAACCCACCATTATTATCAGACATATCATGATGATGATTCATCTGTGCCCTAGCTGAGAAGGATGACAATAAAAAGATTGTTAAGATGAAAATCTTTAAATAACTCATTTTTTTCGACCTTTTGTTATCAGCTTCAGTATGCATGAGAAGAATATACCAAAGAACATTGCCAATAAAATCAATCTAAATATTAACTTTATGTCGTCTTTTGGATTTGAGGATACTTCTGGAGCAATATCACCCCATATTGGTATTTCTTTATCATAGTAGTCTGAACTGAAATATTGGTTTAAATTCATTCCTTTTGAAATAGGCCAACCATCATCATCAAGAAATTCATCATATACTATGGCACTAATATTACCGCCGGGCCCGATTCCATCAGTCGTGACTCCTTTATTTTGATGATCATGGAACAGCCATATGCCTGGACCATATGAGTTTGTCCCATCATTTGTGAAATTTAATTCAATATCATATCTCTGGGATGTTGGAACCCAAAGGACGTCCTGAGGTGTACCTTGAGTTTCATTTAGAGGCACTCCATCTCGCTCAATGATTTTAAATTTATGACCATGAGTATGAAAAGAGATTCCTTTACTGCCTCCATTGACTAATCTCAATTTTGCTTTCTTTCCAGATTCAGCAGCGATGAGAGACTCCCTAAATGTATAGGGAAAAGACCGTCCATTCAGTGTGAAATAATCTACATTTGCATCTGTTATATCATAGTCTCGATGCATCGATTTGGTTACAATTCTTGGGTCATTCGATTCTTGAATTCTTGAGCTTAGTTCCTTATCGATATCCATATAATGAATATCGTACTCACTGTCGTAAGACTGTTTTGATGTTTGTGATGGAACCCTAACTTTTCCAGCGCCTACATTCATGGTCTGCAAATAATTGTTCGGTTTATTTTCTTCAACAATGAATAAACCCTGAAGACCCATTTGAACATGAACATGGGGTTGAACATGGCAATGATAAAACATTGTTCCTGCTTTTCTTGGTTTTAGATTATAGGTTCTTGATTCACCTGGAAGTATTGGCATCTCACTGGCTATCGGAACACCATCATTTCCCTCCCCATTTTCATCCAAAAAACCATGATCTGCTCCATGGAGGTGCAATGTGTGTGGCATATAATGTGTGTTCTGGATTGTTATTTCTACGATATCCCCTTGTTCGACTCGAAGAGCGGGTGACGGAATTTTTAGTGATGTTCTAGCGACTTGTGTTTCAAAATTTTCAACAGCCATGCCGGCCAATTTAGGAGCAAATACCCATAAGCCTGGTTGAATACCAGGAGCAATATCATATGTTGTAACTGGTTTGTCTGAAATAGGTGAGCTTCCATTTAACTCTGCGATTTCGAGCTTTATATGAATTTCATCTGGATCGCCATCGCCATCCAAGTCTCGACCTTTTTCTATCGCATCAGAGGACAGCCCACTCTTTGAGAGTGTCTCGTTACTGATGTTGTTTGTTCCCAATACTGAGGCTGCAACCAAGAATGGGTTATCACTGACGCATGTCCTAGATTCATTGATCTCTATACCTTCAATTGTTTGTTTATTTCCCCAGCCACTCAAGTCTTCTGGACAAACTGCTTCATTGGTATTTGTGGATTCTTGTGGCTCAGATCCTGGAAGAGGCACATAATCGTTGGCGCCAAAAAGTGAAGTCAAAGAAATTTTTAACGATAGAGGATACCACTGAGATGGAAAGGATATTAATATCCCAATTATTGATAAAAGAAGAATAATATTGTTTTTTTTCATAGTTGATTTTCGATTCAATCTAAGCTGAATACAACATTATATGTGAGGTCTTTATAACTATTTTCAATAATTTGATGCTCTTAATTGAGAACTCGCAGTTACATTAAACAAATAATATGGTAATTATTTTGTTCTAATTCCAAAGTAAACATACGAACCAAACACCAATGACAAAAATAAAAAAGAAATGATTGCCCATGGAATATTTGCAGAACCGACAGCAAAAGGAAAAACTGAAGAATATATTGTAGGCTTGGAAGGGTGTCCCGCCGTTACTATACCAACGTAATTACCAGGCTCATTGAATACATGAGTGACCATATATGAAGCATTTTCCTTAATAATAGGTGGTTGATAGAAAACTGTGTGACGATCAATATCCTCAATCAGTTTTATGTCTTCAATTTGAACATACTCGCCTTTATCGGTAACGTTTCGAATAACACGAAAATCAACAGCAACTTCACTGAGGCTCTTGTGAAGATAATCCAAAACGAAAACTGTTTCTGACGCGTCGTCAAGATCCTCACAAAATTGCTTATCGCCAGATGTTTTCGGTTGATAAGCTGTAAAATGTGCGGTGTAAAAACCTATTGTGATGATACAACTGTCCTCTGAAAGCAAAACTCCTCCACCTGCATAGCAAGTCGAAATCGAGTAAAAAATGAATAGAATGCTTAGCTGTATATTTTTTATCATATGATCATTGTTTGAAATTTAATCAGGGATATGTGTTTGTCGTAATTACGAAAATTACACTGGGTTTTTCAAATTTTTTTGTGATCTTGCATCTTCGATTGTGAATCCAGTATAACCATAAATCATGGAAACAATCGGATTGATTAAATTAAAGAAAGCGAATGGAAGATAAGCAAACGTAGCTACTCCAAGAGTAGCGCTCATATATGCTCCACAGGTATTCCATGGAACAAGAGGTGATGTAAGCGTACCTGAATCCTCAATTACTCTGGATAAATTCTTCGGATCTAAATCACGGTTAGCAAACTCAGCCTTAAACATTTTACCTGCGAGAACAATAGAAATGTATTGATCCGCACAGACGATATTTATACTAATACAACTAAGTATAATTCTTGATATTAATGAACCTGTGGTCTTGGCTGCTTTCAATGTTGAAGAAATAATTCTTTGGAGCATGCCTGAGTACTCTAAAACTGCACCAAATGACATCGCACTTATTACCAGCCACATAGTATTTAGCATCGATTCCATGCCGCCTCTTGATAAAAGGCTGTCTATTTCAGCAACTCCTGTTGCAGAAACATAGCCAGAGGCAAGTGCTATCCATATTCCTTTTATCATTGATAAGATGAATGGCAACTCGTCAGAGTTTGAAAAGACAAGAACTACCTCAGTTTGAAAAAAAAATGCCACTAAGGCACCTGATAATGCACCGGTCAATATTGTCGGTAGTGCTGGAACTTTTTTTATTGCCATATAAAACACAAGCACAAGTGGAACAAGGGTGATTGGTGTAATATTAAATGCCCCGTGAAGTGTTTGATTAAATAGCTTGATTGTTGCATCCTCGGCTTCATTCGAGACGCCCAGACCTACGAACATGAATATAATTAATGCCATAACGAATGATGGCGCAGTCGTCCATACCATGTGCCTGATATGAGTAAATAGATCAGTTCCAGTAACTGCAGGGGCTAAATTTGTTGTATCGGAAAGAGGTGACATTTTATCACCGAAATAGGCACCGGAAATGATTGCACCAGCAGCAATTTCAGGTGATAAATTTAAACCAATTGATACAGCAATAAGAGCGACACCCAGTGTTCCAGCTACTGTCCAAGAACTGCCAGTGGCGAGCGCTGCAATTGCACAAATTACACATGCGGCTGGATAAAAGATAGTTGGATTGAGCAACTCCAATCCATAGTATATCAATGTAGGCACTGTTCCTGACAGTAACCAGGATCCAATGAGAGCGCCTACACAAAGAAAAATCAAAAGAGCTCCCATTGCTGTGCCAATGCTCTGAACAATTGCATCAAGAATATCGTTCCAAAGATATCCATTTTTAATGGCTACAATTGAGGCTATCCCAGCAGAGAGAATGAGAGCTATCTGATTTGGCCCATAAGATGAGTCAGACTCAAAAAGGTAAACTGATACTGACAACATTGATACCAGAGAAACAATCGGTATCAGCGAATCAATTAAAGATGCATCTCTGGGCTCTCTCATTTTTATTTTTTCGAAAAAACTATCCCAACAGGTGGCTTAATGACTGTGTGGGGTTAGCCTTAAAAGCCTCCCCTTCGATGTATCCTGCCTTCGAGGATAATCTTCCAGCAACCATAACGCACCATCAGGCCCTTCTTCTACTGAACGAATTCTTCTGCCCATATCAAATCTTTCAATTTCTTTTGCCGAATCGCCATCAAATTGAACCCTGATTAAAGATTCTGATGATAAGCCAGAAATAAAGCCGTTCCCTTGCCAGTCATCAAACAAATCACCCTGATAGATAACAAAGGAACTTGGAGAAATTACTGGGATGGAATATCCATCACCCCACCACTCTTTTGGCTCCTCAAATTCGGGTCGTGTATCATGATTAGGAATGTTGCTGCCATTATAATGTATGCCATTTGATACAGTTGGGTAGCCGTAATCTTCGCCTTTAAGAACCAAATTGAGCTCATCACCCCCTCTCGGTCCCATCTCGATATTCCAAAGTTTACCATCTGCATCAAAATCTATACCAAGTGGGTTTCGATGACCAAGTGACCAAACCTCTGCAGCAACACCGCCATCATTATAAAAAGGATTATCCGCTGGTATACTGCCATCATCATTCAATCGAATTATTTTTCCCATACTGGATGTCATATCTTGAGCAGGATCAAACTTCTGGCGATCTCCTGACGAAATAAATAAATAACCGTCTTCAGAAAACGCCATTCGATGAGCATAATGACCTCTGCCTGTAACTTTTGGAACTTGTCTCCAAATGTATTCCAAGTTAGTAAGTGCGCCTCCTTCCTCAGAGAGATTTAGTGTTGCCTTGATAACAACAGCGCCTCGCGTATCATTTTCGCCTTCCTCGGCAAAACTCACATAAACAGTTTTATTTTCATTAAAATCTGGATGAATGGCTACGTCACCAAGTCCACCTTGACCTCCGTAAGCAACTTCTGGCACTCCAGTGATTTCATAAAGTGTTTCTCCAGCTTGATTCATCAAAAACATTTTTCCTGGTTTCTCTGTTACTAAAAAATTGCCATCTGGAAGAAATGCCATTGACCACGGTTGATCAAAACTTGCTAGTTCCTCAACCAAGAATTTATCTTCATGACCATAAGAATGGCCCATTGTAATTAGTAAGATGAAAGTTAATGTTATTTTCTTCATTTTTTTTCCTTATTTTTTATACTTTAATTTCAAAAATTGATTCAACTTCAACTGAAGCATTCAATGGCAAAGAGTTGGAACCAAGTGCTGCCCTTGCTCCCATTCCATCTTCTCCAAATATATCGCGAAACAGTTCTGACACACCATTAATTACGCCGGACTGTTGAGTAAAATCATCTGTACAATTAACAAAACCTCTAATTTGTAGACATTTAATGACTCGATCAAGATCCCCATCACAAGCGGCTTTGAGCTGAGATAGGATTCTTAATCCAACATGTTTGGCGGCAATGTAACCCTCATCCAAAGTGAGATCTCTGCCCAATTTTCCATATGTGGGTGTTTCTATGTCATTTGGAGGAATTTGTCCTGCAATAAATACTTGATTACCAGAAATTCTATAAGGTACATATACGGCCACAGGTCTGGAGGCTTCTGGCAATTTCAATCCCATATTTTCTAATGTTTTTTCAACATCTCTGGTGATTGCTGCATTACTTGACTTAGATAGCCCCATAGCAATTGCCGCAGTTCCAAAAATTTCAAAAAATGATCTTCTATCCATTATCACTCCATAGCGTAGATGTTTAATTCAATTATACCTCAGTTTATAGATATAAATACGTTAAGAATATTTAAAATATTTCAATAACATTAATGCTGATACTTGAAAAAGAATCAAATAAAATACAACCCAGCTAGAATAGAAGATAGCGGCTATCAAAAATCCTGCTGCTGCGATTACTCCATTTGAAAGCGCATACGGAAGTTGTGTACTGAAATGTGATAGAGGATCTATGCCAGCCCCAGTAGATGACAGTATTGTAGTTTCAGATATAGGGGACGAATGATCACCAAATAATGCTCCGGATAATACTGCGCCAATTATTAATGGAAATTCATTTCCTGTTGATATCGCTGAAGGTATGGCTAATGGCATCATTATTATTATGGTCCCCCATGATGAGCCAATCGCAAATGACAATATTGCGGCAACTATGAAAGTTAATAACGGAAGAAGAACTGGGTTTAAAAAATCTTTTGCCAGCTCACCCACATACACACCTGTCCCAAGCTCATCACTGACAGTTCCTAGTGCCCAAGCGAGCACTAAAGTTGCCATAATGGGTAGCATCCCAGACATTCCTTTTACATACTCAGAAAACAAATTAGCAATTTTTTTGTTAGTGAAATAAAACATCAGGCCACATAGAGTTATGGCCGCTAAAAGATAAGCACTGGAAAGTGCCGCCCTGAAATCAGATCCAGCAACCTGTTTAAATGGAAAGCCATAAAAATTCAAACCAAAGAATAGTGTCAGCGCAAGAACTATAAGCGGCAACCAAACAAAAATTGCCATCGCATTTCTGTGGACTTTTGTAGATGCCTTATTTCTGGATACTGCAGCCTCCTCAGCCTCTGCCATTTTTCCAAAATCAAATCCAAGCAACGACAAGACCGGAACAACAGAGATAGCGAGCCATGTATACAATTGAAATACAATCGCTGAAGTAAAGGCATTCCATTCGTTAATTGATATATTATTGGTTTCAAAACTCGATTTAATGATGCTCATTGAAAATACACCCCAACCAATAAATGGAATCAAGATTGCAATTGGTGAGGATGTTGAATCGATAATAAAAGCAAGTTTTTGCCTAGATATTCCGAATCTATCGAAAAGTGACTGGAACACCGGACCAACTATTAAAGGCGTGCCAAGATCAGAGAAAAAAATTACTATCCCTCCAAACCATGCACTTATCTGTGCGGAAGTTTTATTTGAGATATATTTTACTGTTGATGCAGCAAATGCCATTCCACCACCCGAGTATTTTATAAGTCTGACGAATCCACCTATAAACACTAGTAACACAAGTACGCTGGCATTATAGGTATCAGCTATCTCTGGAACTATGTATTCCTTTATTAAAAGAGGAAGAAATGTAATGAAAGAATAGGAATGAAGAATTAGTGTGCCAGTGATTACACCAGAGAATAGCCCTAAGAGTACATTCCTAAGTATTAATGACACACATAAGGTAACGAATACCGGAAAGAGGGATAAAATACCTAATTCATCCAACTTTTAACACACTTAGCTGTTTTCTTCAGACAATGCTTTGTTAATGGCGGTGATTACTTTCTCGTCATATGGCTTGGTACGAGTACTAAAATCGGTAATCAGTTCACCGTCTTTGCCGATAAGATATTTATGAAAATTCCATTTAGGATGCGTTCCAGCAGAATTTGCGAGATCGTTATAGAAAGGATGGGCGATTCCTTCTTTCACCGTAATTTTCTCAAACATGGGAAATTCAACTCCGTATGTTAAGCGACAAAAATCTTGAATTTCATCCTCTGTCCCAGGTTCCTGTCCCAGAAAATCGTTTGATGGAAATCCAAGAACCATTAAACCTTCATCGCTGTATTCATCGTGAAGTTTTTCTAATCCTTCATATTGATATGTGAAACCACACTTAGATGCTGTATTTACAATTAGTAACACTTTGCCAGAATAAGCATCGCAAAGATTTACTTCTTCTGATGAAGCCAATTTTCTGAAATTATGATCTAACAATGAGCTTTTGCAGGCCATCGCAGATAGACCAAAAAACATCATTGTTATTGTAAAAATAGTTCTCATGTGTGTTTCCTTAAATTATTTTTTATTTAGTATATTATACCTTGAATTAAAAAAGTTAATGACTTGGCGTTCTGATACAAAACTTTTACTATGAGTCATTATAAAATTATTGAGGATTGATTCAAACAAATAATCACAATCATATTGAGGGTTTAAAATTGCAAATCATGAAAACAAAAATTTCTATCAACATAATCAGTATTTTCTTATTTCTATTTTCAACAACAGTTCACTCTGATGGAAGAGTCGCTGTTAGAGGGCACAATGGTGCTGTTGCCTCTTCATCTTATACAGCCTCACAGGTTGGAGTAGAAGTACTAAAAAAAGGAGGAAATGCTGTTGATGCAGCGGTAGCAACTGCATTTGCAATGGCCGTAACGCATCCTACGGCTGGAAATATTGGAGGAGGTGGCTTCTTGGTATATCACGGGGTTGATGGAGAAATAACCGCATTTGATTTTCGTGAAAAAGCCCCTCTCTCTTCAAGCAAAGACATGTACTTGGATGAAGAGGGAAAAGTAATTAATAATTCAATTGGGCCAGAGAATCATTTTAGTATTAGGGCGGTCGGTGTTCCTGGAACGGTTGCTGGTCTTGCTCTAGCTCACGAGAGACTCGGAACAATGGATTGGTCGGATCTGGTTGTGCCATCTGTACTGTTGGCTAGAAATGGAATTCCAATTACCTGGAAACTGCACGATGATTTCAATAGCGATAGAAGAAAAGCATGGTTTGGCGAGTATCCTAGTTCTGTAGAAAAATTCTATAAAAAGACTTCCAATTTGCTTGATGAAGGTGGTGCTGAGTATATGCCAGGTGATATCTGGAAACAGGAAGACTTAGCAAAAACTTTAGAGCGAATTCAGGATAAAGGAAAGGACGGATTTTATAAAGGTGAAACAGCGAAATTAATTGCTGATTACATGAAGCAGAATGGTGGTTTAATAACACTGGAAGATCTAGAAAAATACAATGCTGTTGAGAGAACGCCCATTGTAAATGATTACAGAGGGCATACTATCGTTAGTATGCCTCCTCCAAGCTCAGGTGGTATTATCTTATCTGAAATGCTTAATATCCTAGAAGGTTACGATCTTAATCAAATAGGTCATAACTCAGCTCAATATCTGCACCTATTAACTGAGTCAATGAGAAGGGCATATGCAGACCGAGCAAATTACCTTGGTGACCCTGATTTCAATGAAGACATGCCAATAGAAAAATTGTTGTCAAAAGAACATGCTGCAGATTTAAGAGGAAGCATAAACACAGAAATGAAGTCTGAGAGTGATCCTGCATTATTTGCACAAGCTTACGAAAGCGAAGAAACAACTCACTTTTCAGTGGTCGACAAAAAAGGGAATATGGTTTCACTAACCTACACTCTTGAATTTGGATATGGGTCACACATTGTAGTAGGCGGGGCCGGCTTCCTCCTCAACAACGAGATGGGTGATTTTAATGCTATACCCGGACTGACGAATGCCTCTGGACGAATTGGGACTACCCCGAATCAGATTCGACCAGAGCAAAGAATGCTTTCAAGCATGACGCCAACTATTGTAGCTAAAAACGGTATCCCACTCTTTGCCACAGGTACACCAGGTGGAAAGACGATTATTAACACCACGATGCAAACAATTTTAAATGTAGTTGATCATGGAATGACCATCGCCGAATCAATCGAAGCTCCCCGAATTCATCACCAATGGTTACCCGATGTGACTTCATTTGAAAAAATAGGAATTTCACCGGATACGAGAAAAATGTATGAGTCCTTAGGTCATAAAATTAGAATAAGAAATTCAATCGGAAGTGCGATGGGTGTATACCGTGATCCTGAAACTGGTGTTATATCGGGTGCTGCAGACTCTAGAGCTGAAGATGGAGGCGTCGCAGCCTATTGAAGTCAGGTCATTGTGACCAGTTTTGGCCTTATATCGAGGAAATTTGTTGCTGCCTCATAAGACATTGCAAATTCTATTAATTCTGCATCTCTCCCCATCTTGCCAATAAACTGAATGCCCATTGGCCTGCCTTTGTTATCAAAACCTGCGGGCAAATTGATAACCGGGAGACCGGATAATGTTCCACCAATTACGATTTCCATCCATCGATGATATGTATCCATAGGTACATTATTGATGGATTTTGGCCAATTAATCTCTACTGGAAATGGGAATACCTGTGCTGATGGAAGTGCCAAAAAATCATAATCTTTAAATAACTTCATCAATGATTGATACCATCTAATTCTTTGTACACCTGCATCACTGAGTTGTGGTGCAGTCACTCTTAAGGCGCCTTCTATCTCCCAAACTAATTCTGGTTTAAGTAATGCTTTCATCTCAGGGTCTTCAAGGTAGGATTTTCCCCATAAGTTTGACCAGTGCCTCAATACCAACCATGTCTCCCAAAGCAACGACATATCAAAATTAGGATGGCAAGGCTCAATCCTTGTACCATGAATCTCGAGTGAATTTATTGCTTTCTCGCATAATTCAAGCACTCCACTTTCAAGAGGGAGGTATCCGTCATAATCGCCAAGCCAACCAATTTTTAAATTGCTTAATTTTACTGCCTTTAAACTTTCATAAGAAGGCATCTTGTCTTTAAGACTCAGTGGCACTCTGTCGTCAGGACCAGCTATCGTGCTTAATAATCTCATGGTATCTTCTACATTTCGCCCCATCGCTCCTTCTGTTGAAAGCTGTTGATAAAAGGTATCTGTGTTTGGGTAGTATGCATAGTAAACTGGAACGCGACCTTGACTGGGTCTAAAACCAATAACATTATTGTACGCCGCTGGATTTCTTAAAGAGCCCATCATATCGCTTCCATCAGCAACTGGAAGCATTTGAGTTGCAAGTCCTACAGCAGCCCCACCACTACTTCCGCCAGCTGTTTTAGATGAATCATAGGCATTTTTTGTTGCGCCGAAAACCTCATTATAAGTCTGTGATCCAAGTCCGAATTCCGGTGTATTTGTCTTGCCAATGAAAATTGCTCCTGCATTTCTGATTCTTGAAACAAACAAGTCATCTTTTGTTGACATTGAACCAGCAAGTATCGGAGACCCCTCGCTCGTATATAAGTCCTTAGCGTATGCCAAATCTTTGACTGCGTGTGGCATTCCGTGCATCCAGCCTCTGTATATGCCTTTTTCTAATTCTAAATCCGCATTTTTTGCCTGATCAATCAAGATGTTCTTATCAACAAGACTTACAATCGCATTATATGTAGGATTATATTTGTTTATTTTAGAGAGGTATTCCTGCATTACCTCCTCACAGCTTAAGACTCTATCTCTTATTAATGCAGACAAAACAGAGGCAGACATTTCGGTTATATCTTTCATTTTTATATTTTCCTGTAGGGTAGCTAACGAGGGTAGCAAACCGATTGATGCCAGTGATTTTATGGTATCCCTTCTTGTTAATCTAAATCGTTTCTTCATTAAAATAGTTTATGAATAATTTAAATAAAAAAATCAACCAGCAAAAACAAAACTGAAGGAGCAAGGAGGCAGCCCACGCCTGTATAAAAAGTTGCTGTCATTGCGCCGTATGGGACAAGCTTTGGATTTGTTGCGGCTAATCCGCCCGCCACTCCACTTGTAGTTCCCATCAACCCGCCAAAAATCATGGCTGAGTATGGGTTATCTAATTTTATAATTGGAGCGATGAATGGTGTCATTATCATTACCAGTATCGATTTTATAAGTCCGACAGCAACGCTCAGAGCGATTACCTCTGTAGTTGCTGACAACGCAGTTCCTGTAACAGGACCAACAATATAAGTCGCTGCTCCAGCGCCGATGGTTGTGATTGATATTGCGTCAGTATAACCAAAACTTAAGGCGACCAAAGCCCCAATTAAAAAGGAGAATACAACCCCAAAAACAATGGATACCGAACCAATAAATCCAGCCTCTTTTAGATTTCTTATATCCACTCCAAATGCCGTCGCTACGATGGCAAAATCTCTGAACATTGCGCCACCCAGAATTCCTACTCCAGCAAATATTGGTATGTCAGCTAAGCCTTTTGTTCCTCCTTCCAGAAGTCCTCCGATATATGCTAATACCAAGCCCAAAACGATAGCTATTGCGGAGCCATGTATTAAACCGCCGGTGAGATTTTTTGAAATCCAATAAGAAAAATAGGTTACAACACCAATAAATAAGAAAGCTGTAATTATAGAATTTGAGATTAGAGTATTGTTAAATATGTCAGCCATCAGTGTTCTTTGGATTTTGATAATTTATGTAACACTGGTACTGCAATAAAACTCAGAACAACCACTAACACTCCAGCGGTCAGGGCCATCCAACCTCCCGAAATGGCGGCAAGCACATTTTGTTTTGCTGCCATTGCAACCACAATAGGAATATACATGGCATTCCAAAAGTTAATACCAGACTTCGTGCTGGCATCAACAAATATAATTTGCTTAGGTGCTTTGTAACCAGCCAATTCTTTTTTGGCTT
>CABYDR010000021.1 GCA_902517795.1 uncultured Woeseiaceae bacterium | reverse complement strand
TGCAATAATGGGAGGCGAGGATCTTTTTTTTGTGCTAATGCCTGTCGCAATAGGTGCAGGTTTTATCATAATATTTGCTATTATTTTTCATCGGCTGGTTGGGCAAAAATATCCATGTGACAAAAAAAACATATAGCTTCAGCCTTATAATTTTTTACATGGTGTTTATTAAATTTTAAAAAATATCTATAATAATATTTCAATTTATTTCCTTGTATCAGATAAAAGAACATGAGCTTGTTTGATAAATTATCCGTAATCCCACCAGATCCGATTTTAAAAATAATTTCTGAATATAACGAAGATATTCGTTCAAATAAGATTGATCTCGGTGTGGGTGTATACCGAGACAGTTTTGGAGAAACGCCAATCATGTCGGTTGTTAAGTCAGCAGAGTCACATATTTTATCCACACAAAAATCCAAAGCATATATCGGCCTTGCTGGAGATGCGACTTACAATAAAAATATACAAAAATTAATACTTGGCGATATTAAAATAGCTGAAGATAGAATCTTTACCATACAGACTGCTGGAGGGACAACCTCACTTCGAGTGGCTTCTGAATTATTAAAAGAAACATCAAAAAATATCAATATTTGGGTGAGCAATCCTACATGGAGTAATCATATTCCTGTATTAGAAAGCACTAATATAAACTACAGAGAATACCCTTATTATGATTTAGAAACTAACACACTTCTTTTCGACAGAATGATTGCGTGTCTAGAGACTGTTCCGAAGGGCGATGCAGTCTTACTGCATGCATGTTGCCATAATCCGACAGGCATGGATCCAACTCTAGAACAATGGAAAGAAATTATTCAGGTAATGAAAAGTCGTGAATTATTGCCATTTATTGACAATGCTTATCAAGGCCTAGCAAATGGCCTGGATGAGGATGCGAGTGCATTGAGACTGATAGCATCAGAATTTAATGAGCTCATAATTTCCAGCTCATGCTCTAAAAATTTTGGATTGTATCGTGATCGTGTAGGAGCGTTGACTGTCATCACAAACAATGAAGACTCAAATAAAAAAACGAAAAGTAACGTACTAAAAATAGTCAGAACAATGGGCTCTGTCCCGCCAGATCATGGGGCTGCATGCGTAGGATATATCCTCTCTAATGAATCACTTACAAAAAAATGGAAAAGTGAACTAGATGATGTAAAGGTCAGATTAAAAAACATGAGAAAAGAACTTGCTGGTTCACTCAAAAATAAAAAAAATTCTCATGATTTCAGTCACATTGAAAGAGCGAACGGAATGTTTTCATTTTTAGGTATAACTACAGAACAGGTTCAGGCATTAAAATCTCAGTATGGTATTTACATGGAGGAATCTGGGCGAATAAATGTTGCTGGTATTACCATGGAAAATGTATCGTATCTCACAGATTCAATAGCAAGAGTGTTAGAATCTCACCAATAAATGTGATCACCTTCAATCAGTTTAATTTGATCTGTCGTTCCCCCAGCTAACTCTAGTACGTATTTGATTGGTTTTTCTGAACGTATTGTTTTAAGTGACTGCGGTTCTGTATTTTTTTCTATTGATGACACAATTCCGTTTTCATCAATAAAAATCATGTCCAACGAGATGTACGTATTTTTCATCCACATTGCCCTTATCTTACTATCAGGATAAATAAAGAGCATGCCTGTATTGTGAGGTAAATTCTTAACATACATCAGGCCTCTCATTTGCTGATTTCTTGTTTCTGCTAGCCACACAACAAAATGGCTGCAACTTTGATTGGAAGAAGAAATCATAATACTTCTTTGCTTAAATCCAATATCCAATTCATCATTGCCCAAGGATATACAAGAATATAGTAATGTTAAAAAGAAGAGGCAGATTAGAGAGTGTTTTTTTCTTATCATTTCTTAAATTATTTCTTTCTTTCTTGGTTAACGCTCTGGTAGCTTTAGTTTAAAATAAAGGATAAAGAAATTATAAGCAAAATTATAATGTCATATAATTGATGGAGTGACTTCATGACAGTGATAAAAAAATTTCAAGAACTAGAATTACATGCTTCGGGTCTCATCATTGGGCAATCTGAGCTGATCAATCGCATGTTAATTGCGATACTTTGTGATGGTCATCTCCTGGTTGAGGGAGCTCCGGGGCTTGCGAAAACTAGAGCTATAAAGGTGATCTCAGATAGCATAGAAGGAACATTCAATCGCATACAGTTTACGCCGGATCTTCTTCCTGCTGATCTAACAGGTACTGAAGTGTATCGTCCTCAAGAAGGTAAATTTGAATTTAGAGAGGGCCCTCTTTTTCATAATCTTATCTTAGCTGATGAAATCAATAGAGCTCCAGCAAAGGTTCAGTCTGCACTTCTTGAGGCAATGGAAGAGAGGCAGATTACAGTTGGTGACAAAAGCTATAAGCTTTCAAAATTATTTTTAGTCATGGCGACACAAAATCCTATTGAACAGGAAGGAACTTATCCTCTTCCAGAGGCCCAATTGGATCGTTTTTTATTGCATGTTGAAATTGGTTACCCAACGGTTGAGGATGAGAGAAAAATATTATCTCTTAATAGAGATGAAGCAAGAGACTCTAAAAATGAATCCTTTATTCCAGAAAGCATTCTGTCTGAAACCGCCATTTTGGAGGCAAGAGAAGCAATACTAAATTTGCATCTTACGGATGATCTTGAGCAATACATTGTAGATATTGTTACATCCACCCGTGATCCAGGTAAGGTTGATTCACAACTTGATGGACAGGTACTGTATGGCGCAAGCCCGAGGGCGTGTATGGGAATTGACAGAGCGTCAAGAGCATACGCATGGCTGAAAGGCAAGGACTATGTTGGCCCAGAGGATATTCAGGAAGTTACTTACGATGTTCTGCGCCATCGATTGGTTCTAAGTTTTGAAGCTGAGGCTGAGGGTGTGACACCAAATAAAATTATTGAAGGCATACTGAATGGAGTTGGTGTTCCATAATTTATTTCAAATATGATAGAGAAAGAAAAATACCTGGCTGCATCGCCAGTAAAAGTTGATCAGAAAGAACTGATTTCACTTAGCGGCATTGGTAAAATGATACAACTAGATCCATCTTCAATAAGATCACTTCAAGCGGGGTCATATGTTTCTCAATACAAAGGCAGAGGCATGGAATTTGATGAATCTAGGCCATATCATCCCGGGGATGATCCCAGAAATATTGATTGGCGTGTCACAGCCAGAAGCAGTCAGGCTTATACAAAATTATTTCGCGAAGAGAGAGAAAGACCAGTCTATATTGTGACAGATCTAAGAAGCAATATGCATTTTGCTACGCGGGGCTCCTTTAAGTCTGTAATTGCAAGCTATTTAGCGGCAGCAATCTCATGGGCAGCACATCATAGAGGCGATAGATTAGGAGGTATAATTTTTGGCGACAAGTATTGCGAAGAGATTAAACCTAAGCTCGGTCGACAAGCTGCTCTTCGCTACACACACAAAGTCTGCACTCATCCTGATTGGAATATTACAGAGACAGAAGATGCAACTATAGTTGACAAGGCTTTCAATGGCGCGGCGACATCGTTGAGAAAATTTGTAAGACCAGGAAGCTTGGTTGTTGTGATAAGTGATTTTAATGGGTTATCTCGTATTAGTAGGTCCTATCTTGCAAGAATATCAAGATACAGCGATATGTTGTCAATTGTTATTAATGATCCAATTGAAGAGTCTCCTCCGCCAGCAGGAAGATATAGATTGGTTTCTTCCCAAAAAGATATTTCAATAGATACTTATTCAGAATATACAAGAGAGCAATATACTGTTAATTTTGCAGAGAAAAAAAGATCTCTTTTTAACTTTTTTAAGTTATACGGCATCGCTCAAATACGCGTATCTACTTCAGATGATCCTATAGATATCCTTAAGCAAAATTTGAGCAAGAACAGGGCAAATTAAGTTCATGAATCCACAATCGATAGAACTAAGAGATATACGATATCCAACTGAAATTGATTGGTGGCCGATGGCACCTGGATGGTGGCTCGTCATTATTTTGACAGTAACTCTGTTGTTTGTGGTTATTTTAAAGCTCTATCATAAATACAATGAAAATAGAGCAAGAAGAGCAGCTTTGTCATGGTTAAAAAGCATTCAGAATGACAACATCATTCGCTCTGACACTAAAGAATTAATAAAAACCTTATCAACTTTGTTAAGAAGAACAATGCTTGCATATGTACCAAGAAATGAGGTTGCACATTTAGTTGGAGACAGATGGTCGGATTTCTTGGATCAAGGCCTTGATGAAAATTATTTTTCACAAGGTGAGGGAAGATACTTAATTACCTCGCCATATAAGGACAGTAAGTCAGATGAAAATATTGACGTAGAAAAGCTTTTGGATATTGTCAGAAAAAGAATTATGTTGCCCATCAAAAAAGAGGGTAACTAAAATGTGGACTCTTGCTTGGCCATGGATGTTGCTTGCGCTGCCATTGCCTTTCTTGGTAAGGAGATTATTACCTGCAGAAAAAAACACGAAAGAATCAGGCCTAATAGTTCCAAATTTTTCAATATTTTCTGTATTAGTTAATAGGCCATCCGCTGAGCAATACAAAAACTGGCGTCTCTGGGTCGGATTAATCGCTTGGTTTTTTCTCGTTCTAGCAAGTGCCAGACCAGAATTTATAGGAGATGAAATTGAAATACCAATATCAGGACGAAATTTAATGCTTGCTGTTGATTTATCTGGAAGTATGGATGCAAAAGATTTTGAGCTTGCCGGAAGAAGAGTAGATCGGCTTTCAGCAACCAAAGCGGTTGCCAGTGATTTCATTGCCAGAAGAATAGGGGATCGAATTGGGCTTATTTTATTTGGAGAGCAAGCCTATCTTCAAGTTCCTCTTACTCTAGATAGGGAAACAGTCAGAACTTTACTGATGGAATCATTCATCGGGCTGGCAGGTGAAAAGACAGCAATTGGTGATGCAATCACCCTCGCCGTCAAAAGAATACATGATCAAAAGAGTAGGGATTCCAATCAGGTGCTTGTTTTATTGACAGATGGAGCCAATACCGCTGGCGCGATACAACCTCTAAAAGCAGCTGAATTAGCAAGAGAAATAGGCCTTAAGATCTACACAATAGGCATAGGTGCAGACCAAATGGTTGTTTCATCAATTACTGGCGGCTTAAGACGCATCAATCCCTCTGCTGACTTGGATGAGAAAACACTGACAAAAATAGCTGAAATGACTGGAGGTAGATATTTTAGAGCTAGAGATACAATTTCTCTACAAGAGATATATAGATTGTTAGATAATATTGAACCAGTTCCTGAAGCTGAATCAGGATTTAGGCCAATTCAATCACTCTTCTACTGGCCCCTCGGAGTCGCTCTAATCATTTCTGTTTTTTTGGTGATTATGAACGTTATTGAGAATGGTAGTTTGAGTTATATACGTGAGAGAAAAGAGTCATGATTGAAACGGAGTTTCACTTCCTCAGAGCAGGGTGGATAGTGTTAATACCCATAGCAATTCTTCTTATTTTTCTCTTTAAAAGAAGGATGCTAACAATCGGAAATTGGGAGAAGTTGATTGATAAGAGACTGTTACCTTATGTTATGTCCAGAAGGCAGTTGTCTGATAATCAATACAAGTGGTGGCTTATCTCATTAATTTCAGTACTATCAATAATTGCATTAGCAGGACCGACTTGGGAGAGAATAGAGCAACCATCATTCAGGACAGATCAGTCTCTTGTAATTGCTTTGGATCTATCAAGATCAATGAATGCTCAAGATATTACTCCTAATCGGTTAACAAGAGCAAAGTTAAAAATATTAGATATTTTAGAAAGACGGCAAGGTGCGCAAGTCGCATTAATTGTATATTCAGCAAATGCCTTTACGGTAACTCCACTGACTTCAGATACAGATACAATTATTGCATTAATCAATAGTATTGATACGAGTATAATGCCAAGCAGAGGAAGCTATCCTGCCCTGGCAATTGATAAAGGTTTGCAACTATTGAATCAAGCAAGCGTATCTAACGGAGAGATAATTCTTGTAACTGATGGAGGAATTACCTCTGATTCTTTTTCCTCAGCACAAAAGCTTCGAGATGAGGGTTACAGGCTTTCTGCTTTGGGTATTGGATCAATGAATGGTGCCCCAATTCCAAAAGAAACTGGTGGTTTCATAACGGATAATACTGGTCAAATTACCATATCCCGTCTAGAAGTTGATGATTTGAAAGATTTAGTAGCAATCGGAGGTGGAAACTACACAAGTATTACATCAAATGATCAAGATATTGATACATTATTATCAGAAGTATACTCAGCAGTTAGGGAGAGCGATGATTCTGTTACTACTGACCAATGGAAAGAATTTGGCCCGTGGTTACTCTTAATTGTCGTTCCTTTTGGGTCATTGCTATTTAGAAAGGGCTGGGTATTTGTATTTTTACTAACCATAATGCCTATAGACAATTCAGTTTATGCTCTTGATTGGAATGATTTATGGAAAACAAAAGACCAACAAGCAAAAGAAGCCATGGAGAGTGGAGATTATGATAAAGCCATTGAATTATTTGAAGACTCTGAATGGCTGGCAGCCGCACATTATAAGGCCGGTAATTATCGTCAAAGTGCTAATGGATATAATAACGACAGTAATATTGATCACTTATATAACTATGCAAACTCACTCGCAAAGATTGGGCAATTTGAAGAGGCTATTGAGAATTATGAAAAAGTTATTGCAGAGGAACCAAATTCAGAGGACGCAATTTACAATCTTAATCTATTAAAAGATCTTCTTAGCGAAAATCAATCCTCAGAAAAAAATAATGATGATAGTCAATCCTCAGAGGAGGCTTCAACGGGTGAACAAAGCCAACAACAGAAAGGTGATGAATCAGAACAATCTGATAATGAAGGTAACTCGAGAACAGGAGATTCGGATGACGAATCTGATGCAAACCCAAATCAGAAATTATCTAACGAAGAAGACATAGAGGCTATTGAAAAAGAATTAGAGAGGGCGGCACAAGAAAATTCCAATCAAGAGACACAGCAGGAAGATAATAATGAATCTGGCATTGAGGGCAGGATGGCACAAGAACAGCAACAAGCAATGGAGCAATGGCTTAGAAGAATCCCAGATGATCCTGGCGGATTACTTAGACGAAAATTTCGATATCAATATCAGAGACAGGGTATTGACCAAGATGGAAATCAGATTTGGCCTAATGAAGGAGCTCAGCCTTGGTAAAGAAAATCAAAGTAAGATCTTTCTGCATATTAAGATGGATTCCCAGGGTCCTAAGTGGATCATTCATTCTCATCTTAATTAATTTAAACGTAACATGGGCGGATGTTATCGCGTCAGTTGATCGAAATAACATTGAACTGAATGAAAGTTTTACTCTCAAGATAATTGTAGATTCTTTGATCGATGAGGAGCCAGATGCTTCAGCTTTAGAAAAAGATTTCATAATAAGCTCTCGCAGTCAGTTAAGTAATACCACCATAATCAAGGGTGCAATATCAAGAAGCAGAACTTGGTCTTATACGTTGACGGCAAAAAGAGCGGGTGATTTTATTATTCCATCAGTAATTGTTGGATCTGAGAAGAGTCAACCATTAGATATATCAATACTTCCACAGACTGAATCAATTTTGGGAAAAGCCGATATTTTTATTTCCGCGGAGGTTGATTCAGATGAAGGCTATGTGCAGGCTCAAAATATTTTTCGTATAAAAATATACAGAAATGTTCAAACTCGACAACCAAGGCTTTATGAGCCAGAGATTACTGGTGCAGAAACAATCATAGAAACTGTGGGAGATGACAGGAACTATGAGTCAGTGATTGATGGGAAAACATACAATGTGATCGAGAGAGTATACGCATTATTTCCTCAAGAAAGCGGTTTAATAGAAATATCGCCAGTTCGATTTGAGGCAAGAATATTAAAAAATGGATCCATCACAGGAAAAAAAATATATCAGTCAAATGGCATTAATATTGATGTATTGCCAATTCCATCTCCACCTAGCGGTTATCCATCAGCTGATTGGCTTCCCTCTAAAGAGCTTGAAATCATTGAAGAGTGGTCGAGAGATCTATCGAACCTGAAATCAGGTGAGCCAATCACTAGACAACTTACTATTACAGCTAAAGGTCAGCTCTCAACCCAATTGCCTCTTATTAATTATGATAATGAGGGCCTGAAAATATATCCTGATAAACCCAAATTAGTTGACTTTGTCAGCGCTGATGACGTGGTGGCGTCAAGGATTGACCAATATGCAATTATTAGCTCCGAATCAGGTGAAATAGATATGAAAAAAATCGAAATACCTTGGTGGGATATTGATGAAAATAAATGGAAGATTGCATCAGTACCTGAAAGAACTATAAATATATCTCCATCATCTGATGACCTAGTTGAAGATAATTTGCAAACCAATTCATCTAAACCGGAAGCTGAATCATTACCTTACAATAATGACTTTTGGAGATATATTAGTGGATTTTTAGCGATACTTTGGGTGTTTACAATTCTTATATGGTTTTTTTCGAAACCAAAACTTAAAAGAGAAAAAATAAAAAGTGATAAGCCTGCCTACAAGAAAAGCAACCATTTATTAAAGAAGGCTAGGAAAGCTGCTTCGCATGGAGAAAATATTGAGTTTAATAAATTGATATTAGAATGGGGAAAGATGCAGTGGCCTGAGATGGTTCCACTTAGTCTTCTCAAAATTTCGAATCTAGTTGAGGAGCCATTTGCAGAAGAATTAAAGAAATTCGATAGAGCAACCTACGGTCCAGATAAAAAATTCAAGTGGGATGGTAAGAAAATGGCTAAATCATTGAATAAAATCTCTGTGGTCAAGAAAGACAAATCGGAGAAAAATAAACATTCCTTGCCTCCATTACTGCCAAACTAAAAGATGAAAATAAAAGAATGATGCATTATATCAATTACTGTCCAACGATAATTTTATCAGTATGAGTAGAAATCAAGCCATAACAATAGATCTTGATGACACTTTATGGGATTGTCATCCAGTTATACGTGAGGCTGAAAGTAAATTATGGGAGTGGCTTAAAACGAATTATCCAAAAATATTAGATAATTATACCCAAGAAATGGCTACAGATCTTCGGAAGAAAGTAGTAAAAGATTATCCAAAAAAGTCGCATGACTATAAATTTTTAAGGAGGTCCGTGCTCAGAAAAATTTTTTTAAATTCTGGCTACGATCAGCAATTTGCGGAAGACGCTTTTGATTTTTTTGATATGCATAGAAATAATGTAACCCTGTATGAAGGTGCAATCGAAACACTAGAGTTGCTATCTACTAAATTCAGAGTAATTGCGTTGACTAATGGAAATGCAGATTTAGTGAAGATTGGTATAAACCATCTCTTCTTTGATGTAATTCATGCTGCAGATTTTGGTTATGCAAAACCTGATATAAAGATTTTTAATGAAGCAATAAGACGGTCAGGTGTTAATAAAAAAGATATCTATCATGTAGGAGATCATCCAGTTAATGACATCGTTGGAGCACAAAAAGCAGGCTTACGGACAATTTGGATGAATCCAACGGGAATTTCATGGCCCGGCAACTCTGAAGAACCTGATTATACTATTAAGAAAATAACCTCACTGCAGGACATTCTTATGGGTTGATCAGAGCAGTCATTCCACAATCGAGGATATTACTACGTCAATTCGACGATTTTTCTGGCGGCCCAAGGCAGTTTCATTATTAGCAATTGGCCTTGTTTCCCCATAGCCTGTAGCGATAATTCTGTAATTTGGTATCAACATTGCGTTAATCATGTACTGCTTGATTGAGTCCGCTCTCTCTTGTGAGAGATTCTGATTGAACTGGTCATCACCTTGAGAATCAGTATGGCCTTCAATAATAATTTCACTCTTAGGGTAAACATCAATTGCTTTTTCTACTTTTGTTAATAATGGGATATTTTTTGTCATTATTTTTGATTCATTACTCTCAAATGTAAGACCTATTAGACGAAGTATTACGTTGTTATTTTCCCTGAGGACTCTGGCTTCTTCTGGTAAAAATATTTTCTCTACTCGTTCATACTGTTCCTTAATTCTTGCTTGAGCTTCGATTCTTTGGATTAATGACTCTCTCTCTTCACTTACACCGCCAAGCATTTTATCCAGATTTCTTATTTCTTCTTCCATATCAGAGATTTGGATGAGATTGTCTCTTTGATCTTGCACAAGATAGATTTTATCTTTTCTTATGGTGTCGATATATAGAGACAGACTATCTGTCAGGGCTTTATAACCATTAGTCATCAGTGGATAGATATCTGCAGAATTTGCAATTTTCTCCAAGTTTTTTTCTGACTGAATTATTAATTGCTCAATAGTGAACCTATCTTTATCGATACTTTGAATGAGCTTTGTTAAAAAAATCGCATGATTACTTCTCTCAATCGATTTTTCCGCACTATCTCTTGCTGATTGATTGTCATATCGACTTTTTTCAAGTTCAGATTCGGCTTTTCTGAGGTAATCTCTAGCTTGAGATAGTGTAATTGGGGCAAAGCGATCTGCTTTTTCCTTTTGCGCAGAATATATATTCAGTCTGGCCTCATTGAGATAAATATCCTTAATAACAAGTAGCTCAATTTCTGAAAACTCTGAAGATATCTCACGATTCAGTTCCTCAGCTTTTTTTATGTCATAGTTTTCCATAGCTTTGATTGCATTTAAAAATTTTCTCTCAGCTTTATCCCAGTTTTTTGGATACGTGGTATGACCATCAACTGTAAGTGCATTCCGTCTATTTTTTATCGTCTCTTTTAGAGTGATATTCGCTGAATTTGCTATATCAGTAGCAGACCTATATAAGTCCTTTGCTTTGCTTGCGTTTTCACATCTATATCTAATTGATCTCGATTGAGATTGAGATTTTTCTTGTGCATTCAAAGCCTTTTGATACGTTCGACTAGCTAAGATTTTTGCGCTGACGTTTGTTGCTTCTCTGGCTACATCTTCCATCTCATTGAAACACTCCTCTAAAGAGTCTTCCTGAGAATTCGCGCTTGCATAAAAAGTGAATACAGCCAGCAGAAATATACATTTTTTTATTTTCACGATCTTAATTGATTCATCTATTTTAGTTCATTAATGAAAAACATATATAATATGGTTTTTAAGAATACAACTTTATATATTTTTATCTAGTTTTAAATGAGTAACGTTCAAAAATTTCAGGGCATCCCAATAACTTTGTCAGGTGAGAAATATCTTACTTCTAGAGGTTTTACTGCAATTAAAAATGGGGTCAAGCGAAAAAAAAATATTCATAAGCAAGAAACAGATAAAAACTCTAAACCAAGCTGGCTTAAAGCAAAACTACCGACTGGTGAGACATATCAAAATGTGAAATCAATTGTGGAAAGCAATAGTCTTAGTACCGTTTGCGAAGAATCTCATTGCCCAAATATTGGAGAATGTTGGAATAATGGAACTGCCACCATAATGATCATGGGATCTGTTTGTACACGAGCATGTAAATTTTGTGCCGTCGATACCGGAAATCCAAAAGGATATCTGGATCCAAATGAGCCATCACATTCAGCAAAAGCAGTGAAATTAATGGATTTAGATTATGTTGTCATAACCTCCGTGGATAGGGATGATCTTAGTGATGGAGGGGCAAGCCATTATGCTCAATGTATAAGAGAAATAAAAAAGATCAATCCATCAACAGCTGTTGAAGCACTTACACCAGATTTTAATGCAAAATTAGATGACATAAAAAAAGTTGCCACCTCAGGTTTGGATGTATTTGCTCAAAATATGGAAACTGTAAAGAGGTTGACTAAAAAAGTAAGAGACCCAAGAGCTGGGTACCAAAAAACCCTCGATGTATTGAGCGCAGTTAAAGGAATATCACCATATGTTCTCACAAAATCAAGCATAATGTTGGGTTTAGGTGAAACAGAAACAGAGGTAATCACTGTAATGAAAGACTTGAAAAAGAGCCAAGTTGACATACTGACTCTGGGTCAGTATCTTTCTCCAACTAGATATCACTTACCTGTTGAGAGATTTGTTAGTCCTGGTGAATTTGAATTCTTCCGTGATCAAGGGCTTAAGATGGGTTTTACGGAAGTGGTTTCTGGGCCGCTGGTTAGATCGAGTTACAGAGCAGATAAGGTATTTAATCAAAACAATGTTGGTATACATCTAAATACGATATAAACTAAAATGAAAAATAAAGACCAATTATGTTAGAAATTTTTTTAGAGTACGGATTATTTTTACTTAAAGTAATAACTGTTTTGATATCAGTTATAGTACTAATATCTTTCGTTGCTGCCTCAAAGAAAAGTACAGCCTCAGAGGGCCTTGAGATTGAAAACCTTAATGAGAAGTATAAAGGATTATCAGACAGTCTGAATAAGGCTGTCATGGAAAAGGATGAATGGAAGAAAAAACAGAAGTCAGAAAAAGCCATTGTTAAAAAAAATAAAAAGAAGAAAACAAGAAAGCCAAAAGCATATATTTTGGATTTCATTGGCGATATTAAGGCTTCTGCAGTTCCTTCTCTTAGAGAAGAGGTTACTGCCATTCTTGATATTGCAAAACGAAATGATCAAATAGTTTTACGTCTTGATAATCATGGAGGTGTAGTTCATGAGCATGGCCTTGCAGCTTCTCAGCTAGCAAGAATAAGACAGAAAAAAATTCATTTAACGGTCGTCGTTGATAAAGTAGCCGCGAGTGGTGGCTATCTTATGGCTTCAGTTGCAAATAAAATTTATGCTGCTCCATTTGCTATTCTTGGTTCGATTGGTGTCATTGCACAACTTCCTAATTTTAACCGTTTGCTGGATAATTATGGTGTTGATTTTGAGCAAATTACGGCTGGTCAATACAAAAGAAACGTTACGATGTTTGGTAAAAATACTGATGAAGATAGAGAAAAATTAAAAGATCAGCTCGAAGAAATCCATGAACTTTTCAAGTCCTCTGTAAATGAATATCGCCCACAATTAGATCTTGAGAAAGTTGCTACCGGAGAACACTGGTATGGCTCAAAGGCATTAGAATTGAGACTGATTGATGAAATTAAAACCAGCGATGAGCTCTTAATAGAGATGACTAAGAAATATGAAATTTTCAGTGTGAAGCTTAAGATTAAAAAGCCATTAAAGAAAAGATTGATGTCTAACATTGATAGTCTTCTTGAAAAAGTTGATGATATTAGATGGAAAAAACGATTTGAAACAAAATGAGCTCATCATGCGCCTTAATGGATTGATTTGGAGGAGCGAAATGAATCACAAACGAATACTACATTTTTCAATACTAACAATTAGCTGTATTCTTCTAATTTCTTGCAGCTCTTCGCCAACAGGAAGAACTCAGATGATTCTCAAATCAGAAGTCGCTCTCGAACAGGAGGGAGCACGTCAATTTAGAAAATTAAGAGAGTCTCTTCCACTTGTTCGAGACCCAGTCATAATCGATTACGTAGCTTGCGTTACCAATGCGATAGTTGATGTCGTTGAGGGAGATTCTGCCAATCTCTATTGGGAGCTTGCCGTTGTGGATCAGCCAGATGTGAATGCTTATGTTTTACCTGGTGGGAAGATAGTTGTTAATAATGGAATATTGACTATGGCAACTAACCAAGATCAACTTGCAGCAGTGATTGGTCATGAGGTCGCGCACGTTACGGCAAGACATGCCAATGAGAGAGCATCAAGAGCTGCGATAACTGGTGTAGGTGTTGATATTGCAGCAATTATTCTTGGTGGTGGCTACAGAAACCAAACGCAAGGTGCAAGAGAAGCTCTCTCTACTGGAGCGGCTCTCGGTCTTTTGAATCCATTCAGTCGTTTACAAGAGTCAGAAGCCGATATTCTTGGAATTGAATATATGGCAAAGGCTGGCTTTGATCCTCGAGAGAGTGTGGAGTTATGGAAAAAGATGAACGCAAAAAACTCATCCAAAATACCAGAATATCTATCTACCCATCCCTCTGGTGAGACCAGAATAGATGATCTAATTGCGCAGTACCCGTCCAGCCTTGAGTACTATAATATTGCAAAATCAGATGGACTGCGTCCAAGTTGTGACTCATAAAAAGATCAAACAACTGCAAAGGTACAAATTCAGGTGAAACAATACATAGTATTTTCTCATGGACAAGAGAGTGGCCCATGGGGCACTAAAATTACATCAATGTCAAAGATTGCAGAAAAAATGCAATGTAAGGTCATCAGCGTGGATTATAGAGGTATTATCGACCCTGAAGATAGGATAAATAAATTGATTCAAGAATGCTCTTCAATATCTGATCCAATTATACTGGTTGGTTCAAGCATGGGAGGGTTTGTTGCAACTGCGGCTGCCAGTCAGATTGAAACAATGGGATTATTTATCTTGGCTCCAGCATTTTTCATGGATGAATTTGATAATTCACTAATTAAACCAGTTTCAGTTCCAATTGAAATTATTCATGGCTGGAATGATGATGTCGTGCCTGTTGAGAATAGTATGAGATTTGCTGAATCCAGTAAGGCCAACCTGCATATACTAAACAGCGATCATGGTTTAACTGATAATTTGGATAATATAAATTGTATTTTTGAGAATTTCATTGAGAAGATGCAGTGCCAATAGGAAGTTATAAAATATAATCACGCCTGATTATGCAAAATGTAGCCATTTCGTCATTTTATCATTTTATCGAGATTCAAAACGTTGAAGATATACGCGATGCTTTACTCGATTTTTGTGTCAATTCGAATTTATTGGGAACAATTCTTGTCTCAAATGAGGGTTTTAATGGGACAATTACTGGCGAAAAGTTAGACATACTTAGGGCATTTAGCTTTCTTGAAGATCAATTAGAACTAAATCTCTCAATCAGTAATAAAGCGAGATGGAATGTAACAAAAAGTCCACCATTCAGAAGAATGCGCGTAAAAATAAAAAAAGAGATTGTGGCTCTTGGGAGAGGGGATTTAAGACCCTTTAGTAAGGCTGGAAAATCAATTGAACCAAAAGACTGGAATAAACTCATCAAAAACCCAGAGGTGACCCTCATTGATACTCGTAATAAATATGAAATTGTTATCGGTTCTTTTCCAAATGCAATAAATCCAGAAACAGACTCCTTTAGAGAATTCCCCAGCTTCGTTGATGAGGTTAATGAAATTGATAAGAAAAAACCGGTAGCAATGTTTTGCACAGGTGGAATTCGTTGTGAAAAGGCTGCTGCATATATGTTAGAAATAGGCTATGAGGATGTTAGTCAGCTTAATGGAGGGATTTTAAATTATTTAGAAAACATTGAGACTGAAGAAAATCTTTGGGAAGGCGAATGTTTTGTTTTTGATGACAGAGTTGCGGTGGACAGTGAATTAAGAGATGGAAATTATATTCAATGTCATGCATGTAGAAATCCACTGTCAATCAAAGAAACAGAATCTGAAATGTATACTGAAGGAGTATCATGTCCCAAATGCATCAATAAAATTTCAAATGAAAAAATAGAGGGATTAAGAGAAAGACAGAAGCAAATTGATTTGGCAAAAAAGAGAGGCGAAGACCATATTGGAAAAGTTATGAAGTAGAGTATATTTAATTTTCAATTAGGCATCTATATCAGGAATAAGCGAACTCTCTATCGATGAAATCATGTCCTTGAGAAGCAGTCTTCTTATTTTAAGTCTTCTAAGATTGAGTTGGTCAGTTTCAGGGTTTGAGGATATTGAATCAATTTCAGCATTTAACTTTTGATGTTTAACGCGAAGTTCTTTCAGTCTTGCTAGTTTATCAAAAGATTCTTTATCTACCTTGTCGGTCATTATTTATTTCAGTCAGCCCTCTGTCTAATTCTTAACAATATTGTTGCATAAATTTATTAGAACATGTGAATTTATATTTTCTCAGTAATTGAATTCTCATAATCGCTTATTATTTTAGATATAAGATTCGATCCAACTACATAAAATTGTGAATTTAAAATGCTTTCTTTTTTGTTATAAAGCAATCGATCTAGATTCCTATTTATCACTATACCTCCAGCTTGCTCCACGACTGCTTGTGCTGCAGCTGTATCCCATTCTGAGGTTGGGCCAAATCGCGGATAGAGGTCAGCTTTACCTTCTGCAATCATGCAAAATTTCAATGAACTTCCTACAGATAAAAACTCATACTCTCCGATAAAATTCAGGAATTTAGTTAAACTATCTCCACGATGAGATCTACTGCCAACTATTTTTAAAGGAGTATTTAATTTTTTATTTATAGAGATATTTTTCATCTCTTTCATCGCATTAATTTTTTTCGCCCCGAAATTCTTACAGCCAATATATGTTTCAGACTTGACTGGAACGTGAACAATACCAAGAACAGGTATATTATTTTCGATTAATGCAATATTTACCGTGAACTCTCCATTTTTGTTGATAAATTCTCTGGTCCCATCAAGAGGATCAATTAACCAATACTGCCTCCTGCTTTTTCTTGATGAGAAGCTTTCTAACTTTTCTTCCTCTGAAATAATAGGTATATCCGGTGTAATAGATTTTAAACCTGATACGATGATGTTATGTGATTGAAGATCCGCTTCAGTTAAAGGTGTTAAATCTTTTTTTTCATCAATTTCGAATTCAGTTTCGTATATTTTGAGGATTGATTCTCCTGCACGAACGGACAATTCAATGATAGGTTTTACAAGATTGATTAAATTCATTCTTCACAATTTAGAGGAATAATCATTCATAATAACTAAATTAGAGGATTAATAGAAATTGCTATATGAAAAAAACAAGAAATAAGATTCTAAATCAATGTGAAACTCTTATGCTCGATATGGATGGAACTATATTGGATTTGTCTTATGACAGTCATATTTGGCTCAAAATCATCCCAGAGAAATTAGCCAAAAAGAGGTGTATACCTATTACTTCTGCAATTTCATTAATGAATGAGCATGTTGTTAGAATGCAAAATACACTTGAATGGTACTGCATAGATAATTGGAGTAAATTATTAGATATTGATGTATTAGAGATCCATAGAGCTGAGAAAGAAAGAATAAGATATCTTCCAGGCGCTAAATCTTTTCTTCAGGAGATATCTAATTCCTCTATTAGAGTTATACTAGTCTCTAACTCTCACAGAGATACACTAAATCTGAAGTTAAAAGAAACTGATTTGGGTGATTATTTTGAAGCCATATATCTCTCACATGATTTTGTCTACCCAAAAGAAAATCCTTTATTTTGGAAGGAATTAATGGCAAAAGAATCATTTAAAAAAAATAAAACTGTTTTTGTGGACGATAATCAATCTGTTCTTGAATCAGCGTCTATATTCGGAATCAAATCTTTAATTCAAATTTTAAATCCTGATTCTCAGCAACCTGGGTTAAAATCATCCGATTTTTTTGGAGTGGAAAATCTTTCTTGTCTTCTCATTTAGACTAATGATAACTATATCAAAACAATAATGTTTATTTGCCCGGATGACTGACACCTGGAAGTGATTCAGGTTTATAGCTTGCAACAGGAACTTTCATTTTGATGTAATTCTCAATATCAGGAAGTGACATAGCATATGTTTCGCAGCCAAAACTAATAGCATTACCTTTTGTTCCTGCTCTAGCAGTTCTGCCTATTCTATGGACATAGTCTTCAGGATCCTGTGGAAGATCATAATTTATTACACATTTGATATCCGGAATATGGAGACCTCTCGAAGCAACATCTGTAGCAATTAGGACATTTAGTTTTCCTTTTTCAAAATGATCTAACATTCTTATTCGTTTGTTTTGAGGTACATCCCCAGAGATGCCCTTAGCATTGATTTCATTAGAATTTAGATAACTATCGAGCCTTTCTACTTCTTTCTTTGTATTAGCGAAAACCATAACCTTATTATTTTTCATCTCTTTTATAAGGCCGACAAGGAGAGGTATTTTTTCTTGATTGGCAGGAAAAAAAATTGCTTGCCTAATTTTATCAGCAGTAATTTTGTCAGCATCAATTTTAATGAGCTCAGGATTATTCATATGCTCATACGCCAACTCCATCACTCGATGTGATAATGTTGCTGAGAAGAGCATACTTAATCTCTTATCTGGTTTTGGAAGTCGTCTAAGCAGATAGCGGATATCTCTTATGAAACCAAGATCAAACATTCTATCAGCTTCATCCAGAACAAGTACTTCAACCTTATTCAAACTAAAAATTTTATTTTTATAGTAGTCGATGACTCTTCCAGGAGTTCCGATAAGTATATCTATCCCTTTTATAATTTTTGATGATTGTTTTTCATAGTCTGTTCCGCCAAATGCTAGTCCGATTTTCAGTTTTGTGTATTTGCCAATCTCTTCCGCATCTTTCGCTATTTGTATTGCAAGCTCTCTTGTGGGAGCTAGTATGAATATTTTTGGTTGTTTTTTTCTTTCATTATTTTTGTGGTTTTTAAGGACACGCTCAATGGCTGCAATCAAGAAAGCGGCCGTTTTTCCTGTTCCTGTTTGAGCTTGCCCTGCGACATCATTTCCATCTAGGGCAATTGGTAGAGATTCTGATTGAATAGGTGTACAGAATTCAAAATTTAGATTCTTTAAGCCTTTAATGATAGATGCATCAATATTCAGTGATGTAAATCTGGTAGTAGAGAGATGACTGTTTTCCATTTTTTTTAAAATTTACCTAAAAATACTTGCAAAATCTTTCACAAAAGAGTCAAATTAAAGATGTAAAGAGTCAACTTTCGTTGCATCAGCCAGAATTTAACACCCAAAATCAAAAGAAGTGACTATGTAACTTCAACATATTGCCTGATTGAAAACCTATCGTCACTTTATTTTTCATAGCCTGAAGCAACATACTTGCATATAAAATTGATAACAGCATAAATTTTGGAGGAAATATTTAGTGGGTAAAAATATCATTGAAGTTAGTGACGACAATTTCCAAGAAATAGTAATTGATTCAGAGATGCCAGTTCTATTGGATTTCTGGGCTGAATGGTGCGGTCCTTGCAAGATGATAGCACCACTTCTTGATGAAATTTCAGAAGAATATTCGGATAGACTATTAATTGGAAAGATAAATATTGATCACAATCAAGCCGCTCCACAAAAATATGCGGTAAGAAGTATACCTACCTTGATGCTCTTTAAAAATGGAGATATACAGGCACAGAGAATGGGTGCTTTATCTAAATCACAACTGAAAGATTTTTTGGATACTAATTTATGAATGATAAACCAAATAACAACAGACCAAAGAACAGATCTAAATCACAAAGCCATTCCAATAGAAGAAGAAGGCGCCCTAGACGAAATGATTTTCCAGATGATCCTGAAAGTTTAGAGGTTATCTCGCCAGATCAACTTGAAAAAAGTAAAAAAGGAATGAATCTTACAGATCTGAAAATTAAGCCTCCTTCAGAACTCGTAGAGCTTGGTGAATCATTGGGCCTTGAAAATCTTGCACGATCCCGCAAGCAAGATGTTATTTTTTCTATTCTAAAAGCACATGCCAAGAATGGTGAGGATATTTATGGTGATGGTGTATTGGAAATACTTCAAGATGGATTTGGATTTCTGCGATCAGCTGATAGCTCCTATGTGGCGGGACCAGATGATATTTATGTATCCCCCAGTCAAATTCGTAGATTTAATCTTAAAACAGGAGATACTGTTTCAGGTCTGATCAGACCTCCAAAGGATGGTGAGAGGTACTTTGCTCTTCTAAAGATAGGAGAGGTTAATTTCGATGCTCCAGAGAATACCAGAAGCAAGGTTCTGTTTCAGAACCTCACACCTTTACATCCCTCTAATCGACTTACTTTAGAACAAGGTAACGGAAGTACTGAAGACCTGACCGCTAGAATCATAGATATGGCCGCTCCAATTGGAAAGGGACAAAGAGGACTAATAGTTTCTCCACCAAAAGCAGGTAAAACAATACTCTTACAAAACATTGCCTCTTCTATATGCGCCAGTAACCCAGACGTTACATTAATCGTTTTATTAATAGATGAGCGGCCTGAAGAGGTAACAGAAATGGCTAGAACTGTGAGAGGAGAAGTAGTTTCATCAACTTTCGATGAACCTGCTAGCCGACATGTTCAGGTTGCTGAGATGGTAATTGAAAAAGCAAAAAGGTTAGTTGAGCATAAAAAAGATGTTGTTATCCTTCTTGATTCAATTACACGATTGGCTCGTGCTTATAATACTGTTGCACCGTCATCAGGAAAGGTACTTACTGGGGGTGTTGATGCTAATGCTCTTCATAAACCCAAACGATTTTTTGGGGCCGCCAGGAATGTCGAGGAGGGAGGCAGCTTGACAATTCTTGCCACCGCATTGGTTGATACTGGATCTAAAATGGATGAGGTTATCTACGAAGAATTTAAGGGTACAGGAAATATGGAGATTCATCTAGATAGAAGAATTTCAGAAAAAAGAGTGTTCCCAGCAATAAATATAAATCGCTCTGGAACGAGAAAAGAGGAGTTATTGACAGATCCAGATGAATTGCAAAAACTTTGGATTTTGAGAAAAGTTCTGCATCCAATGGACGAACTTGCTGCCGTAGAATTTTTGATTAACAAGATGCAAGATACAAAAACAAATGATAAATTCTTTGATGCGATGAAACGCTAAATTCTGTGGATATAGAATTCTTTTTTAAATTATGAAGAGAATTAGGAATTTATTTTCTCTCTCCCTCTGTTTCTGGTCCATTGCAATATGTGCAGATCAAAACTCAGGCTATAAGAATTATTCAATATCTTCAGAAAATAGCTGGATTAAAGTTCTAGTATACCCTGATGGACCATTAAAGCATTTGGGGCACCACCATGTAATATCACATCAAAATATCAGAGGCAGTGTTCAGTTTGCTTCAGATCCAATTGATTCAATAATAAGCTTAGAATTTGCTGTTGATGAATTTACTGTCGATGACTATGAATTGAGAATGCAAGAGGGCGGTGATTTTGATGGTGAAGTGCCACAAAAAGATATTGATGGGACAAAGCAAAATATGTTGAGTCAAAAACTTTTAAGTTCGACTGAATATCCTAATATAAAGATCAAATCAAAATCCATTGAAGGCCAATTTCCAGATTATGAGGTTCACTCATTAGTGAATATAAAGGATCGAGATTTTAATCTGATTTTTCCTGCTAAAGTGAGTTATGACAAAAAAAGTTTCGTATCCAGAGGCGAGATTAATTTGAGTCACGACATGCTTGGATTAATTCCATTTAGTGCTGCAGGCGGGCTACTTACAGTTCGTGATCTGATGGTTGTTAGTTATAAGATTAGTGGATTAATTCAACCAAATTAATTTTTCATTGCTGTCGCATGGATTTTTTTCAATCTGAGTCCATGCTGATTCTATCGCTCCTACCTGCCATCCCGTAATACTGCTAATTTGATCGCCCGCAAAATAGACTCTGCCTTGTGGCTCTCTGAGTATCGGTACGTATTTTTGTCTTGTCGGACCCCATGCCGCCCATCCAGCTTCACTGTATTTTGTGTTATGCCAAGCAATTGAGAAAGCTTTATTGTCATAATGTTTTTCAAATTGACCAGGATGTATTTTTTCTGATCTCTCGATAGCTTGTTTAACCTGCTCATTTAGATCCAATCTTCCAAGTTTAAGAGCAGCAGGTCCAAACGCATATGCACTCTGGATAACACCTTTCTTCCCGCAGTAACCGTATGAAGGGTAAATTACTGTATGACCAGGTATTCCTGTTGAGCTTGATCCACCGTAAATATTGTCATCTTCTTCCCAAAATCGCCTGTTCATTTGCAGAGCTAATTTTCCTACTGCCATCTTTCTGGGAGCAGCCATCGCTTCTTTACATGATTCCGGAAGATCCGTCTCCAGCTTAGCGAGGATACCTACTGGTATTGTTGTAATACAGTAATTGGCTTTTTCAACTTCCACTTCGCCTGTTAGAGTATTTTTATAAGGAACACGAACGCCACTTTCATCTTGTCTGAGCTCGAGCACCTCGGCATTATATTTAATTGTATTTTTTAATGCCTCCTCAAAGCCTTTGGCTATTTTATCCATACCTCCGAGCTGCTTGCAAAACTTGTCGATCAAGGAGCTCTCGACAAGGAGATAACGAATCAGGACAAAGAACAGCTCATTGATTATTTGATAAGCGAAGGATTTTTGAACGCGCGCGATCTCAAATATGACGGAACA
>CABYDR010000020.1 GCA_902517795.1 uncultured Woeseiaceae bacterium | reverse complement strand
CAAAAAGTCTTGATGCTGGTGTGACATCATCATTCAATAAATGCGCCGGTGTTTCAGCATTAAACGGTCTATCATTCAATAATATAAGGCCATCTTTTCCATACAATTCAAATGGGTCATAACTTTGTGAAAACGCTGCAGGAATCATACCTGCAGGAAAGTGTTTTGCAAACGGTATTGAAGATCCTAACGCCAGACTCATTGATGCTAGGCCAGCCTTTCTGAGGAAACCTCTCCTTGATATTGGATCAGATTCTCTTCCCCAGATAAACCTATCGGCTGTTATTGGATCTTTATTATAAAGCTCATGCAGTCCTTTAGTTTTCTTCATATCGCCTTTCTTTGAAATATTCCGCTGAATTCACAATAAAAGTATCTAGCATTAATTTCAATGTCGGAGTTAATTTTTTAGAGAGTCTTTCATCATAAGATAAAGTTAACTCATTCATATAGCTTCGTTGAGCGATTTCCATCTGAATTGCAAATACATTTTCAGTTGGTTTACCGTAGTGACGAGTAATATAACCTCCTTTGAATCTATTATTAAGGACAACAGAAAAGTGTGAATCATTGGCAATCTTTTGAATTGATTCTGCTATCGAATTAGGGCAACTTTCTCCAGAATTAGTACCAATATTTAAGTTAGGTAATTCACCCTCAAAAAGATTAGGAATTCTACTTTTAATTGAATGGGCATCCCATAGGATCGCATAACCATACTTTGATTTTATAGATTCTAGAGTTTGCTTAATTTTGTCATGATAGGGTTTCCAATAGGATTTAACTCTCCTCTTTATTTTCAATTCACTAATCTCATTATCATCACTGTACAAATGTTCACCTGAAAAGGACGTTGTAGGACATAGACCAGTTGACTGATAGTCTTTATAGAGCTTCGTATCGTATGAAGATCTGTTTAGATCAACAACATATCTTGAAAAATTTGCACTAATTATATTCCATCGAGTATCTTTGAAAGATTCATAAAGTCTGTTCATGTGCCAGTCAGTATCAGGTAATTCTAGGAATTTTTCTTTTACTGATTTGTTTATATCACCTGATAACAATCGTCCATCGTGAGGAATACTCAAAAGCAAAGGTGAATCTCCCTCAGAAAAACTGAAGGTTTTTAGTTCATTATTGGACATTGAATATTTTATAACTTTGCTCAAAAATATGGCCTTGAATTAAAGCTCCAGATAGTGCCTCTATCTCATTTGCGAGAGATCTGTCGTCTTCTATTGGCTCTGAAAAAGTTCGTACTTCTGCAAGAGCCTTCTGTAAAAGACTGGACGTTTTTAGCGGCTTATGAAACTCGATGCCCTGTGAAGCACTCAACAACTCAATTGAGAGTATATACGATAAATTTTCATTCATATTCATCAATCTATACGCAGCATGTGTTGCCATACTCACATGATCTTCTTGATTTGCAGATGTTGGAATTGAATCAACACTAGCTGGATGAGCAAAAAGCTTATTTTCAGACACCAATGCGGCTGCAGTTACTTGGTGGATCATAAAGCCAGAATTTAAACCACTTTTTTTGATAAGGAAAGGTGGAAGTCCGCTCAAATTAGAGTCAACAAGTAAAGCGCTCCTTCTTTCTGAGATAGACCCTATTTCAGCTATTGCCACAGCCAGTTGGTCAGCAACGAGTGCCACTGGCTCTGCGTGAAAATTGCCACCTGAAATAATCTCATTATCATCTGCAAAAACTAAAGGGTTATCAGTTACAGCATTTGCCTCGATTGATAGAATAGATGCAATATATCTAATTGAGTCCAAGCAAGCACCCATGACCTGTGGCTGACATCGAATAGAATAGGGATCTTGAATACGGTCACAATTCGCGTGTGATTTTAGTATTTCGCTGCCATCGATAAGCTTATTTAACTCTTTCGCAACATCAATCTGTCCCTTCTGACCTCTCACCTCATGGATGCGCTCATCGAACGGTGTTATGCTGCCTTTAGTTGCTTCCAATGTAAGAGCGCCCGATATAATTGCCGAAGTAAATAAATTTTCTGTTTCAAAATATGCATTTAACGCAATGGCTGTTGAAACTTGAGTGCCATTTAAGAGTGCTAAACCTTCTTTCGGTCCGAGTTCTATAGGTTTGAGATCTGATTTCGCTAAAGCTTTACTTGCAGATAGCTTGACTCCTTTATAGTTGACATAACCCTCTCCTATTAACGCTTGCGATAGATGAGCAAGTGGAGCTAAATCTCCTGAAGCTCCAACAGAACCTTTTGAGGGTATACATGGGTATAGCTCTAGATTTATGAATTCACATAAACGCTCAACTAATGCCAGTGAAGCTCCCGAATATCCCTGAGCAAGCGCATATACCTTGAGAACAATAATTAATTTTACTATTTTATTTGGTAGTAATTCACCAACACCAACAGCATGTGAGGAAACTAGATTTCTTTGAAGTTGATTTAAATCTGACTTATCTATTTTCACATTTGCTAAATTCCCAAATCCAGTATTAATGCCATATATTGAATCATTACCTTCAGATTTATTAATTACGTATTTGGAAGAATGAGTGATTTTTTCTTTTATGCCTATCGACAGTGATATTGCAATATCCTCAGTCAAAATATTTCTAAGCAATTCGAGCGAGAGAGGTTGATTATTTATTTCTATATTCATATTTCTAATTTTTCTTTTGCATTGGTAAATTAAGGTTATGTTGAGATGCACATTCAATTGCTTCCTGATATCCAGCATCAGCGTGACGCATAACACCACTCGCTGGATCATTCCATAAAACACGTGATATTCTCTCGTCTGCTTCAATTGTTCCATCACACACAATAACTAAGCCTGAGTGCTGCGAGTAACCCATTCCCACGCCACCTCCATGGTGCAACGACACCCAAGTAGCACCACTTGCTGTGCTTAAAAGAGCATTCAGTAATGGCCAGTCTGATACAGCATCAGAGTCATCTAGCATATCTTCTGTCTCACGATTAGGGCTAGCAACAGATCCGCTATCAAGGTGATCTCTCCCAATCACTATCGGAGCGCTCAATTCACCCTTCCTAACCATCTCATTAAAAGCAAGAGCCATTCTGTCTCTATCGCCTAGACCAAGCCAGCATATCCTTGCAGGCAAACCTTGAAATTTAATTTTTTTCTGCGCTGCATCCAGCCACTGATGAAGATGACTATCATTAGGCATAAGTTCTTTTACTTTCGCATCTGTCTTATATATGTCCTCTGGATCTCCTGAGAGTGCAACCCATCTGAATGGCCCAATACCTCTACAAAACAGCGGTCTTACGTATGCTGGTACAAAACCAGGAAAAGAAAATGCGGCACTTACACCTTGATCAAATGCCATTTGTCTTAAATTATTTCCATAATCCACAGTCGGAATACCTTGCTCATGAAAAGTGAGCATCGCTTCAACATGTTTTGCCATAGATTCTTTAGCATATTTGGCCACAATCTCTGGATGGCTTTTTCTTTTTTTCTCCCATTCATCAATGCTCCAACCGGACGGGAGATAACCATTGACTGGATCATGTGCTGATGTTTGATCAGTTACAATATCAGGTTTTACTTTCATTTCGATCATTTTAGGTAAAACATCCACCACATTCCCCAATAGCCCCACAGAAATCGGTTCTTTGTTATCGATTGATGATTGAATCATTTCTAATGCTGTATCAAGATTGTCTGTGGTTTTGTCCAAATACCCACTACTCAGTCTCTTTTGGATCCTATCTTGATCACATTCGATTGCCAATAAAGAGGCACCGGCCATGGTTGCTGCAAGTGGCTGTGCTCCACCCATTCCTCCAAGCCCTGCTGTCAATATCCAGCGACTAGAAAGATTCCCATCAAAATGCTGACGGCCCATTTCAACAAAAGTCTCATAAGTGCCCTGAACGATACCTTGGCTTCCAATGTATATCCAAGAGCCCGCGGTCATTTGCCCGTACATCATTAAACCTTTTTTATCTAATTCGTTGAAGTGCTCCCAATTTGCCCACGCTGGAACAAGATTTGAATTGGCGATCAGAACTCTTGGTGCGTCTCCGTGTGTCTTAAAAATACCAACTGGTTTTCCAGACTGAATCAGCAACGTTTCGTTGTCTTCAAGCTTTTTTAATTCGGACACAATAATTTTATAGCATTCCCAATTCCTTGCCGCCTTTCCAATTCCACCATAAACAATTAATTCATCTGGATTTTCAGCCACATCACGATCTAAATTATTCATAATCATTCTCAACGGTGCTTCTGTTTGCCAGCTTTTAGCCTCTAATTGATTGCCTATACTTGCTTTAATGTTCCTGTTGCTCATAACGATAAACCTCTAATTTTAATCATGTTTTTTATTGGATAATTTTTTTCTCATAATGGGTCCGTAATTACCTAATAATTCGTAACGGTCTCCAGGGTGATAAAACTTTCCATAAGTAACAAGCACCTTTCTTACCCAAGTTTTTCTTGTAATCAATAAACAGGGTTTGTCTTTTTTCATCTGGAGTAACTCTGAGATAGAGAGAGAAGGAGTTATCGCGCTTACCACTTGCTCAGCCTCATTAAGAGGCGAAATACTGCTCAGATATGCACTTGGTGTAATCTCGGAAAAATCTTGTTTAATAAAATCAGGAGCAAAGCCTCTCTTCACATAACGATCTTCTAACTGAATTGGAATAGAATCTTCAAAATGAACCATTTTAATGTGAAAAATCTGACTAGTTCCATTAATTTGCATTATTCTGCTTAGATCATTTGTTGGTAGAATCAATGATTGTTCGAGTATCACTGAAGAGTAGGTGCTGCCTCTCGATGTTACCTCATCTGCAATACTCTTAATTTCAAAGAGGTGAGAATTTACTTTAAAATCTGATACAAATGAGCCTATTCCAGCCTTGCGATCAAGATAACCCTCGTTATTTAGTTCTCTTAGAGCACGGTTCGCAGTCATCCTTGACACACCTGTCATCTTAACAAGTTGGTTTTCAGACGGAACTCTCTCGAGTGGTTTAAGGGCTCCAGAAGAAATCTTATCTATTATAAGCTCTTTGAGTTGCTGGTACCTTGGTAGCTGTTTTTCCTGCATTATAATTTTCCTAATTCAATATTCTTCCGAGAAGAGCACTATATGATTCTTTGTGTTTTTTAATTTCTTCGTTTTCTTGTGAGAGAAATTTAACCCATTCTCCATTTATCATGACCTTATGAATCAATTCACTGTGATTCGAGAAAACGATGGCATCAAAAAGTGTTTCATTTGTGTGCCCTGCCAATGAAGCATTTTCATCTGATAGAACGAGTAAATTAGCTGGAGAACCTTCTTTAATCTGACCATTACTTCTTTGGCCTGATGACAACGCACCGCCAGTCAGAATTTTTTCAAATAAGTATTGACCTGTTCCAATGCTCTCTTCTGAAGCTATATTTCTCTTTTGATGGATTAATCTCTGCGAGTATTCAAGCCATCTTAGCTCTTCGAAAGGATCAATTGAGATATTACTATCAGAGCCAATTGTGAAAAAGCCACCACGTGAGACATAATCTTTTAATTGAAAAATTCCATCGCCAAGATTGGCCTCTGTGGTAGGACAAAGGCACACCACAGATTTAGTTTGAGCAAGTTCTTTTAATTCATTTTCATTGATATGTGTAGCATGAACTAAACACCAGTTCTCATTCACATCATAGTTGTTCAACAGCCATTCAACAGGTCTTTCACCGTGTATACTCTTAAACTCATCAACCTCTTGTTGTTGTTCAGCAATATGAATATGAAAAGGGACCTGCTCGCTTTCTTGAAATTTTACAATTTCTCTGAGTGCTTCTTCGCCAACGGCTCTTAGACTATGAACACCGATAGCAATGGAATGAGGATCCATTAGATTAGACTTAGCATAGCTATAGTGTTCAAGGAATTCTCTAATTGTACTGTAGAATTTTTTTTGCTCTTTTGTTAGCTCCTTATCTTTGAAGCCACCCTTCTGATATAAGATTGGTGTGTAGACCAAACTTATGCCTGACTCATTCGCCGCTTCCATAAGAGCATGGAATATCTCATTATTGATACGACTATTTTGATTGTCGCGATGAAGATAGTGAAACTCTACTACGGTAGTGTAACCTCTCATCAACATTTCAAAGTAGGCTTGTTTAGCAATCGTATAAATTGAACTAGTATTAAGCTTATCCACCAGCTGATACATTTTCTCACGCCAAGTCCAAAATGTATCATTACTGCGATTTGATCCTCGCTCCGTGAAGCCACTCAAAGCTCTCTGAAAACTGTGGCTGTGAGAGTTGATTATTCCGGGGATAACAATATCAAGCTCATCATCAATCGAAGGGGTTTTTTGTTTTTCAATAGATAATTTTGCTATGCTACCCTTGTTGATACTGATATGGACATTTTCAGCCCAACCTTCTTCAAGAAAGATTTTTTTTGCGAAGTAAGTAGTCATTTATTTTACATTAGTTGTATATACAGGCTAATACATGATAATTTTTAATGCAAGAAAGTCTCGTCACAAGGCATGGTATTGATGGTGCAATGCGACTTACTAATAAGAGGTATAAATATTGCTTCAATGAGTGGTAATTCCAGTTATGGAATCATTGAGAATGGAGCAATAGCAATCAGAGATTCAACCATTGCCTGGATTGGAAAAGAAGATCTAGCCCCAGAGTTAAAAACAAAGAAAACACTATCTTTGCCAGGAAAATGGGTCAGTCCAGCGCTAATAGACTGTCATACGCATATTGTATTTTCTGGCAATCGTGCCTGGGAATTTGAAGATCGATTAAAAGGAAAAAGTTACCAAGAAATTGCTAAATCTGGTGGAGGTATAATCTCTACAGTCAATGAAACAAGAAAAAGTTCGAGTGAAGACCTCCTAAAGGTTGCTAAAAATAGGTTAAATGTACTGCAATCAGAGGGAGTGGGCACTGTTGAAATTAAATCAGGATACGGGCTGGATCTCTCAACCGAAAAGAAAATGCTTGAGGTTGCAAAAGAGTTAGAGAACGAACAAATATGCATAAAAAAAACGTTTTTAGGTGCTCACGCATTACCACCTGAATACGCTGAAAAAAGTGATGACTACATAAAATACATATGTGAGGAGGTATTGCCCGAGCTTCATAACCTTTCACTAATAGATGCTGTAGATGCATTTTGCGAAAACATTGCATTTAGTAATCATCAAATTGAAATTCTATTTGAAAAAGCAATATCTCTAGATCTGCCCGTTAAGCTTCATGCAGATCAACTGAGTAATTCAGGTGGTACTGAATTAGCAGCAAGCTTTGGAGCTCTCTCAGCAGATCATCTTGAATATACTTCTCAAAAGGGTGTAGAGGCACTTGCAGAATCAGGAACCGTCGCCGTTTTGCTTCCTGGTGCTTTTCTCATGTTAAATGAGAAACAAAAACCTCCTATCGATGATTTTAGAAAGATGTCGGTACCCATGGCAATTGCAACAGATTGCAACCCTGGCTCATCACCAATTTGTTCTATTCGGTTCGCCATGTCATTAGCAGCCAATCTCTTTCATTTAACTCCTGAGGAATGTCTTGCTGGAGTGACAAGTGAAGCGGCTAAAGCACTGGGAATTGAATCTAAAGGCACATTAGAAATTGGCAAAGATGCCGACATAGCAATCTGGGATATCAGTCATCCAAATGAATTAGCATATTGGCTTGGAATTAATCCACTTTCAAAGCTAATTATTGCTGGAAAGATGATCTGATTACTCAGGAAACTCTCAAATATCCTCAAAAAATGACAAAAGATATACAGATTAATAAAAAATCTATTATCATTCTGGGTTGCCTCACAGGCATGGCAGCATTATCAATAGACACGAGTCTTGCTTCAATTCCATTCATGGGATCAGAATTATCTAGTGATTTATCTACAAGTCAATTTACAGTAGGTTTTTTCATGGCTGGCGTTGCAATCGGACTGATTCCTGCTGGTTTAATATCGGATAGAATGGGCAGAATACCAGTTTTAATATACGGGCTTACAATTTTTATTCTCGCAAGCCTCATGACTGTCTTAGCAACATCTATTGAGTTCATGTTAATAGCCAGATTAATTCAAGGGATAGGTGCTTCTGCAGGAATGACTATCCCTCGTGCTATGGTTAGAGATGTCTCAAGTGGAAAGAGTGCTGCACAGACTCTCTCATCGATGATGATAGTATTAACTTTCATACCGATGTTAGCACCGATATTCGGTAGTTATCTAGTCGGTGAATTTGAATGGAGAGCCACTTTTATTGCCATTACAGTTATTGGACTGATACTTCTTCTGAGTGTAAAAAAAGAGCTCGATGAAACACACGCAGTTAATAAATCCATAAATTTAAAGGAACAACTTAAAACAGGCATAAAGGAATTTTTCAAGCATAAAGTGAGTATATTTGGAATGTTACTGGTTGTTGTATCAATAACTGGTTATATGTCATTAATAACTGGTTCATCAGTATTAATGATAGAGATATATAAATTACCTGCTGGTTGGTTTGGACCAATATTTGCTCTTACTGGATTGTCTGTATTGGTTGGATCATTCATAAATAAATCCTTACTGAAAAAGCTTAAGATAATTCAGGTTATGATGATTGGTATTTTTTTTATAGGACTTGGTGCTTCTATTTTGCTAACTATTGCATACCTCAACGAAGCAAGATTCAGCATACTATGGGGTGGTGTGTGTATTTATATGTTTGGCACTGCATTTGTCATTTCAAATTCAACCGCGCTTGCTCTTGATCCTTTATCAAAAACAGCAGGTATCTCAGCGTCAATCATTGGCACAATACAAAATCTATGCTCAGCAATAGGATCAGTTATAACGGGATTGTTCTACAATGGCACTATTAACAACATGGTATTCTTAATGGGAGTCTTGGGCCTTTTTGTCGTAATCATTTTTGTAATTGGTGTTGAGTCAATCAAGGATAGTTATAACGCTTTCTAATTCTCCTCTTGACTGATTAGGTAGTGTTTTTGGGTACCCATACCAAATAAGACCGACAATAAATTCTGATTCGCTGTTTATTTTCAATAAATCGTAAAAACGCTGATCTCTCGTTATCAAACCTGTCGACCATTTTGATGCCAACCCCGCTTCTGATAGATAAAGACTAAAATTTTGTATAGCGCAACACACGCTTGCGTAGTCTTCTTGTTGAGTCAATTCAGAATCTGACTTTTTGCATGTCACCAACATCCAGCCTGGTATTTTCGATGCACCTGCGGCTTTGAAGTCTGCAATTTCCTGACCTTTTCGCTCAGTAATGACAGCTCTTATTAATTCAACTGATTCTTTTATCTTGGATGAATTGAGAATATAGAAGTGCCATGGCTCAGTTAGATGGTGATTTGGTGCCCATCTAGCCAGATCTATTGCTTTTTTTATTAAGTCAGGATTAATATTTTTATCTGTGAATAGCTTAACCGTCCTTCTGTTCCTTATCGTCGATTCAAGATGTCTTAGCTTTCTTTCCATGATTATTCCTCTTAAGTTTTAATTATGTTTTGTATTCTATATCTATTGCCTAGATACAATCCTGTTAAAGCCCAAAAGCTAGCTATAATAGTGGCGATAATACTCACCCCGCTCAAACCCAGCCCTAGTGTTGCTGTTAAAAATGTATAAAACCATGCAGTAAGCATATCGCCCCCTCGATACACAACAATATCAATTACTGGTTTAACTTTATAACGAGCCTCATTATCAACCAAAGTGAACAACATTTCTCTTCCAGGTTTTGTGATTGCATAGTTACCAGCTCTACTGATAATCTGAAGACCAATCAAAAAAAGCAATATTGGTGATATTGCAACTACTATCCAACCCAGAACCATCAATACAGGAATTAAAGCAAGTGTTGTTGGCATACCAAAACGTGTTGTAATTCTGCCAGTGAAAAAAATCGCAGTTACAATTGCTAACACATTCACAATTAGATCTATTGATGCCCATATTTGAGTACGAGCATCACGATCAAACTCAATAAGTAATTTTCTTATGTCAAAATAGATAAATGTTTTCATGGCAACATAGAAAAGTATGAACAAAGAAATAGAAATCAGATATGGGTTTTTAATTAAACTGCTAAAACCAGATAAAAAATCTTTCTTTATTGTGTTTTTAGGCTCATCTAAATCAATTTTATGATTCCCAAACTCTGAAAACTGTATTTTTTCCAACCAAGAAATTAAGGGAACAGGAATAAGCAATATTATTCCTGCAATGACCAGTAAATTCATGGTGCCTACTTGATTGGCAAATAAAATTGGAATAGATGGCCCAAGAATTGCTCCGATACTCGCGCCCGATGCAATAAAGCCAAATAACCTTGGTGCTTGCTCTTTAGAAAAGATATTCGAGATAAAACTCCAAAATACAGACACGTGGAACAAACTGAAAACACTTAACCATACATAGAAAATTTTATTGATAATATCTGGATCTATTAATATTAAAGATAAAAAGTTAAATGCAAAGAAGGAGATTGAGAAAAAAACATATACTCCAGGTACTACATAGTTAAACTTTATTCTTGAAATAATCTCTCCATATAGGCTGACCGCAAGAAAACTAAAGAAAAACGTAGATGTCCATAACCAGCTCAATTCGGTATCTGTCCAATCACTCGACATGGCATCTCTAACTGGTCTTAGAATAAAATAAGCCGTCATTAATAAAAAGACGAAACTAAATGAAAGTAAAGTCGCCCTAATCTCATTTGGCTTTATGCGAGTTGATAAATTTATAAATTTTGAAACAGTATTTTTAATCATGCTTTAGCGCATATTTGTTTAAAAGTTTGAATTGCATGATCTCTCGGAATCTCCATACATCTCTCAAGGAGATTTATTGATCTATCATTAGAATTAAGCTCTAAATATGGATCATCCTTATCGCGGAATGATTTCCGCCATTCAAGAACAGCTACTGTAGTTGCTATTCTTGTTTTAATTAAATCAAATAAAATTTCTAACTCTTCCTGCAATAGTGATGTTTCTTGATTATAGCCAGCAACAAAATGATTCATCAAAAGCATCGGATTTCCATCTTCTGAATCTAGGTATGCAGCTGCAACAGCCAAATCGATAATCAATGGGGAATAAACCATATCACCAAAATCAATCATCCCACAAACCTTTCTCTTTTCAGAAATATCTATAAGGACGTTGTCAGGATTCATATCATTATGAATAACCTGCCATCGAATTGAGTCAAATTTGGGTAATGCGTAACGCTCAAAATCAGATAATGTTTTCTCTACCATTGTTCTTGCTGAAGAGGAATCTATGCGGCTTGTAATTTCTCTAATTGAGAGGGCTCTTTTCATATCCCATAAGAGATTTTGACCCGACCCAGGATGTTGAAAATCTGCTAAAGATTTACCTAAGATTGCCAAATATCTTCCCATGTCCTCCGCAATTGGAATATTTGGAATTGATTGATTTGATGTAAATAGCGGTTCGCCATCAAGATAAGTAACGACTCTAGTCACAAAGGATTTTTTGTCTTTGGTTAATACTATACTTTTAGTGTTCTGATTGGAGAATTTGATTTCTGGCACTGAAATTCGAGTATCATTTATATTATTGATATGTATCAATGCACAGATTTGAAAATCAGTGACAATGGGATCTTCCTCAGAATTAGCAATTTTTAAAACAAATTTTCTACGATCAGTCGTCCTAAGTAAAAAATTCTGATCTCGCTCACTCACTAAATTTTCAGCAGAAGACTCTATATCATAGTGCTTTTTAGCTAGATGAATTGCTTCCTTCTCAGAAAAGTTTGGCGTCTCTGAGAGAATAATATCAAAAGGATTGTTTTCTTTGTTCTTCATCAAATAGACAGTATTGTTGATCTAACTTAGAATTTCCTGCAATCGAAAATTTTTGATCTCTTCCTCACTGAGACTCTCTAATTCATGAGGAAAAACAACCCATTTTTCTGTCTCATACAAATAAAAGTCAGGCGCAATGTCTGTCAAATTATTTTTTGGTTTATACCAGGGTGTTGCTATTTTGTATTGATCATTTTCTTCTTTTCGGTGTTCTTTGATCATAGCAATTAAGGATGACATTGTTTTACCAGAATCAAAAATATCATCCACGATCAGTACTTTTTCATCTTTTTTGAGATTTCTAAGAACACCTTCAAGTCCTTCGATGTTCACTACGTCTTGACGCTGAGTATTTTGATATGATGACGCTTTGAGAATCATATGATTGAGTTGAAACTTCTTGTATATCATTAACTCATGAATTGCCATTCCAATAATCGCTCCACCCCTCCATAAAACTAGTATCATTGTCGGAATAAAACCACTTTTTATTATTTGCATCCCTAATCTGAATGAATCATTTATAAGCTCATCACTATTAAGTATGATTTTATTTGAATTTGTATTTTTCATTTAATTAATCATTAATACTTGATCTGATTATGTGTCTTAAGTTTAACTTACCTCTATGCGTATCCCTAGTATAATAAAACTAATGAATATGAAGCATTAAAAAGGCTACGAAATGACAAAAAAAACTCAACTAATAGGTATTAGCAACGCGATTGTTGATGTGTTGACTCAAGTATCATTAGATTTCTTAGAAGAGATTCAAGCCGAGCCAGGGTCAATGAATCTAATTAATATGGAGGAAGCGAACCAGCTATATCTAATGCTTGAGGAAACAAAAGAAATGTCAGGCGGTTCGGTAGCTAATACGGTATCTTGTTTTAGTAATTTTGGTGGAAAAGCAGGATACATAGGACAGGTGCATAATGATAGATTTGGAAAGGTCTTCATCAGCGATATGAAAGCAATGGGTGTAGACGTTAAATTGCCTCCATCGAATATAGGTTCACCAACTGCGAGAAGTCATGTTCTTATAACTAGTGATGGTCAACGAACCATGCAGACTTACCTGGGGGCTTGCACAGAGTTATCCTTAAATGATATTGACTCCTCAGTTATTCGAGAGGCTGAGATAATTCTGCTTGAGGGATATTTATGGGACATTCCAGATTGTAATGAGATTGCGAATAAGGTCATCAAGGAAAAAAATAGATCTTCTTTGCGTGTTGCTCTTTCATTGTCAGATTCATTTTGTGTGGAACGTCACTTCGAGGCATTTAGAGAGCTTACAGGAGACGCAGTGGATATCATCTTTGCTAACGAAGACGAAATGATGACGTTAACAAGAACAGAAACTGTTGAGAATATGATTGAAGCGTCAAAAAAGTTGGGTAATCTATCAGTTATCACGCTCGGCGAAAAGGGCTCAATTGTTGTAAACAAGGGTGATGTGATACATGCTGAAGCTCTAAAAACTTCTAATGTGGTCGATACCACCGGCGCCGGAGATACGTATACAGCAGCTTTTCTTTTTGGGTTATTATCAAATAAATCAATTCAAGAATGTACCGAAATGGCCTCTTGGGCAGCATCTCAAGTCATTCAGCAAATAGGTGCCAGACTAGATAACGAAACTATCGAAAAATGCCCATTGCTTTGAAATTAATAAAATCTCCTGAGCCTATTGATTAAGAGATCATAGAAACCATCATCATCAACATCCTGAATCCAGGTTGCATTTGGTATATTCCCTTCCACACCCCAGAAATCAACAGATGTATGTCCCAATGTTAAAGGTGACTCTGTCTCAATCCTAACATTACATTCTTTGCCGCTAAAAAGATCTTGATTGAGTAGCCATGCAATTGTGCAGGGATCATGAAGAGGAGCGCCATCAATACCATATTTTTCAGAATCATAACGAGCGAAAAATTTAAGCATATTAGCTGTTGCGGTAGACACAGAATTACCTATCGATTCAATTTCTCCAACCCTTTCTCTAGAAGTGAGCACTTTATGAGTCACATCCAAACTCATCACTATGATTGGAAGACCGCACTCAAATACTACTTTCGCAGCATGAGGATCTACTCTCATATTAAATTCGGCAGATGCACTGAGATTTCCAGCTTCTCTCATTGCACCTCCCATCAGAACTATTTGTTTGATTGAATTAAGTATAGAAGGATCTTTAATGATTGCGAGAGCTATATTTGTGAGAGGTCCGGTTGGCACTAATGTTATCGAATCTGTCTTTGCATCTTTTAAAGTTTCTACTATAAAATCCACAGCATGTAATTCTTTTAGCAGAGTCATTGGTTTAAAAATATCGATTCCGTCGATACCTGTTTTTCCATGGACATTTTCAGCGGTCATCAAATCAACAATCATAGGTCTAGAGCATCCTGCAAATACCTGGGTTTTTTTTGAATCTGCGATATCACATATAATTCTAGCGTTCCTCTCAGTAAGTTTCAGGGGAACATTTCCAGCAACTGTTGTAATCCCTAAAATTTCTAATTCATCCGGAGAGGATAATGCAAGAAAAAGTGCTACAGCGTCATCTTGACCTGGATCACAATCAATTATTATCTTTTCTGACATAAATCACCAAAGACTATAATCCAAATAATATACCTGCGAATGAAGCGCTTAATAAATTTGCTAGAGAAGCCGCCAGTACTGCTTTTAGTCCGTATGATGCTATAAACTCGTTCTTGCTTGGTATTAAGATACCAACTGAACCCATAAGGATGGCAATTGAAGCAAAGTTTGCAAAGCCACACAGTGCAAATGTCATAATTACGGTAGTTTTTTCGCTCATTCCCGATAGATAATCAGTGAGGTGGCTATATGCAACAAATTCATTCAAGATTAATTTCTCACCAAAAAGTGCGCCAGCCGCCTGGGCTTCATTCCAGGGAATATTCAAAAGAAACATAATAGGAGAAAATATCCATCCAAGTATTTTTTGCATAGTCAGATCCTCTACTCCGACTAGCGATCCTAACAAAATAAAAATACTATTTATCAATGCTATCAATGCTACAAAAGCAATGAGCATCCCACCAATACTTACAGCCAGTTTTATGCCATCTGAAGCACCAGATGCTGCGGCCATAATTACATTTGTATGAGGACTTTTTGATGATCTAATTTGAATTTTTTCTTGAGAGGATTGACTTGAATCATCAGGCATAATTATTTTTGCCATAAGAAGTCCCCCTGGTGCAGACATAAAACATGCTGCAAGAAGATATTCCAATTGAGCACCCATTTGTGCATACGCCAAGAGAACAGTCCCTGCGACAGAGGCCAAACCTGAAACCATAATTGCGAACATCTGGGCATCACTTATTTTTGATAGGTATGGTCTTATAGCCAAAGGTGAGCTGTCCATTCCTAGGAATATATTCGCAGCAGCATTCATGGATTCTATGATCCTTGTTCCAATTATTTTATTTAAAGCACCGCCGATCAAGCGCACGATAATCTGCATAATTTTCAAATGGTAAAGGACCGCTGTAAGTGAAGATAGGAAAACAATCACAGGTAACGCATTAATAGCAAAACTCCATTCGTTAGCCAAAGGGCCAAATACAAAATTAACACCTTCCTGTGAAAAGTCGATTATATGTCTTGCGCCATTACTGAGTTTCTGGACAATCATCTTTCCAGTCTCAAGATAAAGCGAAAAAAGAGCGACGAGAAATTGCAATAAAAAAGCCATAATGACAATCTTAATGTTGATCAATTTTTTATTTTCTGAGAATAGATAAGCTATCCCGAGAATAACAATGATGCCGACGAAGCTAATTATATCTTGTCTCCTAATTGTGAATAAAAGAAGAAAATGAGATCTTTTCAGTAATTATAATATAGGTTAATGTTTAATTTTAAAACTACATAAAAAAAATGTATATGCGTCTAATCAATAAACTAATCTTTATCCTATCGTTGATATCAATTCTAGGATCATGTGACCTAACAATAAAATCAGATAATCCCAACGTTGATATTGTTATAGAAGCTGATCACATACTTACAATGAATAGCAAGGATGAAATTTTGAATGGATCAGCTATAGCTATCAAAGATGGAATAATTCTAGATATCGACGCAAAAGAAATCATTCAAAAGAAGTATGAAGCTAAAATAATTATAACAGGTGAGCAAAGAATAATAATGCCAGGCCTTATTAATGGCCACTCTCATGCAGCAATGACCCTCTTAAGAGGAATTGCAGATGATAAAAGTCTGATTGATTGGCTGAATAATTATATTTTCCCATTAGAAAAAAAATTTGTAAGTAAAGAATTTGTCCGAGTCGGGACAGAGCTTGCTTGCTGGGAAATGATTAGAGGGGGAACAACAACTTTCGTTGATATGTATTTTTATCCAGACATTATTGCAGAAGTTGCTACTAGATGTGGAATGAGGGCATTGGTTTCTTCAACAGTAAGTGATAATCAAACGCCTAATGCAAAAAATGCTGAGGATGCTTTAATTAATGGTGAGAGCTTCATTAATCGCTGGAAGAAAAAAAACTCACTTATAACACCCATATTGGGTCCACATGCAATATATTCAATGAAACTCGAACAACTAGAACATACCCGAAATCTTGCAAATAATCTCAATACACCAATAAGCATTCATTTATCTGAATCTCAGTTTGAGTCTGAGTTTTCTACTCAAAATTATGAGATGACAAGTATTGAAGCACTTGAATCAATCAATTTCTTTGAAGGAACCACTATTGCTGCGCATGTTGTATGGCCAAGCGATAAGGAAATAGAAATACTTGCGCAGAGAAATGTTGGTGTAGTTCATAACCCCACTTCAAATATGAAACTGTCCTCTGGAGTAGCACCAATATCGAAAATGATAGAAGCTGGAGTTTTGGTTGGCTTGGGAACTGATGGAGCTGCGAGCAATAATGACCTGGATATGTGGGAAGAAATGCGGCTTGCATCATTATTGCAAAAAGTTACCAGCATGGATCCTGAAGTCTTGCCCGCAATTGAAGTATTGAGAATGGCAACCTCAAATGGTGCAAAAATTATCGGTATGGAAAATGAAATAGGTACGATTGCTGAGGGCATGAAAGCCGACATTATTCAAATTGCTTATGACGATGTACATCATATCCCAAGTTATGATATTGCATCACATTTGGTTTATGTTACTGACGAACAAGATGTAATGAATGTGATAATTGATGGTAAATTAATTATGCATCAAAGAGAATTTTTGACACTAGATACCGAACAAATCAGAGAAGAAGTCACTTCTATATCAAATACCATAAAAGAAACAATGAATTCTAATCAGTGAGATCCGCCACCGTGATGATAAACGGGAACAAAATCACTCTCTGTAAAAAATTCAATCCTAGTTAAGAAAGTATAATCAGCTTCGATTGCCATAATTCCAATAAACACCATTAGAAAAATAGGAGGGGCAAGAATCGCCAACTGGAGAGCCAGCCTTTCCCACGTCATATGCATGAATATAGCAGTTATAAAGCCGGCTTTTAAAAACATGAATATCAATATCAAGGTCCATCTCAAAGTACCCTGTAATTGGTAGTAATCAACAGCATATGAAAATCCACTTATGACAAACAAAAGAATCCAAACTGCGTAATATATGTTTAGTGGATGTTGTTGACCTGAATCTGACATAATAAATTACTCCGATTTTTTACCAAAGATAGAAAAATGCAAAAATAAATACCCAAACTAAATCGACAAAGTGCCAATATAAACCGCAAATTTCGACAATTGAATAATCATTACCACGACGCTCATAGAATCCATTTTTTACTCTAAATGCAACCACTAATAAATAAATAACACCGCCTGATACATGCATTCCATGAAAACCAGTTATCATAAAAAATGCTGCTCCAAACTGTGATGCACCCATAGGATTAGCCCATGGTCTTACACCTTCATCGAAAATCAATTTTGACCATTCAAAAACCTGCATACCAACAAATGAGGCACCAAGAATTGCGGTGATTAGCATTAAATAAAATGTTTTCTTTTTCTCTTTTGCATATCCCATATTTACTGCTAAGGCCATGGTTCCGCTCGAGGTTATAAGAATAAATGTCATTATTGCTATCAGTAATAATGGGATAGGCTCACCTCCCATACTTAATGCAAATACCTCACTTGTGAGTGGCCAAGGATCCTGAGCTGACATCCTCACGGTCATATAACCAATCAAAAAAGAACTAAAAATAAATGTGTCACTGAGAAGAAATATCCACATCATGGCTTTACCCCAGTGAACGTGGAAGGATTGTCTATCGGAAGAAAAATCTGATGCTACACCAGCTAAACCCTCCTGTAGTGCTTGTGTTTCACTTACCGATGTTTCTGACATAATATTTCTACTCCAATTATGTTGCTATCATAAGCCCGAAGAGCAACATCCAAACCAACAGCATGAAATGCCAGTATATTGTACATAACTCTACGCTTGTTCGTACTACTCTAATATCCTGATTTTTTTGGATTTTCATAACTGATCTAGCCCAGACATACAAACCACCCAAAAGGTGTAGCCCATGCATTGCTGTAAAAACATAGAAGAAAGCAACAGCCGGATTTGTTGATGCAAACATCCCCTGATCACTTAAATCTTTCCATGCAAGAAGTTGGCCAATAAGAAATAATATTGAGAAAGTGCCAGCCACGATCAATCCATTTAGAACTTTTTTTGAGCCAATGTCTGTCTTAGCTACATTATTTCTAGACCATTGATATCCGATGCTGGCCAGTACCAGAAATGCTGAGTTCATCCACAGTATGAATGGTTCATTTAAGGGTCGCCAATCAGGCATCTCCATTCTGAGTGAATATGCACTGGCAAATAAAGCAAATAATGACGTGGCCACAGCCATGAAGGTAGTCAACGCAATTGCCTGAGGTTTCAAATCAAGTGAAGCACCTGATACTTCATCAGCTACCTCATCAGAAACCCATGGTTCCACATTGAAAGTTTGCTTGAGCAACCAAAAAATAACGGTTGCCATTATAATTGCTAGAAATATTAAAGTTATTGTCATTTTTAATCTAAGTTCATTATTCTCTAATTGTGCTCAACTCCGTGATCACGCCCAACAGGTACTTCACTAGCTGGAACAGTTTGTGGAGTGAAGTCTTGCTCTTGCCCTGGCACACTGTAGTCGTATGCCCAACGATGCACTTCAGGCAGATCATGTCCCCAGTTTCCGTGTTTTGGAGGTGTATCAGGGGTCAACCACTCAAGTGAGGTGGCTCCCCAGCAATTAGGTTTTGCTTTTTTGCCACTTCTCAAGCTCATAAATATATTTACAAAGAAAAGTATTTGAGCAAGCGCAAGTATTATTGCCGAAACTGTTATGCTTGCATTTAAAGTATGGGCTGACTCTGGAAGGAAGTCAGTATTACCCAAAGAAAAGTACCTTCTAGGAACACCCTGAAAACCAAGATAATGCATTGGTAAATAAACGGCGTAAGCACCTAAAAACGTGAGCCAAAAGTGCCATTTTCCTAATGTTTCATTAAACATCCTGCCAGACATCAGAGGAAACCAATGATATATCGATGCAAATACTACTAGTATTGGAGAGACTCCCATAACCATATGGAAGTGTGCCACAACGAAATACGTATCTGATAGAGGTAAATCTATGGTTACATTACCCAAAAATAATCCTGTCAGTCCTCCGTGAATAAAGGTAAATATAAAACCAATCGCAAATAACATTGGTGTTCTGAGATGAAGATTGCCCTGCCACAATGTTAGAACCCAGTTGTATACCTTTAATGCAGTGGGAACAGCAATTATGAGGGTTGTAGTAGCAAAGAAGAAACCGAAGTATGGATTCATCCCACTGACATACATGTGATGCGCCCAAACAATAAAACTGAGCCCCCCGATAGCAAGTATCGCCCAGACCATCATCCTGTATCCAAATATATTTTTACGTGCGTGTGTTGCTAGGACGTCTGAAACCAAACCAAATGCTGGTAGTGCAACGATATATACCTCAGGATGACCAAAGAACCAAAATAGGTGTTGGAAGAGTATTGGGCTACCATCATTATAACTCAGCTGCTCTCCTGCTGAAATCATAGCAGGCATAAAGAAGCTTGTTCCTATCGAATGATCAAGTATCATCATAATTGCACTTACCAAAAGCGCTGGAAATGCTAATAGAGCTAATATAGTAGCTGTGAAAATACCCCAAACAGACAAAGGAAGTCTCATTAAAGTCATACCTTTACAACGATATTGGAGAACCGTAGTTACGTAATTCAAGCCCCCCATCGTAGCTGCAACAATGAAAACTCCGAGAGATACAAGCATTAGAATTATTCCTAAATCCGTTCCTGGTGTACCAGCTGACAAGGATTGAGGTGGATATAAAGTCCAACCTGCTCCAGTCGCACCACCGGGCACGAAAAAACTAGCAATCAGGATGATTACAGAGAGAAGATAAACCCAAACACTCAGCATGTTTAAGAATGGAAATACCATATCTCGGGCCCCGCACATCAGCGGAATAAGATAATTGCCAAAACCACCTAGGAAAAGTGCTGTGAGCAAATATACCACCATAATCATTCCGTGCATTGTGACAAATTGATAGTAACTTTCAGGATTAATAATAGCTAAGGTATTTGGAAATCCAAGTTGCAGTCTCATAAGAATTGATAGCACCAGTGCCACAACACCAACTAAAATTGCTATGCCACCGTATTGAATCGCAATAACTTTGTGATCCTGGCTCCACACATATTTTGTTAGAAATGTATCTGGATCATGATGTTCTATCTCATGATCTCGATCATATAATGATACGTATGACATTCATCTCCCCTTGATATTTAATTTTCATGTCGTTTAAATTAAAGTGTATTCATATACGCCACAAGATCTCTAATCTTCTTATCATCTTGCAATATTCTCGCCATAAAGCCCATCTGTTTACCATAGTAATCTTCTGGGTGCTGCCCTCTGATACCTTTCTTGAAATTTTGTAATTGTCTCTCTAAGTACCAGTCAGTCATGCCGGCCATTCTAGGTGCATTCATGGCCTTGATTCCTTCTCCTTGTTGCCCATGACAATAAGCACAGACAGCATAGGTCTCCTTACCTTTTTCTATATCACCAGCAATTGTTTTAGGTGCCGGATTATCTGGAAAACTTTGTATGTGAGCTATAACATTGTCCATTGCTTCCTCATTGAACAGTGTCATGCTCATGGGTGCCATTTGTTGGCCATAAAGATCGTCTCTGTGTGTGCCTCTGACACCATTTTTATAATTTTCTAATTGCTTTCTAAGGTACCACTCACTCTGACCGGAGATCTTAGGTGCATTTAACACCACCATTCCTTCTCCTTGTTGACCGTGACATGCTGCACAAACCGCATATTGCGTAGCTGCTGCACTAGGTTCAGGGTTATAAGCCATACGAATTTGTGTTTCGTTAAGTGTTGGATGAGAGGCAACCCAATTTTCGTAATCTTCTGACTCATCTACAATAACAGCACCTCGCATAGCGTGATGTGCAATACCGCATAATTCCTCACAGAGGAGATCATAACGTCCAGTCTTTGTCGGAGTGAACCACATGCTGGTTACCATTCCAGGAACCATATCCATTTTTACTCTGAACTCAGCGACAGTGAAGTTATGCAACACGTCTTTAGCTCTGAGGTTAAGGTTGACAGGAACATTCACAGGAAGATGAAGCTCAGGGCTGCTTATAAGAATATCATCTTGACCTACAGGATCATCGTAATCCATACCAAACGGATTCTCGTTAGTGATGAGCTTAGCACTCACATTCCCAAACTCACCATCCTCTCCTGGCAAACGATAACTCCAATGCCATTGTTGAGCTAGAACTTCGACTTGGAGTGCATTTTCTGGCACATCTACAAATCGTCCCCATACAAGTAATCCTGGTGCGAGCATTGCAACGATTCCAATCGAGGTAAATACTGTTAGCCATGTTTCTAGCTTGTGATTTTCAGGATCATATTTTGCTTTTTTTCCAGGAGCGGCCCTATATTTAATAACGGCATAAGCCATAAATAAATTTACCGCCACAAAGACGAAACCTGTGACCCAAAAAGTGAGATCAATGGTATCGTCTATCGCACCCCAATTAGAAGCAAGAGGCGTGAACCACCACGGGCTCCATAAATGAAATATCACTGAACCTACGACCAAAAAAATCAGAGCGATTGCTATAGGCATCCCAGCTTTTTCCTTATGTAATTTTTAAATTATTTCTTCCATTCCAACAAAAACAATTATTGGTGCGCATCCTTTTTTTTCAACAATAATATAGTGACTTTTTTAACAATTTTTTTATTT
>CABYDR010000019.1 GCA_902517795.1 uncultured Woeseiaceae bacterium | reverse complement strand
AAAAATTAAAATATGATGGCCACATCGGTTTAGAATGTTGGCCGAAAGGAAAAGATCCAGAAGAAGCAATCCGTGATTTACTTGCTTCGGTTGATGGATAGATTACAAGTATATGAAAATATCAAGAAGAGAAGCTCTAAAAAATACTGCACTGATACTAGGTATAAGCTTTCCTCTCACTCATCTTAAAAGTGCAATGAGTGTTTTTGAGGTCGATGAAATTAATTATAAAGCAAGCTTTTTCGCAAGGAAAAATTACATCCTGCTCATGAGGATTACCGATTTAATCATACCAAGAACCGATACTGCTGGCGCCACAGATATTGGAGTTCATAGATTTATCGATACAATGTTGGGCGAATGGGCTTCAGCCAAAACTCAGGAAAAATATCGCAGTGGACTGAATTCAATTGATAAGCTTGCCGTAGATAGTCATCGTAAATCATTTATAGATTGTTCGGCAGAAGAGCAAACCAAAATACTTGCTAGTTTGGATGATCATCCAGAAAAGAATGCTCAGTCTAATTTTTTCTCGGAGTTAAAATGGTTTGTGATATCTGGCTACTATTCTTCCGAGTATGGAGGTTCGGTTGAATTGAGATATGACCCAATGCCAGGTCGATATCGTGGTTGCACAACATTGAATAAAGATGATCGAGTATGGTCAACATGAAAAACATAAATTCAAATTCTAATGACTTCGATGCCATTGTAGTAGGTTCAGGTATATCTGGAGGATGGGCTGCAAAAGAGCTTACCGAAAAAGGTTTAAAAGTTGCCCTCATTGAGAGAGGAAAGAATACAATTCATGGGAAAGATTATTTAGGTGAAGGTAAAGCACCATGGGATTTACCTTATCATGGCAAAATTCCCGAAGATACGCTCAATAATGAATATTTTATTCAACAGCAAAATTACGCATTAAACCAATCAACTAAACATTTTTTTGTTAGCGATAAGGAAAATCCATATAAAACAGAAAAAGATAAGCCATTTTCATGGATTAGAGGCTATCAATTAGGTGGCAGATCCTTGCTCTGGTATAGACAAAGTTACAGATGGAGTGAAATGGACTTTGCGGCAAATAAGATTGATGGGTACGGAGCAGATTGGCCAATCAGATATAAAGACATTGCACCTTGGTATGATTATGTTGAGACCTTTGCGGGAATCAGTGGCTCACAAGAGGGTTTGTCACAACTACCAGATGGAAAATTTCTTCCCCCAATGGAAATGAATTGCGTTGAGTTAGAGGTAAAGAAAAACATAGAAAATAAGTTTCCTGGAAGAAAGATGATTATTGGTCGATGTGCTCATCTTACAAAACCAACCAAAGAGCATCTCGAGCTGGGTAGAGGGCAGTGCCAAAGCAGAGATGAATGTGAGAGAGGCTGTTCATTTGGTGCATACTTCAGTTCTTTGTCAGCAACATTACCCGCGGCAAGACGGACTAATAACTTGACAATTTTTACCGACTCCATTGCTCACAGTGTTGAATATGATAAGGAGAATAAAAGGGCTAGTGGAATTAACGTAGTTAACTCTAAAACAAATAAATTTTCTAGAATAAATGCCCGAATAATTTTTCTTTGTGCATCAACTTTGGGTACAACCCAAATAATGTTAAATTCAAAATCTGAGAGTTTTCCCAACGGAATTGCAAATTCAAGTGGAATTCTTGGTCATTTTCTTATGGATCATATATTTGAGAGTGGGGCGAATGGGGTCTATCCTAGATTTCAGGATAAATACTTTAAAGGAAGAAGGCCCAACGGAATATACATACCGAGATATCATAATATTGATAAGAAAGACGATAGATTTTTAAGAGGCTTCGGTTTTCAAGGGGGTGGAAAGCGACCCGGATGGAAGAGAGGAAGAGCTATAAAAGGATTTGGTGTTGATTTGAAAGAGCAATTAAAAAGACCGGGTCCTTGGACATTCAGCTTGGGTGGTTTTGGCGAGATGCTGCCAGATAAGAGGAATAAAGTTTGGCTCGATCAGAAGCAAAAAGACAAATGGGGTATTCCTATTTTAAATATAGAATGTGTATTGAGAGAAAATGAATTAAAGATGTTAAAAGTGATGGCAGAGGATGCCAAAGAAATGTTAGAGGCATCTGGTATGGTTGACGTGATAACTTACAATAATTCAGCTCCACCCGGACTTGCTATCCACGAGATGGGTACGGCAAGAATGGGGCATGATCCCAAAACATCTGTTTTGAATAAACACAATCAATGTCACGATGTTCCAAATTTATTTATAACTGATGGTTCATGCATGACATCCAGTGCATGCCAGAATCCATCACTAACCTATATGGCATTGACTGCTCGTGCAGCCGACTCAGCAGTAGAAATGCTTCAAGAAGGAGGAATATAATATGATCAAGTCAAAAAATATTGATCGAAGAAAATTTCTAAAGAATTCACTTTTGTGCGGTACTTTTTCGATGGTCAGTCCCTATAACTCATTGAATGCAAAAAATCTTATGGATAATAATTTAGTAAACATTGGTATACAACTTTATACCGTCAGAGATTTGATGAAAAAAAATTTACCATTGACTCTTCAGCGAATCGCAGATATTGGCTACAAGGAAGTTGAATTTGCTGGATACTTCGGAAAAACAACCAAAGAGATTAAAACAATTCTCTCTGATAATGGCTTGAAGTCACCATCCACTCATATCGAGATGGACGCAATTTATAATAATCCTAATGAAGCCATCGATACAGCATTGGAAGTCGGTCATGAATTCATTGTGATGGCATGGCTGGCTGAATCAGAGAGACAAAATATCAATCAGTATCGCGAATACGTTGATTTGTATAATTCATTTGGTGAAAAATGCAATCAAAATGGATTGAAATTTGCTTATCATAATCATGATTTTGAATTCAAAGTCCTCGATGGTGAAGTTCCCATGGATCTTCTGCTTGATAAAACAGATCCAAATAACGTGTCATTTGAGCTTGATATGTACTGGGTGCATAAGGCAAAGAAAGACCCGCAGTCATACATAAATAAATATCCCGGTCGTTTTCCGCTCTGGCATATAAAAGACATGGCGTCAAACACCATGATGGCTGATGTGGGTGATGGGGTTATTGATTTTTCTGAAATCTTTGGCTTAAATAAAATTTCTGGGCTCAAGCATTATTTCGTAGAAAGAGATGATCCATCAGACTCGATGCTATCAGCAGAAAGAAGTTTCAAAGCAATGTTAAAACTCGACTTTTAAACTACTTCAAGAGCAATGAAAAAATCAAACATCCTTGTCGTTGGAGCAGGAATTAATGGTTTAGTTGCAGCTAATTACCTTCAAAAATCTGGCGTCAATGTAACATTGATAGATCAGAGCGAGAGAGTTGGAGGTGCCTGTATATCTGAAGTCGCTCAAATTAACGGAGAGCATTTTCATTATGCGTTAGGGGCGTCAGTATTGGGGTTAATGCAAGATTTTATTTTTGAAGAAACAGGCCTTTCTTCTATTCTTGATACTTTTGTTCCTTCACATCCAAAACTGGTTCATTTTCCCGATGATGCACACGCTACGATGATATATCGTGATGCGGCAGAATTGGATTTAGAGTTAGCAAAAAAATGGGGCGAAAGGGGGGATATTAGAGCATTTCGTGAAGACGAAAATAAAGTAATCCAATATCTACAAAAAGGTTACAGGGATGCAAGACCTCCATCTTTATCGAGTGCGAAAGCAGTATTGGGTGATGAGTTAACAAAACTCTGGATTACAGGATCTGCAAGAGAGTTGTTAAATCATTATCTAACAAGCGAAAAATCAAAAATGTATATGGCCATGACGATCTCTGAGAGTGGCCCTGTCTCTTTAGATGAGCCATATTCTGCATTCACTCTCCCAGTGATGAATTCAGGATCTGTATTTGATGGGTATTATGGGTTTGTTAAGGGCGGAATCTGGAAGTTAACGGAAAAACTAGGTGAAATTAATCGCAAGCAAGGTGTTGTTATTCAAACATCAAGTAAGTTAATGGAAGTCGATCTAGAAAAAAATCATGCGATCTTTATTTCACCAGAGGGTGAAAAAAAACATAAATACGATGTCATTATTTTTGCAACAGACCCAAAAACGGCACTAGGCATGATAAGCAATCAGAATTTGCACACTGAAAAAAAATATATTGGTAGCAGTGGTAAGCTTAATGTTGTTTTTAAAAACCCAATTCAATGGAAAGATGCAACAAATCTTCCTGACACTGATGCTGCCTTTAGATTTCTATTTTCCGTAAATTCAATTGAGGATTTTGAAAAATCAACTTTAAGCGTTCTTGATCAAAATAAGAATTACGATCCTGGTTACATGCAAATATATTGTGAGGGTGGTGCAATGAGAATGATGAATTGCAACGAACCTTATGACCGAATTGCTGTATTTATGAAGAATTTTTCTTTAAACAACAGTGGAACTGACCTTCAATCAGTCAGGGAAGATGCGCTTAAAAAATTGTTTGAATATATCAATAATCCAGAGGATTGCATCTGGACAAGACTGCTTACCCCTAGAGATCTTAAAGATATCTTTCATTTTCCTGGAGGCAATATTGATCATACGGTTCTCACTGGCGGGCAAACATTTTCTGATCGAAATTTTTCCAGCGATCCTGAGAATCATTTTTATAGGCTGCTTGATAATGAAAATGCTTTTATTTGTGGTGCTGGAACATATCCATGTGGATCGATAGCTGGAACGCCGGGATACATGTGCAGTCAGGAAGTAATTAAATACATCAATTTATAACTAGTTTGGCCTCTTGTATTTTGATATCTGTAAGTTTTCTTATTTTGTTTGTATGTAAGCTTATGTTAGTTTAATTATTAATAATTGGCTTAGGAGAGCATTAAGTGAATCATAACTATTTACTTTTCTTTTTCTCACTTTGTTTTGGTTTGCCATCAATTAATCTTGCTCAGAGTTTCTCCGATGTAAAAATGATCATACATCCAGTGAGTAAGAATGTTTCGTATATTGAAGGAAGAGGCGGAAATATTGGTGTAATTCATGGTGAAGATGGGGTTTTGCTTATTGATGATCAGTATGCTCCTCTTACAGAGAAGATTATTGATGCAATCGACACACTTTCATCTAGGCCAATTAAATTCATAATCAATACTCATATGCATCCTGATCATACTGGCGGAAATGAAAATTTCGGTAGGCGTGGTGCACTCATTGTTGGCCATGAAAACGTAAGATCTCAAATGAGAATTGCTGGATATGATCAAACTCCTCCTTTTGTCACTTTCAGTAAAGATATAAATTTTCATATCAACGATGAAAATGTCCATGTTTTTAAAGTAATTAATTCACATACCAATAATGATTCTTTTATAAAATTTTCTAATGCAAATGTTATTCATACTGGAGACGTTTTCAGGTCTGAAAGCTACCCTTATATAGATACAAATAATGGTGGCAGTTTTCTTGGGACTATTGAAGTTTATGAGTTACTGATCGAGCTATGCGATCAAAATACAAAAATAATTCCAGGTCATGGAAAACAAACAAATCTTGAGACTGTCAAGTTGGCAATCACAATGCTCAATGAGATTAAATCTAGGGTAATGTCAATGATTGAGGAGGGAAAAAATTTGGATGAGATTTTGAGTTCTGATGTCACTGATGATTATGATCATCGATGGGATAGTGGACGACGGATTGGTGGCCCAAACGGCATGCTCACTGCGGCATACAATGAGTTAGTTAAGCAGTAGCTTTTTAAGCTATAACTGGTTCTTCCTTTTTTGCTACTTTACTTGCCCAAAATTTATCTAACACCATATACCAGACACCATTAATCAGAGGTTCAACGATTGCATCTGTGATTGCCGCTTGAAATGATGCTCCAGTGAAGTACATTACACAAGCTGCCGCAATAATGAAGTGACCAATAGTGTAGATGATCGTTCTAATAATAGTGCCTTTGTTTGCTCTATATACTCTTACCACTAAAGACATAGATATTTCCTCTTTGAATTGCTTACTTATATAAATTTAATCATATGGGATTCATTTTAATAAACAACCCTCATTTGGATTAATTTAAGTAATAATAAAATAATTTTTTTTGATACGAAGAGTATCTCTAGGTAAAAGATGAAATAATCCATTTAAAGCCAATAAAATCAAAGATTTAGTCACCATGTTATCTTATAACATTATTATTATTATTGAATTTTATTAATCATAAAATATCCAGCAATCTTTATAAGAATTCTTTTTTCCAGCTATTTTAAGCGCGATATTAATAGAAAAGAAGAAAAACTAGCCTTTTAAGTGGTTGCTGAGCTTTTATGCTAATATATGTATATATTAAATATCAGACTTGAGGTCAAAAAATGAATGATAAGTGCGAATGCTGCAAATGCTGTAAATGCAATTGCTGCTAAAGACATTAAGCTGGCAAATCGAAAAATAAAATGAAGAAACTCATGGTCACTGTCTTTTTTGTAATATCTACAACTGCTATTGCACAAAATTACATGCATCATTGGAAAAAAGTAAAAGAATTTCCATATCAACGTGAAACTATTTGTGAATGGCATTGCGATGGTGACGAGACGCATAATGAACACTATGAGACAACAAGCGGTTATGGTTGGTGTTCACATCCTTCTCTTAGATGATCAAGGAACTCATCACTTTATTGACTCTCAAGATATTGGTGTAGAGGAAAGGAGAGCTTCTTTAAGAAATACAATATCAAATGAGTTAATTTCTTTAAAAAAGAGTTTTGGAAGCTTAGTTGGTACCTTTTTCGTATTATTAACAACAGCATGTGGGGGAAGTGACGGAGGTGGCATAGATGACGCAGTTGCTATACCTGATACAGATACCATTCCTACCTTTCAGCCACTTGTAGGTAGCGGAACAGCTTTTCCAGTAATGGATATCTTTGCACAAGACCTTAACAGTGATGGTGCAGAAGAGGTTATTATTGTTGGCCGTATAACACAGCCAGCTACAGATTCAACCTGGCAGAACTTTAATATGCAAGTATTCAAATTCAACGGTAGTTCGTTGGAAAACATAACAAGCACCAGCCTTCCAAATGCTATTAATGTAATCACTGGTAGCGAACCTGAAGTTCTGTTTAAGGATTTTGACGGTGACAGTGACGTTGATATGTTTGTTGCAGCATCAACAGATATGTATGACGCTGATGGTGCGGACAACATTGCAAGCAATTCAGACGACCAAGCACTCCGTGGAGACAACATTATGTTTGTTAACGACGGTACAGGTATTTTCACAGAAAACAAGCTTGATACTAGTGCAGTTTGGGCACATGATGCAGTAGCACATGACTTTACTGGCGATGGCACATCGGATGTCATGACCACTGATTATCAAGGCAACATGAAAATCTTCTACTATGATGGCTCTGGACACAGCGGAACAAATACATGGAAAATACTTGCTAGTAGTACTTTTAAATCCTCATCTGGTGTTGAGGTTGGTGATTTTGTAACTGACGGGCAAAAAGAAATAGTTTTGGTTGATGACGGCCAACACAATAACAAAACAACTCTTCATTCGTATTCAGTGGATCTTGGTAGCGGTATATTTACATTAACTCATCTAGGAACAGTAGTAGATGAAGTTGGTATTTACGATCATACTTTCAGAGCATTAACGCATGACTTTAATAACGACGGTATGGATGATGTTATTGTATTTTCCAGGCAGTTAACTTCATCAGTTGGTTCTTACGTACAGTTCCTGCGAGGCGATGGTGCTGGTGGACTTACAGATGTTACAGGCACTTTCCTAAGTGGTTACATTGGCAATGAAGGTAGTACTGGTTACCAGCCTCGTTTAATTGATATTGATGGCGATACTGACTTAGATGTATTTATAAGTGGTTCTGACTTCAATGCCGGTTATGATTCTACTCAAGTGCTAGTATATGATGGTAGCAAGTACACTAGTACTTATAGCAGTAACTTTGCTTCTAATTGGAATGCAAAGAAGAACGCAACTAGTAATGCAAATCCAGCGGGCTTATCTCAACAGATCGTAAATGCGGCAGGTAACTATTATCTTGTAACCATTGTGCTTTACAATGATAAAGGTACATTTAAAACAGCAGTGTATACAACTGATATTGGTGCTTCACCTTCAGGTTTATCAGGATTGTAAAAAATCAATTAGAACGCACCAGATTGCTCTATTTGTACTACATTTTTAATATGTATATCTTGAAACTCTTTATCTTATTGACTTTCAAGAGTGTGGCGGAGAGGGAGGGATTCGAACCCTCGAAGGGCTACAAACCCTTGCTGGTTTTCAAGACCAGTGCATTCAACCGCTCTGCCACCTCTCCGGTTTTATGGAAAATGTTTTAGGTTTTACACATTCTGAATAAAACGAATTGTAACATATTCGTAATGACCGCCAAGTTACTTTATTTTATTTATCGGGGATTTTTTAGTTGGAGTTTATCCCTAACTTGTTTTGGATTAAGAATGGTTGAGCCCATATCTGTAATAATATTTTTTGCCCTTTCTACTAGCTGCGCATTTGTTGCAAGAACGCCTTTTTCTAAATAAATGTTATCCTCGAGACCAACTCTAACATTTCCTCCAGTTAGAACAGCTGCACTAACATAGGGCATTTGATTTCGACCAATTGAGAACGTTGAGAAAGTCCAATCATGCGGAAGGTTATTGACCATTGCCATTAATGTGTTCATGTCATCTGGTGCTCCCCATGGGATACCCATGCACAATTGAATTAGAACTGGATCTTCAATTAACTTTTCCTCAACTAACTTTTTCGCGAACCAAATATGGCCAGTATCAAAGGCTTCAATTTCAATTCTTACACCAACATCTTTCGCAATTTTTGCCATTGCTCTCAGAATAGCTGGGGTATTCGCCATAACATCATCTGAAAAATTCATCGTTCCACAATCCAGTGTGCATATCTCCGGTTGACACTCCAGAATATGTTCCATTCTCTCTTCGGCACTCACCATATCGGTTCCATCTCTCAATGGGAGAGGGGAGTCAGCTGGACCAAAAACAACATCACCGCCCATACCTGCAGTGAGATTGATAATCACATCAGTATCCGATTCTCGAATTCTTTCAGTAACTTCTTTGTAGAGAGAAGGAAGTCTCGCGGGTTCACCACTTTCGGGATCCCTTACATGACAGTGCACAATCGCAGCACCCGCTCTAGCAGCCTCAATAGCACTTTCTGCTATTTCTTTTGGACTTCTTGGTACAAAATTTGATTTGTTATGGGAAGCACCAGATCCAGTGACAGCGCATGTTATAAAAACTTCTTTTGTCGTATCAAGTGGCATTTCTCTATCCTATCAGTTATGGGTCTATATAATAGTATTTTATAATTGTATTGATATGCTATTTATTAGAAACTTACAATCTATGTCTCATCAGTATAGAAGTTCTCAGTAAAAATTTTGGAGTAAAATATTGGCATCTGCACCGGAAAGCATCCTAAAAGATAAAAACAGACCTTTTAATGGAAAAGAATATATAAGCTCTCTTCAAGACGACAGAGAGATATATATTTACGGTGAGAGAGTAAAAGATGTAACAAAACATCCGGCTTTTAGAAACTCAGTCCAATCAATAGCTAAACTATATGATGCCCTTCATGAGGACAGCACTAAAAAGATTTTAACCACTGAGACTGATACTGGATCAGGAGGATACACACATAGATTCTTCAAATACGCAAAAAATAGTGATGATTTATTCCGACAAAGAGATGCCATGGCTGAGTGGGCCAAAATGTCATACGGTTGGATGGGAAGAACACCTGATTACAAGGCAAGCTTCACTAATACCTTGGGAGCAAACCCAGATTTTTACGGAAAATTTTCAGAAAATGCAACGCATTGGTATAAGCGCACACAAGAAGCGGTTCCATTTGTTAATCATGCATTAGTCAATCCACCTATTGATAGAGATAAAATTGCTGATGATGTAAAAGACGTTTATATATCAATTGATAAAGAAACAGATGCAGGTATTTATGTATCTGGTGCAAAAGTTGTGGCTACATCGTCGGCTTTAACCCATTACAATTTTCTGGGTCAAAATATGGCAGCTGAGATCAATGATGATTCTATGGCCATTATGTTTATGGCTGATATGCGCACACCTGGTATCAAATTGATATGCAGGCCGTCCTATGAGCTCCAAGCTGCAGCTACTGGATCTCCATTTGATTATCCCTTATCGAGTCGGTTTGATGAAAATGATGCAATCTTTATATTCGATAACGCTTTTATTCCATGGGAAAATGTTTTTGTTCACCGGGACATTGAAATGCTAAAGGCTTTTTATCCAAAGTCAGGATTTGTGAATGGGTATACCTTTCAGAGTGCTACAAGGATGTCTGTTAAGTTAGATTTTATTATAGGTGTCTTGAGTAAAGCATTGAATGCAACCGGTACAGAGAGCTTCAGAGGGGTACAGGTGCTTCTTGGTGAAGTCATAGGATGGAGAAATCTTTTCTGGTCTCTCACAGATGCAATGGCTGGAGCTCCAGATCCTTGGGTAGATGGGGCGGTTTTACCGAGTATCAAAGCGTCAACAGCCTATCGAATCTTTTCTACTGAAGCTTATCCACAAATCAAGGGCATTATTGAGAAAATAGTTGCTTCAGGGTTAATTTATCTCCCATCAAGCAATAAAGATTTTGATAACAAAGAGATCGACAAATATCTTGAAAAATATGTTAGAGGTTCAAAAGGAATGGGGCATAAAGAGAGAATTAAAATTATGAAGCTACTCTGGGATGCCATTGGCACTGAGTTTGGTGGTAGACACGAGCTCTATGAGAGAAATTACGCAGGAAACCACGAATTAATTAGAATCTCCGCGCTCATGAATGCTAAGGGCAGCGGTTCATTATCAAGTATGGAGGCACTTGCTGAGGCATGCATGAATGACTATGATGAAAAAGGCTGGAAAAACCCCGACTACCATAATGGTGATGATGTTTCTATTATAGAAAAACTGGAAAAATAAACATGAAAACAACTTCCAAAACGCTTAAAGATAAAGCAAAACCCAGAGGAAAATACCCTCACATCAAGAGAGTAGGTGATCTTCTTTTTGTTTCTGGCGTATCTTCAAGGAAAAGCGATGGCACATTTCGTGGTGCAAGTGTAGATAAAATGGGAAATACAGAGCTCGATATAAAAGAACAAACGCGAGCTGTACTTGATAATATTAATGATATCCTCTCTTCAGAAGATGCATCATTAGAGGACGTTGTCGATTTGACAACTTTTCTAGTCAATATGAATGATTTTAAAGGGTATAACGAGAGTTACGCCGAGTATTTTGATCAGAATGGACCCGCGAGAACTACAGTCGCCGTTCATCAGTTACCTCATCCATTAATACTAATTGAGATTAAAGTTACAGCTTTTTGCCCATTATAATTTAATATTATTTATTAAAATAAATTTACAAATTATTGATTTATAATATATTTATCATACCATTTAAGGTACCTATCAATAACATCTTTTTCATAACTGGGAACACTGAAGGAATGAAACTCACCAGGATAAATAATGAGTTTTGTAGGAATAGAGAGATACTTAAGTGCTTGATACATTTGCTCTGAACCAATTAACGGCACATTAAAGTCTTTCTCTCCTACCAAAAAGAGTGTCGGTGTTTTAATTTTATCAGCATTCAAAAAAGGGTGAGACACTTTGAGCCACCCATTGAGATTTTCCCAAGGTGCTCCCAGTTCAATGATGTATTCTTTGATATACTGATCACTGCCAAATCCAGCAAGAATGTTGCTAATACCAGCTCCTGACGTTGCCGCCTTAAACCTTTGGTCTTTCGCAATCACGTAATTTGTGAGCATTGAACCGTAGCTCCATCCACCAATGCCCATTCTATTTTCATCAATGAAACCGGTGGAGATTGCATAGTCTGCAGCTTTCATAATATCTTTAGCATCAATATTTCCCCAGTCAGCAAAAATTGCTTTTTGAAACGCTTCACCTCTTCCTGAGCTTCCTCTGGGATTGACAGCAACAACTACATATTGCTGGCTTGCAAAAATTTGTCTTTCAATAGAAAAGCTAAGGTCATATTGAGATACAGGCCCACCATGAATTCTTATGATGAGCGGATATTGCTTCGAAGGATCAAAATTATAAGGTTTAATCATCATTCCATTTATGATTACTCCATCAAAACTCTCAAATGAAATCTTTTCGATAGGGTTAATTTTTCTGTTTTTAAGTAAATCTTGATTATGATTTGAAACTTTTTCTAGTCTATCCTCATTTTGTATGTATATTTCCTCTGGTGAGGATGTGGTAGATAAAATTAACGCAATAGTTTTGTCTTTGATATCAAAAGAATCAGACCAATTAGAAATAAACATATGATCAGGTATGATTTTTGAAATTTCATTATTTTGCATAACCGCCAGTTGACTTTTTGTATCATCTTCGATTACGAAGTACAGTGCTTCACCGTCATTTGACCATTTTGGAAAACTGGTATTTCTGTCTAAATGTTGAGTTATTAATTTCGTTGATTTTGTTTCGATATCCGTAATGGCTATTTGAGAAAGTGAATACCAGATTAAATTTGGATCGCCACTTCTTACATAGGCAATGCTTTTTCCATCGGGACTCCATTGCGGTCTAACATCGCTGTATGGGTCTGAATCAGACCCTTTGTGATGGGTTAATTGGTTTATTTTTGAGCTGTTATTTAAATCCAGAATATATAAATCCCAATTATTATGAATATCTGGATTATCTCTTTTGCTTGCAAATGCCAGTTTTTCACCATCAGGCGACCAGGATGGCAAGACATGATCATAAGCGCCCTCAGTGATTTGGATCATCTCTTTTTGATCTAAGTGTTTTATATGAATATGTTGGTTTTCATTTTCAATAAAATCATAACCATCTTTTTTAAACTGATAGCGTTCTACTACAATGGGTGGTCTGGTATCTTCTGTATCCTCTTTCTTATGATTCACAACAATTGCCATTTTCTTTCCATCAGGTGACCATTGGAAGTCTGTCACATTATTCTTGATCTTAGTAAGTTCCCTTTTTCTTGCTGTCTTTAAATTGATTACCCACAATTGAGAATAATTTTTAAACTCTCTCTTTCCTGTCGATATGTAAGCGATATATTTTTCATCTGGGGAAAATTGCGGGTAAGAAATTGATTTGATCTTCTTGATTAATTTTCTTGATTTATTTTTTTTAATGTCATGTAGCCAGAGAGTGCTTCTGTAATCATCATTTTTTTTGTCAGCAAATGTTTCAATGTATGTGATTTGATTGGCAGAATCTGAGAGATCAACAGAATGAATATTTTTAATCTTATATATATCATCTGTTGTAAATTTCTCAGTTTTAATATCTTTCGAAAGAAGATTAGAAAAGATAAGACATGAGATGGAGAAAAAAATTAATTTTGTTATATATTTCATATAGCTTCCTAATGTTTTATTTTCTAGAAGAATACGAGAGCACTTAGATATATTGTTGCACATAAGAATAAACCTAAAATCGAATAACCCATTATATCCCTGATATTAAGACCTGTAATTGCCAGCACTGGAACAAGATAGAGTGGTTGTATTGCATTGGTCCATGCTTCACCCAAAACAACAGCCATGCTGACTCTCGGAATATCTGCCCCAAGTTGTAATGCCGCTTCAATTATAATCGGACCTTGCACCGCCCACTGACCGCCAGCGGAGGGTATAAATATGTTAAGGATACCAGCAGATAAAAAGGTCCAAAGCGCGAGACTTTCTGAGTTTGATATAGCAACAAATCCATTCACAAAAATCTCAGCCAAGCCAGATTCCGCCATCATTCCCATTAAACCAGCATAAAGTGGATATTGAATTAAAAATGGTCCGGCAACTTTTGCAGCATTGGAGAGCAATTCGATATAGTGCTTAACAGAGTCTGAGAATAATAAACCAAGTACAACAAAAATCATATTCAAGGAATTCAGATTTAATGAGCCACCTTGGATGAAATGTTGTAATGAATATATGCCGGCAAAAATACCCAGTAGAAGTGTTATATAGCGACTGTTTTCTAATTTTTGTGAGAGGTGCCATTTGTCACTGTCAAGTTTTTTGGCATTAGTATTTTTGATCTTGATATTTTCTCCAGTGTATTCTCTGACTTTATCTGGATGGAGGTTTGAGACAAAAATTGGAAGAGCAATCATGATAAATAGAACAATCAACATGCTCCAATTCGAAAAAATTGTATCACTCAGACTGATCAACCCAATCTTATCCGCTAAAAAATGATTCGGTGTATTTAATATGAGTGGAATAGTACTCGAAAGCCCTTGCATGCCAACCAGAGAGCCAACGTATCCACAATAAACTAGCAGTGGAAAATGAACCTTTATGTTTCTTCTTTTTAAATTACTGGCGATGATGCAACTTAAGATGGCAGGTAGAATTAAACCAATGCCCCACGAAAATAAACTTGAAAATGAGGCTATCAGAGTTATGCCAATGTAAGCCGATTTAGCGCTACTGAAATTTTTTGAGATTTTTACTAGCACTGCATTTACTGGTTTTGTATGAGCAACCAAGTGTCCTAGTGATAAAATCAGGATCATTTGAGCTGTAAATGCAAGTAGGCTCCAATAACCTCTGCCCCAGGCATCGATCGTATCTAGAGCGCTATATGGCGTAAATGAAATGACCATAATAAAACACATCATTGTCAAGCCAATTGCTATCACCAAGGGATCAGGTATACATCTTTCGGCGATTTTCACAGATAGGTTTGTAATTTTCTTCAGCATATATTTCTTATGGTTGATTCAAGGCTTATAGAATAACTATTATTCACTATATATAACAAAAATTAACCATTCACTTGAATTGTATCTAGTCTCATATTTAAGATTAATTTACAATAAACTATGATAAAAATAACAAATCAACCTCAAAATAATAATCCGATAGTTAAATTGTTATTGGCACTTGGGGGTATAATTACATTCGGGCTTACACTCTTTCTGGGCGCTGTTGCTCTTTTTTTTATACTAGGTTTTGTGGTTCTTGTATCCAGCATATTGGCGATAAGGTTTTGGTGGATAAAAAGAAATATATCCGAAATCAAAGAGCAATATAAAACTAAAAATGAAAAGCCTAGCAGAAAAACCTCAAAGATTTTAGAAGGTGAGTTCCACGAAGTTGACAAGGATAAGAATTAAAAAGATTTAAATGGATATCGACGACTTACAAATAGACAGAGGAAAGAAGCGAAGAAGGAGGCGCCTTCAAATAGCTATAGTTTATATTGCTATGGCTATAGGTTTGGCATGGTTTTTTGAATCTCAGGCAACTACAACTATAATTTTTGTGAGACATGCAGAAAAAGAAATCTCTAATTATGATGATCCAGAGCTAACTGCTGAGGGAAAGATGCGTGTTTTTGAATTGACACGTCAACTAAAGGACGCTGATGTTGTAGCAGGAATTGATGCTATTTATTCAACCCCTTTTAAAAGAAATATACAAACAGCTGAACCTATAGCAAATGCTCTCGGTCTAAACATAAATATTTATGAGAAAAATAAATATGAAGATGTGCTTGATGAGATTCTTGATGGATTTAAAGGAAAAATAATTCTTGTTGTTGGTCACAGTGACACTCTTCCCGGACTTATAGCGGAACTTGGAGCAAGTAAAAAAGTTCCAAATATTGCGGATAATGAATACGACAATATCTATATTGTATCTATACCGTGGTTTGGAAAAACAAAGACAATCAGACTCAGATATGGGAGCCCCTATGATCCTGATGAAATGACAAGAGCAGTGAAGTAGCATACAGAATAGATTATTTAGTAGTAAACTCCATTATTTCGTATCCTGCATTTTTCATCCCAAGACCTTCGTACGTGTCCTGAGCTTTAAAGTTCTCTTTTTCGACATAAAGCCGAATACCACAACAACCAGAGTCTGATTTGGCCATTTCAACCAAGTTATTGTAGAGGGAAGAATAAACACCTTGTCGACGATAATGAGGTTCAACATAGACACTCTGTATCCACCACATCATTCCATTACGCCAGTCGCTCCACTCATAAGTAACCATAAGTTGACCGACCAATAAACTGTCTATTTCCATTACCCAATATTGGCCTTTTGATTTATCCCTGATGATGGAAGAGACACCATTGGTAATGGTCTCATCATCAAGTACCTTATTTTCTGTTTCAAGCGCCATTGCAATATTGTATTTTGCAATCACGTCAATATCTTTTATCTCACCTTTTCGAATTAGTTTATCCATGCGGCACCAAAAAATTATTTATAAATTAATGTTAGTTGATAATTGGACTGGATGCAGAATTTATTCTTAAAATATTAAATTTAATCTATTGGGCAGGCTTATTTATATCACGATATAATCAAGATTTGCCCCGGTAGCTCAGTTGGATAGAGCACAAAATTCCTAATTTTGGGGTCAGAGGTTCGAATCCTCTTCGGGGCACAAAAAATTATAATTTCATTAATTCTGATATTTATTTGTTTAACTAAAATTAGTAAAATATTCATTGAATTTTTTCTAGTCATACATACATACTAAGATAGTATAATTCTTTAATTTGACAAAACTCAGAGGGGAAGAAATGTCGAAATCAAGTGAAGGAAAATGCCCAGTAATGCATGGTTCCCATACCAATGCAAACAATACAGGAACTACAAATAGAGACTGGTGGCCAAATCAACTCAATCTCAGCATGCTTCATCAGCATGATCAGAAGTCAGATCCAATGGATAATGATTTTGACTACAGAGAGGAGTTCAAAACATTAGATTATGACGCTCTAAAAAATGATCTTCACGCTTTGATGACTGACTCTCAGGACTGGTGGCCAGCAGATTATGGGCACTATGGCGGACTGTTTATTAGAATGACATGGCACGCCGCTGGAACATACAGAATTATGGATGGAAGAGGTGGAGGAAACACAGGTAATCAGAGATTCGCGCCTTTAAACAGCTGGCCAGATAATGGAAATTTGGATAAAGCAAGAAGACTTTTGTGGCCAATAAAAAAGAAATATGGGAAAAAAATTAGCTGGGCTGATTTAATGATACTCGCAGGGAATGTGGCTATAGAATCAATGGGTGGAAAGACAGCTGGTTTCGGTGGCGGAAGGCCAGACATATGGTCACCTGAAGAGGAAATTGATTGGGGGACAGAAAATGAATGGCTTGATAACAAGAGGTATACTGGTAAAAGAGATCTCGCAAATCCCCTAGGAGCTGTTCAAATGGGGCTTATATATGTAAATCCACAAGGGCCAGACGGTAATCCAGATCCTTTGGCTAGTGCTCATGATATAAGAGAAACATTCAGCAGAATGGCAATGAACGATGAAGAGACAGTGGCACTCGTTGCGGGTGGCCATACTTTTGGAAAGGCCCATGGCGCCGGTCCTGAAGAGAGTGTTGGAGCTGAACCCGAAGGAGCATCTATCCAAAATCAAGGTCTTGGTTGGATCAGCTCGCATGGTTCAGGTAAGGGCAGTGACACAATAACAAGCGGTGTTGAAGGAGCATGGACCTCCAATCCAACGCAGTGGGACAATGGATACTTCGACCTTTTATTCGGCTATGAATGGGAGCTCACAAAGAGTCCTGCTGGAGCACATATCTGGCACGCAATTGATCAAAAAGAAGAGGATCTTGCGCCGGATGCAGAGGACTCATCAAAAAAAGTTCCAACTATGATGACAACTGCAGATATGGCTCTCAGAGAAGACTCTGAATATCGTAAAATTTCAAAACGTTTTCATGAAAATCCAGAAGAATTTGCCGATGCATTTGCAAATGCTTGGTTTAAGCTTCTGCATAGGGATATGGGCCCAAAATCAAGATACTTAGGCCCTGAAGTACCAAGCGAAGATTTTATCTGGCAAGACCCTGTTCCAAAGGGAAACGTTAATTATGATATAGAGAGCGCAAAACAAAAAATATCCGCGAGTGGCTTGAGTATTCAGGAAATGATTGAAACGGCATGGGCCAGTGCATCTTCATATCGTTGTTCAGATATGCGTGGTGGAGCAAATGGTGCGAGAATTAGATTGGAGCCCCAAAAAAATTGGGAGGCCAACAAACCCGAGCAGTTGAGCAAAGTTCTGAGCACTATAGAGGGTATTGCTAATGAGGTTGGTGCCTCATTAGCAGATATGATTGTTTTGGCTGGGTGCGTTGGTATTGAAAAAGCTTCGGGAACATCTGTACCTTTTAAATCAGGAAGAGGTGATGCCTCACAAGAAGAAACAGATATAGAGTCATTTGCCGTTTTAGAGCCAATTGCTGACGCATTCCGAAATTATAAAAAAGAATCTGTTGATGTAAATATAGAGGAAATGATGCTGGATAAATCCCAATTAATGGGTTTAACAGCTCCAGAAATGACTGTTTTGATTGGGGGTCTTAGATCACTCGGCGTAAGCACAGACAATCAAGGAGTATTTACAGATAATCAAGATAAACTGTCTAATGACTTCTTCAATAATTTACTTGATATGACAGTCCAATGGAAACCAAATGGCACTGGCAATACTTTTGAAGGCATCAACAAACAAACAGGTGAAAAAATAAGATCTGCCACTAGTGTAGACCTAGCCTTCGGTTCAAACTCTCAATTACGAGCAATAGCTGAAGTATACGCCAGCGATGATGGGCAAGATAAATTTGTGTCCGATTTTATTGATGCATGGGTCAAAGTTATGGAGCTTGATCTTCACTAAAGGTTCTTAATAAAATAAGATCATTATTCAATCTCTCTCATTAAAAAGGAAGTAACTATGGATTCGTCATATATCATATTAATGGCAATTCCTGTCTTCTTCCTTTTGATTGTTTTCGAGTATTTTTATGGCCTTTACAAGGGTAAAAATACCTACAGAATGAATGATGCTTACACTAGCATAATAATTGGTATTATCAGCCGATTCCCTACAATGCTAAATCTTGGTTTCCAGGGTATAGTTTTCGTCTTTTTTGCAGAAAAGTTCAGTATCAATCTTATGGCCAATAATGAGATGATCACCTGGATTGTTGCTTTTATATTGTATGATTTTTTTTATTATTGGATGCATCGTTGCCACCATGAGATCAGGATTTTATGGGCTACACATGTAGTCCATCATCATGGGGAAGATTTCAATTTAGCAACAGCCTTAAGACAAACAAGTACCGGTTTTTTGTGGAAATGGATTTTCTTTGCACCAATGATTATGATCGGAATACCTGGTGAGGTCTTTGTCTCTGTTGCAGGTGTTAATCTTGTTTACCAGTTTTGGGTTCATACTAAACACATTGGCCATCTAGGGTGGGTGGAAAAAGTATTCATTACACCTATGAATCACAGGATACATCACGCCAAAAATAAAGAATATATAGATGCCAATTACGGTGGGGTATTTATTATCTGGGATAGAATGTTTGGAACTTATAAAGCCGAAGAAGCAGAAATTGAGCCCATATATGGAACGGTTACTCCTTTGAGGAGCTGGAATCCAATTTGGGCAAACTTTCAGGTTTTTTATCAAATACTTCAAGATTCAATTCAAACAAAAAAAGTTTCAGATAAAATTAAAGTCTGGTTTTCAAAAACCTATTGGCGCCCTGAGGATATTAGAAAAACAAGCAAAAAATACAACATCAATGGTATTTATAATCCAACAATTACCAGTGACATGAAGTACTTTGCTTTGTATCAGTTATTCATGATTATAATACTGTCGGGGATGATTTTACTCTCGTTATCAGCTCAAACTAAATTCGATACAACTGTATTTGCTCTGAGTATCACCATTTTTGCAACCCTCACAAGTATGTTGCTTCAAAATCGATCGATATCGTATTTTTCTATAATTCTTTGCTCCATCATTTTTATTTCGCTTATGCATTTCATGCCTGCGTTTGATGCTTTGAACCTAAAAATTAAAAATGCTTTTATTTTGTATGCATTTGTAACTGCTTTTTTGGCATTATGTATTATGATGTTTCAATACAATGCAAATAAACTCTTTAAAAATAAAAAAGTCTAAGATTAAATAAATCTTATTGAACAATTGAAAACACACTCATCCTCTAAAAAAAGTCTTGATGGTAACTATGTTGAGTCAGATCTCCCCTTATTGATTCAGCGAAGAGGAATGGCTACCTGGGAAGACGGTATTGTAAAGATTCTTGATAGGCGAAAACTTCCAAATCAAGTTGATTTTATTGCTTGCAAGACTTCTGAAGATGTTGCGGTTGCAATTGAGAATATGGCGATACAAGGAGCTTTTTCAATATCAATTGCAGCGGGTTATGGTCTTGCGTTGTCTCTAAGAAATAATTGCAGTATCAGGGATCTTAATAATGCTTCTGCTAGATTAATATCAACTCGTCCTACTGGCATAGCTTTAAAGAAGGTCATAACTTATTGTCAGAAGACAGCGATATATGCGATGGATAATAATCTATGTCCTGCAAGTGCTGTTATTGAATTGACTACAAAAGTCGCCTCTGATTTGGCTAAACAAGCCCAAAAAACTGCTCAAAATGCTATCTCGTTATTGAATGATGGTGATACGATTCTTACTCATTGTTTTCCAGATCGTTCATATGTTTATCTTTTGGTTGAAGCAAAAAGAAGGGATATTGATCTAAAAATAATATGCAGTGAGACACGACCCTATTTGCAGGGCACAAAATTAACTGCATTTTGCTCATCAAGTTTAGGCTTTAAAACTAAGGTTATTTCTGATGGAATGGGAGGCGCTCTGATGCAACAAGGCTTGATCAATGCATTTATAACGGCAGCGGACAGAGTCTGTATGGATGGTACAGTCGCGAATAAAATTGGAACTTACCAGTATGCTCTGGCTGCCAGAGAAAATAAGGTACCTTATTACGTATTGAGGCAATCAGGTCCAGACTTGGGGTCTAATGATTCAAGCGCGATAGAGATTGAAGAGCGAGATGGGGATGAGTTAACTGTAATTGACAAGAAGCATATTGCCCCAAAAAATGTTCAAGGATTTTATCCGGCTTTTGATGTAACTCCTTCAGATTTGGTTACAAGAATTATTACAGACAGGGGTATTTTTATGGCCAATCAAATAAAATCATATTTTGATAACGATTCATTTATTGATAATAGCTTGCTATGATTTTTATGAAAAAAGGAGTCAGTTAATGAGTAAAGTGTGGCCAGATCTCTCGAAAATGCCAGATCCTAATGACAACTCAAGATCTCAATATCGTGCAATAAGATGCAAACCAGAAGAAATTGCCCCAAATGTAATTGTTCCTGGCGACCCAATGAGAGCGAAATTCATAGCTGAAGAATGGCTAACTGACGCTAAATTGATTATGGTGCAACGGGAGTTTCATACTTATACAGGGACTTATAAAAACATACCTATATCAGTGATTTCAACTGGCATAGGATGCCCAAGCGCTGCTATGGTTGTTCAGGATTTAGGGAAAATTAATTGTAACTATCTAATAAGAGTAGGCACTGCTGGATCATGTTCAGCTGAAATTAAACCTGGTGACAATGTTATTGGCACAGGTGCTGTAAGAGATGAAGGATTAACATCAAAATTTCTACCATTAAAGTATCCAGCAGTTTCGGATATTGACGTAACAAATGCATTATTACAGGCCTCTAAAAAAAATAGCATTAGTGTGCATAAAGGCATTATTCATACCTCAGATGCTTTCAATAGCCCTGATCTCCCTACTGACATAGAAACTGCAAAACAGGCAGGCATAAAAGCATTTGAGATGGAGGCATCCGCCGTTATGATGATTGGCGCATTGAATAACATAAAAACAGGCTGTATTTTGAGTATTGACGGTTATGTGATGAATATTTCTGAGGGTAACGTTAAACCTGATTCAAAAGCCTGTGCTGAAGGCCTTTCAAGTGCTATTCAATCAGCACTGGATTCGTTTTTAATCTTAAACAGTAATGATTCATGAAACTTAAAAATGAAAGAGAAAAAATAGTATTTGAAATCAAACGAATGCAGGAAATGGGTCTTGTAATTAATACTTCTGGAAATATAAGCATCAAAAAAGATGAATTAATTGCTATCTCACCCAGTGGTGTCTCATACGATAATTTAAAAAGCAAAGATATTGTAGTGCTCGATAAAGATAAAAAAATTATTGAAGGAGACCTACTACCATCATCTGAGACGAATCTACATATTTCTATTTATGATAAGTACAGTGATGTATCAGCTATAGTTCACACTCATTCCTTGTATGCAACTTCAGTATCTACGCTTCTAGAGGAGCTCCCAGCAATACATTATCAAATAGCAGATTTGGGCGGGCCAATCAAAGTTGCGCCATATGAAACTTTTGGAACTGAAGCATTAGCTATTGAAGTGGAAAAAAATCTCAAAGGAAGAAAGGCGGTACTTATGAAAAATCATGGAGCAGTCACAGTTGGAAGTGATATAGAAAAATCAGCCTCCAGAGCAATACTATTAGAATGGTTATGTTCATTATATCTATTGTCTAAAAATTCAGGTAATCCAGCTATTATTGATGATAAAGAGATAGAAAATGTTAAGCGTCAGATGGGTAATTTTAAGAATTTGAGAAACAGCTTTCTCAACTAGTCAGTTAACCCGCTAACCTAACAATAGAGAAGATAAATTGCTTAAAGATTCCAGAGGCTGTCAGCTCACAACAAACAATCATATGGCACATAAGGCTTTCCTTGAAGGAATGGATTTGTATCTAGGTTTAGATCAGGATGGCACACAGAAATTTAATGAAGCATTAGAATATGATAATGAGTTTTCTCTGGCGTATATTATGCTAGCGAGACAATATGCAGTAAATGGCAGCACTGATAAATCTAGAACAAATTTAAGTTTAGCAAAAAAATTCAGCGAGAAATCTTCAAAACGCGAACAAGGATTGATTAATTTAATAGACTTAATGTTAGACAAAAATGATAAGACTGTTTATTTTGCTAAACAGCATATTGAGGAGTATCCAAATGATGTTATGGCACTTTCACAGTTATTAGGACCTTTTGGGATACTTGCATTCTCGGGCAGAAAATATTGGCGAGAAGAGAATCTAAAAATAATTAAAAATATTGAAACCAAATTTGATTCAAATGATTGGTGGTTTGAGACAACAAAAGCATTTATCTATTGTGAAAATCAACAATTGAAAGAAGCATGTAAATATGGCGAGAGAGCATGGGAGATAGCAAGAAATGGAAACTGCGCTCATACTATTTCGCATATTCATTACGATACAGACTCCTATGAATTAGGCCGATCCTTTATATTGGAATGGTCCGCCTCAAAGGAGGGGAAAAACTCTAGAATGAAACATCATTTAAGGTGGCATGATGCATTGCTCGCACTAAAATTAAAAAAAATTGGAGAGATAAATGATATCTATGAGAATTACATGCTACCTGATAAAGATACATCGCCTTTGGAGTATCTCGCTGATAACGCTTCAATTTTGTGGTACTGCAAGATTAATGATATCAAGATACCTGATAGTTGGATGATTGAAATGTATGATTATGCAAATACATTATTTCCTGATTTTGGCTTTAACTTTGCAGATATGCATAAGTTAATGGCAGCAACAGCTTTAAAGCCTGAAAAACAGGCATCTTTGTTAAGAGAATTGGACAAAAATGTTGAATCTGATGTTCTATTGATAAACCTCTTCAATGGTTTTATTTCTTTTCTGAAAAAAGACTATAAAGATTCGGAAAGGTTATTGTCGATGGTTGTAAAAGATGAGGCAACATTTGG
>CABYDR010000018.1 GCA_902517795.1 uncultured Woeseiaceae bacterium | reverse complement strand
TCCTAAGTCGCATCAAGCGGCGCTGGAAAAACTTGATGCGGCATTTGATTTTTTCAGTAAATTAGGGGCACCTTTCTTTTGTTTCCACGACGTGGATGTAGCAGCACATGCAGATACAGTTAAAGAATTGTCTGAAAATTTAAAAAGAATTTCTGATCCACTCAAAGATAAGATGCAAAAACATAATATTGAATTGTTATGGGGTACAGCAAATCTATTCAGTCATCCGAGATACATGGCCGGTGCAGCGACCAATCCAGATCCTGAGGTATTTAAGTGCGCCGCATATCAAGTTAAAAATATGCTTGAACTTACTCATCAATTAGACGGAAAAAATTATGTCCTTTGGGGAGGAAGGGAAGGCTACGATACACTTCTAAACACTGATATTAAGCAGGAGTTAGATCAATATGCCAGATTTTTAAGCCTAATCATCGATCATAAAGAAAAAATTGGCTTCAAAGGTCAGCTTTTAATAGAGCCAAAACCATGCGAGCCAACAAAACATCAATACGATCGGGATGTATCAACCGTTATCGCTTTTCTTGAAAAATATGGTCTTATTGATTCAATAAAGCTGAATATTGAGGCTAATCATGCAACATTAGCGGGCTTGTCTTTTGAACACGAAGTTGCAAACGCAATTGCTTATGATGTTTTTGGTTCAATCGATATCAACAGAGGCGATCCACAAAATGGGTGGGATACGGATCAATTTAATAACGATTGCAAAGAAATGACTCTGATCCTTACTCAGATCCTCATGGACGGCGGCTTCAAAAGTGGTGGATTTAACTTTGATGCCAAGTTAAGACGTCAAAGTATTGATATTGAGGATCTTTTCATCGCGCATATCGGCGGATTAGATGTCCTTGCAAAAGCACTGATAAATGCATCAAATGTAATTGAAGATAAATTTTTAGAATCGTTTAAAGACGAGAGGTATCAGGCATGGAATACCGAAGAATCTCAAGATATACTCTCTGGCAAATTTTCACTGAAAGAAATAGTTGAAAATATCAATGAGCCTAAAATTAAATCAGGTAAACAGGAGTTATTGGAAAAATATATATCTAACAATACCTGAAATTTTATTTAAGTTTCTAATTCAAGATTCCCTGCAGAAATTAAAATTCCGTTAATATCCGCATACAACCATTGTTTTGGTTTAACTGCTATATCATCTATCATTATAATTCCATCTACTTCACCCTTGCCTTCTTTCCTACTTTTTCTTGGGCAAGAACCCAAAGCCATTATTCCTATATCTATATTTCGCAAAATCTCAATATCTCTCACATATCCGTCAATGATTATACCTGACCATCCATTTTCTTTAGCCATAGAGGCAATCATGTCGCCCAATAAGGCAACTTTTTTTGATTTTTTTCCAGAAACTACCAAAACACCACCGTCACTTTTCTCTGATAATTTCTTTTTCACAAGAGAATTATCTTCAAAGCATTCGACAGTTGAAATCTCTCCAAAGAATGAAGTAACTGCACCGTAGTGAATAAAATCAGTAATTACCCCCGTATCAGGATATTTATCATTTATATCAGGAGTAGAGATCATAGAATCAATAATATCAGAATAGATTGAACAAATTATTTAATAACCATCCCATTATCGCAAAAAAAATGAATAAGGGTAGCTTAAGAATATCCTTATATTTCTTTTTTGAGAAGAATAAATAAATTGCAATTATGGGAATCGAAGGAAAAATGCCAATAACAATATATAGAAATAAATAATGAAAATAAGACATTATAATTTAAGGCAAATATTTGATATCTCACTATAGAAATCTATAGAGTGATGGCCACCCTCCCTGCCAATACCTGATAATTTTGTGCCGCCAAAGGGTGTTCTTAAATCTCTCAAGTACCACGAATTAATCCAAACAATACCAACATCAAGCTTGGCTGAAAAAGAGTGAGCTCTTTTTAAATCTGTTGTCCAAACAGCTGCAGCTAGACCATAATCCGTATTATTAGCCATTTGGAGAACTTCATCCTCTGAATCAAATTGACTGACGTGACAGACAGGTCCAAATATTTCGTTTTTCATGAATTCAGAATCTTCATCCAGTCCTGTGAATATTGTTGGCTCTATCCAGAATCCAGACTTTCTTTTATCTGAAAATTCTGGAACTCCTCCACCCGTTATCAAATTTCCACCATCTGAAGAGGCCTTAGAAAAAGCATCTAAAACTTTTTTTCTGTGATCTTCCGAAATTAGGGGGCCAAAATTACTTGCATCACCTTCAGGCCAATTCTCAATCAACTTTTCAGCTTGTAATGTAAATTTTTCCATGAATCTCTCATATAATTTGCTTTGTACATAAACTCGCTCAGTACATAAGCAAACTTGTCCACAATTAGAAAATACAGATTTAATTGTCCCATTCACTGCTGCATCTAGGTCAGCATCATCAAAGATAATTGCCGGATTTTTTCCACCCAACTCGAACGAAAGTGCTTTTACGCCCGGTGCAGCAGCTTTCATGATTTCTGAGCCCGTAGATGATTCACCTGTAAATGTAATTGCGTCTATTCCTGAATGTTTGGTCAAATACTCGCCAACTGAAGCTGGTCCAAAACCATGCAATAGATTGAAAACTCCAGCAGGAAAACCTACTTTGTCAAAAACTTCAGCTAATAAAGTTGCACTTCCTGGTGTTTCCTCAGACGGTTTTGCGATGACACAATTACCTGCTGCAAGAGCTGGTGCAAGTTTCCACGTCAACAACAAAAGAGGTAAATTCCATGGAGCAATAACAGCGATAACGCCCTTGGGTTTTCTAATCGAATAATTTAGTATTTTTGCGCCGTCATGAGTTTGCGAATCAAAGAGTTCAGTGCCCATTGATTTAATATAATTTGAAAAGAAACGAAAATTTTCTGCGCCTCTTGGTATATCGATTGTTTCTGCTTGATTTAGCGGCTTTCCAGTATCGGCAATTTCAGCGCTAACAAAATCATCAAACCTATTATCAATTTCGTCTGCAACTCTACTTATAAGGGCGCATCTAGAATCCAGAGTCATCTCTGACCAAACCCCGCTGAGGGCTTTTCTTGCAGATCTTACTGCCACGTCAACATCGGCTTTATTGGCCTCTGAAACTCTTGCAACTATTGATCCATCATACGGACTAATATCATCAAATAAATTATCAGATGATTTAAATTCCCCTGAAATGTAATTTTTGTATATTAATTGGCTCAAAGTCTTTATTAAATATTTGCGTGGCAGTTTATTTTTTATATTTCAACTCACCACCAACAAATGTCATTTCAACTTCAGCTGATGGAATCTCTTCATAGTCTACAGTTAATAGATTCTTTGATAACACTATAAAATCTGCATATTTTCCTGGTGTTAAGCTGCCCTTGATATCCTCTTCAAAAGCCGAATAAGCGCCATTAATAGTATATGTCTCAAGAGCTTCTTGTCTTGTCATAATGTGCTCTGGATAAAAGGCATCCCCATTATTCATTCTTCTCGTTACAGATGAATAATATGAAGCAATCGGATCTATTCTTTCTACTGGAACATCAGTACCATTTGTAATAATCGCACCCGTTTCAAAAAGTGTTCTCCATGGCTGAGAGGTATCCTTGGCTCTTTCATCTCCAAGTCGACTGGGTATCCAGGGTCCATCTGAAGTACCATGAACCGCCTGCACAGATGCAATAACCCCTAACTCACCAAATCTTGGAATATCGTCTGGATGAATGTGCTGAGCATGCTCTATTCTCCAACGCAAATCCTTTCCATCTACACCCAACTCCTTCCAAACACCTTCATAAATGTCCAGCACTTCTCTGTTAGCTCTATCGCCTATTGCGTGTGTATTCACTTGAAATCCATGTTTAACAGCGACCTCGGCTGTACCTGTAATATCTTCAACTGTTTCTAATACTAGCCCGGTAGTCTCAGGAAGATCGAGATAAGGCTCTAATAACCATGCTCCATGGGCCCCCAATGCTCCATCTATTTGTCGCTTTATCGATCTAACCGTAAGAAAGTCATTGCCCTCAGGAAGCATTTTATACTGAGGAAGCGCAGCATCCATAATTTCATTAGATTCTCTTCTGACCATGACATAAAGACGAATGCCTAATTCTCCTTCGCTCTCTAATTGTTTGAAAAAATCAATTGTCTCAAAGCTTGCTCCGGCGTCATGAAAAGAGGTTACACCATATTTTAATGCTTCGTCTGCAGCCATTTTTGCCCGCTCACGATTATCTAATTCAGTCTCCTGAGGTGTAAGTCTACCTTCATATTCATTTCGTGCTTTGCTTATGAGTCTTTGTGCTGTCTCTCTCATTAAGCCAGTTGCTTTACCTGTAAGGTCCCTTACGATTGTACCACCATCTGGATCCGGCGTATCTTCATCCACTCCGGCAATTTCGAGCGCGGCATCATTCCAAAACGCTGCATGGCCACTTGCATGACCAAGCACGACAGGATTTTGAGGAGATACTTTACTTAAAGTGTCATTAATGGGCACACCATCAATTGCATTATCAGGCAGGCTGCTCCATTTGTCTTGATGCCAACCTCTTCCAAAAATCCATTCTCCCGGTTTAGACTTATCAACCTCTACAGCAACTTTTGATACAATTTCTTCCCATCCGTCAACATCATTCAAATCTAGAATTTGTTTTGATCTACCTAAACTCATAAAATGTCCATGACCCTCAATAAAACCAGGCATAACAAAACGTCCATCAAGATCAATAACTTCTGTGTTAGCGCCAATAGACTCATCAATCTTCTGATCGTCACCGGTTGCAGTGATTAAGTAGTCATTTATCGCGATTGCTGTCACATTTCCTATATTGGGATCAACAGTAGCGATAAACCCATTTTTTAATACAAGATCAGCAAATTTATTTTCTAATTCTGTTTCTGTTCTATTTGAATTTTCAGTACAACCGAGAACAGCAAGTAAAATACTTATTAGAACTATTAAAGACAATTTCTTCATCATTATTTCCTCAGTCAAAAAATGATCAAAAATTAAAATAACACAAAAAAGAAACCAACAATTTTATTTTTTAAAATATTTTAATTCCTAATTGGTTTAACTCTGATCAATTTCTTGATATATTGCACGCGCAATTTGGAATGATCAAACACGTAATTTTATAAACGGTAGCAATCTTGTCAAATAACAATAAAAAATCAGAATACAGACCATGGATATGGATTATACTGACGTCGCTCTTCATAACCTTTATGACTGTATTTGTCTTGCAAAAAACTGAAGACCTAGTAAAAAAAAGAAGTGTCAGAAAGATTGTATCCGTTGATGAGAGACTTAAACCATTTGGCCAGATCAGCATGCCAAACGAACAGAATTCAGTGGTAACACAAACTGTTCAAAATGAGGACACATCAACAGAAATACAATCAGTAAGTCCTCCGCCACTAGCAAAAGTTGAACTCTCTTCAGGTTCAGAACATACCATTAGGATGCTAAATGTTGGTCCAACTGGAACGATGGTTTTTGATCCAGCCGTTATTAAAGTTTCGCCAGGAGACACGCTAAACTTTGAAGTGACAGACTTAGCTCATAACTCAGCAACTATTCCTAATATGACACCCGCGGGCTCTGATGGCTGGAAAGGCCTCATGAATGAAAACTTTAGTGTCAAATTGGAAACTGAGGGAGTTTATGTTTACCAATGTGATCCGCATCTGATGATGGCAATGGTTGGGATTGTTCAGGTCGGTAATGCAGTTAACCTAGAAGACGTAAAAAAAAATTCTGAAAACTTAAAAAAGAATTTTGTAATGAATACAGATAGACTCGATTCTTATCTGTCACAACTCTGAATAATCAGTCACGACCTAAAAAATCTAGTAGAATAATATTTGTAATAATGCTTTCTTATAATGAGGATAGGCATATGCAAAATTATTTAAAAAATATAAAAAAGAAAATTACTGAAAATTTACCAGATGACCTTGAAGCCATCAAAGGCGATCTCCGGCAGAATATTCAGTCACTTATAGAATCGCAAATCAAAAATCTTGATCTTGTAACTAGAGAGGAATTTGAAATACAAGAACAAGTACTCAAAAGGACTCGAGAGAAACTAGAAGAACTGGAAAAACAATTGGATAGAAATAAATAGAAACACTGTAATCACTAATTTGCTTGATTGACTCAAAAGAAGAATACTTAAACTGAAATAATTGGCATTTTGAATGATTATCGGAAAAGCAATATTATTCAGTAATATGGTATTTTTTGGAGGCCAGATTGATAATTCGAATAGCAACGAGAAAGAGTAAGCTTGCTCTATGGCAAGCCAATCATGTTTCCAATATACTGAAAAAACTCCCAGAAATAGAGGATGTGGAGTTACTTCCCTTCAGTACAAAAGGCGACCAAATTCTCGATCAAAATCTTCAAAAAATTGGAGGAAAGGGTCTATTTATAAAAGAACTTGAATATGCAATTCTGCAAAACAAAGCAGATATTGCAGTTCATTCGATGAAAGATTTGCCAGTTCTTTTGCAAGAAGAATTTTTCATAGCTGCGTTGCTTAAACGCGAATCACCTTTTGATTGTCTATTATCTAAAAAAAAATTAAAACTAGCGGAACTTAAATCAGGATCTTTAGTTGGTAGCTCAAGTTTGAGAAGACAGTCACAAATATTAAAACTTCGACCTGATCTAAGGGTAAAAAACTTAAGAGGCAATGTGAACACGAGAATCGATAAGTTAGAATCTGGAGATTACGATGCCATAATTCTTGCTAAAGCAGGATTGGATAGACTTGAATTATCAAGCGAGATTTCTCAAACTTTTTCAACAGAGGAGATGGTTCCAGCTGCTGCTCAGGGGGTTATCGGTATAGAATGCCTTAGGCAAAAAGAAGAGATCATAGATATAGTCAGCAGGCTAAATGATTTTGAAACTGAAGTTACCACTAATTGTGAGCGGTCAGTCAATAGTGCGTTGTTTGCTGATTGTCATTCTCCGATTGGATCTTATGCTACTTATGCAAATGGTAAATGCAGGCTAGAGAGTATTGTTATCTCTCCTGATGGTTCTATCGAGGCCAGAGATTCAGTAACTGGTAGTGCAAATAAAGCTGAGGAACTGGGATTAGAACTAGCAGATCGTTTAAAACAAATTGGTGCTATTGAGATATTAAAATTAGCCAGATAGATGACGCCACCAAAATTAAATCAGCAAGAAATACTAATAACACGCTCAGAAAAACATTGCAGCAAGTTAATTGAGATATTAAGAGATCAGAATAAAACCCCATACGTATTTCCAATACTAGAAATATTGCCCTTCTCTTCAAATAAAATAAAACAGAACGTTGCGGCGTTATCGAAAAGTGACATATTTATCTTCATCAGTAAAAATGCTGTTGAGATAAGTCATGAATATCTTGAGCTCCAGAACTCACAAATTGTTGCAATTGGTCCAACCACGAGATCATGGATTGAAAAATTAGGACTCAAAGTAAATTTCTCACCATCAATAGAATTCAGTAGTGAAGGTCTCCTGAAAGATAAGCTCTTAAAAAATGTTAAAAATAAATGCATCACCATAATTCGTGGCAAGACCGGAAGGAATAAACTTGAATTGGAGCTTCTTGACAGAGGGGCAAACGTGCAAAATCTTATTGTTTATCAAAAAACCAAGGCTAAACATAACAATAAAAAAATTTTAGAAATAAAAAATAAATTTAAACAAAATAGTTTTGCTTATATCGTTATATTAAGCTGTGAGGTATTTGAAAATTTCTTTTCAATTATGAAAAAGAATGATGTCAATATGAATAAGCTGCCAACATTTATTATCCCCAGCCAGAGAATAGCTGATGCAATAAGGAGCAAGATAAGTAATGCGAGATGCATAGTTACATTTGATCCGAGGAACCAGGCGATATTAGATGCTCTAGCTAGAGGAAACTGAAATTGGAAGAAGAAACAAAATATAAAGAAAAGCAAAAAGATCCATCAAGGCTTCCAGTAATTATTGCTGTATTTTTTGTTTTTTCTATCATAGGTGCGGTCACCCTTTATATCTATTTTCAGAAAAACTTCATATTTCAGGATGATATCGAAGGTGAAATAAGAGCTAAATATGAAAATCTTCTGAACACAAACACCAAAAAGTTGAGCGTCATTGACAATGAGTTAAACGAAAGACTTGAGGATGTTGAAAAGAAACAATTGTTTATCGAGCGAGAAATTATCTCAATAAAAAATCTTGATCGCTCATCAAGCTCCAATAATAGAACAGAAATATGGTTAGTTAATGAAGTTAAATATCTACTGAAAATAGCAAATTTACATGATCAATTTACCATGGACAGTTTTTTTATTATTGGGACACTTCAACAAGCACTCGATCTGATGATGAATTTTGATGATCAAGAAGCCATGAAAATAAAAAAGATAATAGAATCGGAAATTGAAAACCAAGTAGCAGGATCAATAAAAAATAAAGATCAATTAATTACTGACATTAATCAATTTATTGACGATGCTATTTTTTTGCAAAGAAAAGAATCGCAGCAGCCATCCACACAAAATGATGATCAATCAACATCAATTTATAAAGAGATATGGGAATCGTTATCCAGCTCATTGAATGAGATGATTTCTGTTCAGAAATTAGATCAATATGACCAGAATATAAAAATTTCAGAAGAAATTATCACCCGTCATCTTCAGCAATTGCTGTTCGATGCAAAACAATCATTAGAGATTAATCGTTGGGTCTTATATGAGATCTCAATTGATCAAGCCATAAAATGGCTTGAAATTTATTATGACAGTAAAAATAAGGAAGTCGCTTTAATGTTAGAAAAGCTTCAAGAGCAATCAAATTATAGGACGGGTCAAATGAAGAACCTGCCAGAAATAATTAACATGATCGAAGATTATCAACTACTTCTTGAAGAGAGAGCAAAAGATTAAATGAAATTTGGATTTTATATTATTTTAACAATACTTTTGGGTGCTTTACTAGCTCAAAATTTGATTGATTTTCCCGGACATATCTCAATTTATTATAAAGATTTAGTTATAGATATATCTTTAATATTTTTTTTATTGTGTTTTAGTGTATTTTTGATCTCTATCTACGTATTGTCTAAAGTCCTAAGTGCTCCCAGTTTTCTTTTGAATAAAGCTAAAAATTCGAAACGTGATAAATCGAATAAGCTCCTTGAAAATAGCATTTTAGCAATGTCTAAAGGCGACTATCATAATGCCCAAAGAAATGCTCTAAAAGCTTTACCTTTCTGTGATAATCCAATTCTTGCATACACCCAAATAATTCAAGCATATGATTCTCAAAATAAACATAAAGAAAGAGACGAGTGGATAAAAAAAGCCTATACAAAACTCAGTCACGCAGAAACACATATCCTTTTAATTCAAGCCAATACACAATTAAGATCATCGGATTACGAGAATGCGAAAGCAACGCTTGAAAAAATAAAGGAAATTGAGCCAGATAATACAATTGCAGCGGAACTCCTCGCAGACATGCAGATAAAATTCTCAGAATGGGAGCAACTTAAAAATAATCTTGCATTACTCAAATCCTTAAATCGCAGTAAAGAAGAAAAACTTATTGAATTAGAGCTAATATCAATCGCTGAGCTTATTAAGGATACAAAAAACTTTGATCTGCTCAAGAAGATTTGGAAAGGAGCATCAAATTCAGTGAAAGAGAATTCTTATCTCGTAGATACCTATTGCAAAAAATTAAAAGAATTGAATGAAAATGATGTCGCTGAAAAAATATTATTAAATTTTTTGAAGAAAACATTCGATGAAATTCTCGTATATAACTACATAAACCTCAATCAAGATCAACCTGAAAAAGTTATAAAAAAAATATCTCAGTGGCAGAAACGATATGAAAATAATTCAAAATTAACGAGAATACATGCCGAAATCTTAATGAAAGATCAAAGGTGGGAAGAGGCGAAAGAATGCATTGAAAAAGCAATTGAAATAGAGCCTAACGATAGAAATTATTTTGTTTTAGGTGAAATCCTTTTTCATTTTGGCAAGGTCGACTCTGCATGTGAGACTTACAGAAAATCGATCAGAACCAAATCAAGAGAAGACGACTAAGGATTATTGATGAATTTTATAATTGCTGGAGCTGGGTACACGGGATTGAGGGTTGCTGAAGAACTTTCAAAAAGTGACACTTGTCTTGTAAGCCGCAATTTCGATCAAGATATACAATTCGAAATCCAAAAAATAAATTTAGATTCTGATAGCAATAAGATAAAAACTGTTGACCCTTTTTCTGTTCTTTACACTATTCCACCAAATAAAGATCAGACTTTGGATCTTAGATTGCAAAATTTTGTAAATAGGCTGAATACTAAACCAATTAGATTTGTCTACTTGAGTACCAGCGGGGTATATGGAGACAGATCGGGTAAACTCACTAATGAGTCAGTAGAAACAAATCCTCAAACTCAAAGGGCAAAAAAAAGAGTTGAGGCAGAACTCTTTCTTGAAAAATGGTGCAACAAAAACAATGTTAGACTTGTAATACTCAGAGTTTCAGGCATCTATGGACCGAAAAGATTAGGCACAAATAGGTTGAATAAAAATTTTACTGTCATTAGTGAATCAGAGGCCAAACCAGGTAATCGAATTCATATTTCAGACCTTGTAAGTTGCTGTGTCAATGCGCTGAAAAAGAAAAATCTAAGTAAAATTTATAATATTTCAGATGGGTGCCATAAAAGTCAGACATGGTTTTATAAGTCTATTTGTGAATATTCTGGTATCAACATGCCTAAAGAGATAAAAGCCTCGGAAGCAATCAAAAGATTGGGTCAAACAAGACTGTCTTTCATGAAAGAATCAAGACGTCTTGATACAGTCAGAATGAATAATGAATTAATTGATAAGCTCAAATACCCGGACCCCAGAAATGGCATAATTGATAGCCTCAAGGAAGAAAAATGAATCATTGTGTAATTTCAAGAGCTTAGGAAAGATAAATGTCAAAAAAAAATACAATGAATGAAAAAAAGGTAAAAGATTATTTAGAAAAGAACCTAGATTTCTTCCTAGATAAACCGGATATATTGGCCAGCTTAGAAATACCTCACTTAAAAAAAGGAAGTGTATCTCTTGTTGAGCGACAAATTGATATACTCAGGAAAGAAAATAAAGACTTAAAAGATAAGCTTAACGAATTCATACAAAATGCTTCATCAAACCACAATCTAATACATAAAATTTATGAATTCGCATACAATCTTATTCATTCCAAAAATTTTGAAGATACGATTAGCATATCTTACAAGGATTTAATTGAAGAATTTGATGTCAAGGAGTGTACTTTCTTATTTTATAATGACGTTAAATTAAAAAATAAAGATATTCTATTATATAAAAAAAATAATAAGCTATTAAAACCATTCAAGTCATTTATTGATAACAATTTACCCCGTTGTAATAAGTTAAAAGACGAGCAACTTGAATTACTGTTCAAGCAGCCAAATGACGTAAAGTCCTGCGCGCTCATACCTCTGGGCATAAACCAAAAATTGGGCTTCCTAGCAATAAGCAGTGACGATGAAAATCGATTCAATCCAGATATGAGCATGGATTATCTTAAAGTTATTGGGCAACTAATCTCTCAATCTCTTAAATCTCATCAACTAAAATCAATTTGACATCTATGCTTTCAGATGAACAAAAGGAGTGGATTGATCATTACATAAGACACCTCGAAGTAGAAAGGAGACTATCTGATTACACATGTAAGAACTATCAAAAAGATTTGAATATATTTATTTCTTTTTGTAAGGAAAATAAAATATCTTCCTGGGATAGCATAGATAGTGAGCATGTTCGCTCTTATAGTGCTTCAAGATTCAGATCTGGTGTTAGTCCAAAATCCATTCAAAGAAACTTATCCTCATTAAGGTCTTTTTTTCGTTATTTAGTTAAAGAAAAAAAGATCAAAAATAATCCCGCTCAAAATGTTCGGGCACCTAAAGTCAAAATTAGATTACCTGAGAATCTTGATACAGATATGATGATGAGGTTACTCGATATTAAGGAAATCGGTTTTATCCCAGACAGAGACAGGGCAATTTTAGAGTTAATGTACTCATCTGGGCTCAGGCTTTCAGAGCTTGTTAATCTCAATACTACTGATATTGATCTGAGTGATGCTACTGTAATTGTTACTGGAAAAGGGAATAAGCAGAGGATAATTCCAGTTGGAAAATTTGCAATAGATGCAATCAAATCATGGTTAAAATCAAGAAATAACGAAATCAAGTCCGATAGCAAAGCACTCTTCATAAGCATTAGAGGCGACAGGCTAAAAGCTAGATCAATCCAATCGAGACTGAATTATTGGGCAAAAAAACAAAACCTATCAGTAAAAGTTTACCCTCATATGCTAAGGCATTCATTTGCAACTCATCTTCTTGAATCCAGTCAAGACCTCAGAGGTGTCCAAGAATTGCTTGGTCATGCCAATATAAGCACTACCCAAATTTACACACACCTTGATTTTCAGCACCTAGCCCAAATATACGATCAAACGCATCCTAGGGCTAAAAATAAACGAAAAGGGTAAATTGAGAAAAGACGATAGAGTTTTCTATCGATTGAGGAGTTAAATGGAACAATATAGAGGCACAACAATTGTATCTGTAAGAAGAAACAATAAAGTTGCAATTGCAGGTGATGGCCAAGTCAGTCTTGGAAATACCATAATGAAAGGAAATGCTAGAAAAGTGAGAACTCTCGCATCAAGTAAGGTTATAGCTGGTTTTGCAGGAGGAACGGCTGATGCTTTTACCTTATTTGAGTTATTTGAAGGAAAAATAGAGCAGTATGGAAATCTTACAAGAGCAGCAATTGAGCTTGCAAAAGAATGGAGAACAGATCGTCGACTTAGAAGACTGGAAGCATTGTTGTGTGTCGCAGATCAAGACTCATCATTAATAATATCTGGTAATGGAGATGTTATAGAACCAGAAAATGACATTATGGCAATTGGATCTGGTGGCGCTTTTGCACAGGCTTCAGCACTTGCGCTTATGAAAAATACCAAATTAGATGCGAAAACTATTGCAGTAGAAGCACTAAATATCGCCAGTGAAATTTGTGTTTACACAAATAACAACATCATCATTGAAGAATTAACAAAAAAATAAGTAGGCGGAAAAAACTATGTCTCAGATGACACCAAGAGAAATTGTTCAGGAACTTGATAATCATATAATTGGTCAAGACGAAGCCAAACGTGCCGTTGCTATTGCTTTGAGAAACAGATGGAGAAGATCGAATGTGGATGAACCTCTCAGAGGAGAAATCACTCCAAAAAATATACTTATGATTGGCGCAACAGGGATCGGAAAAACAGAGATCTCTAGAAGGCTTGCTAGGTTAGCAAAAGCACCATTTATAAAGGTTGAAGCAACAAAGTTTACCGAGGTTGGTTATGTAGGTAGAGAGGTCGATAGCATTATAAGAGACCTCATTGATGTGGCAGTAAAAATTACCCGTGAAGCTGAGATGGAAAAAGTAAAACATCGTGCTGAAGATGCTGCAGAAGAGAGGGTTCTTGATGCATTACTTCCTCCATCACCGGGGTCGGAGAGTAAGAATGGACAAAATGTTTCATCCATGAATGAAACACGCCAAAAATTTCGAAAGATGTTGAGGGAAGGAAAACTTGATGAAAAAGAGATCGAAATAGAGATACAAGCAACTCCAGTTGGAATAGAGATAATGGCGCCTCCAGGCATGGAAGAAATGACTAATCAATTACAAGGAATGTTTCAAAATCTATCTAATAGCAAAACAAAAACTCGCAAGCTAAAAGTTCAAGATGCAATGAAAATGCTCACCAACGAGGAAGCAGCTAAGATGCTCGATGAAGAAAAGCTTAAATCACAGGCAATAGATGCGGTAGAGCAACAAGGAATCGTCTTTATTGATGAAATTGATAAAATTGCAAGAAGATCTGAGGGCATCGGTGCAGATGTATCTAGGGAGGGTGTTCAGAGGGACCTTCTTCCTCTCATAGAGGGTTCAACAGTTAATACCAAATACGGTATGGTTAAAACAGACCACATACTTTTTATTGCATCAGGAGCTTTTCATGTCTCAAAACCATCAGATCTGATACCAGAATTGCAAGGTCGATTCCCAATTAGGGTTGAGCTTAAATCACTCACAACTAATGATTTCGTTAAAATTCTTACAGAGCCAAATGCCTCTCTTACAACCCAATATACTGCTCTTATTGAAACAGAAGGAGTAAATCTTAAATTTACAAAGGATGGTGTCCAAAGGCTTGCCGAGGTTGCATATCATGTCAATGAAAATACAGAAAATATTGGTGCTAGAAGACTACATACTGTCATGGAGCGATTATTAGAAACTGTGTCATTCGAAGCATCTGAAATCGATGGAAGCAATATAAAAATTGATAAAAAGTATGTAGATGATCACTTAGTTGAACTCTCTAAAAATGAAGATCTAAGTCGCTATATACTCTAATAAAACGACAGCTAGATATGGATAAGATCCCTTCCGAAATAAAGGTTCGCAAGAAAGATCGGGCCATGTTACTAGTCTATCCTGATAATACAAGATATGAACTTTCTTTTGAGTTTCTCAGGGTGCACTCTCAATCTGCCGAAGTTAAAGGCCATGGGCTGGGGCAATCAATACTCCAACTAAACAAAGAAAACGTCATGATCAATGAAGTTCGGCCTGTTGGAAATTATGCAATCAAACTAATATTCGATGACGGGCATGATTCTGGAATTTATACTTGGAAATATCTTAATGAGTTAGGTCATAATAAAAATAAATATTGGCAAGCTTACCTCGACCAAGTTAAAGCTTCTGGATATACTCCAGAATAATAAAAGTTAGCATTGATATGGATAATAAAGAAACTCATTTTGGTTATAAAACAGTCCCCAAGGAGAAAAAGGCAGATTATGTAAAAGACGTTTTCGACTCTGTTTCAAATCGATATGACTTGATGAACGATCTCATGTCAATGGGCATGCATAGATTATGGAAGAAGTTCACTATAGAGAGAGCATCAGCAAAGTATGGTCATAAAGTACTTGATTTGGCAGGCGGAACTGGTGACCTTGCTAAAATTTTTTCTTCTCAAGTTGGTGATGACGGTCAAGTAATATTGGCTGATATAAATTTTTCAATGCTTAATGAAGGCAGAGCACGGTTAATAAATTATGGTGTCTCAAATAATTTATCAATCGTCCAATTGGATGGTGAAAATTTATCATTTAATGAGAATACATTTGACATCGTTACAATTGCTTTTGGCCTTCGAAATATTACCGATAAGCAGAGAGCTCTAAAATCTATATACCGAACCTTAAAACCAGGCGGTAAATTACTGATCCTCGAGTTTTCTAAGCCAATGAATATTTTGAAACCCACTTATGATTTGTATTCATTTAAGGTGCTTCCGTTTTTAGGGAAGCTGGTTGCCAAAGATGAGGATAGCTATAAATATTTAGCAGAATCAATAAGAGTTCATCCTGACCAAAAAACATTAATGACTATGATGGAAAAAGCAAAATTTGAAAGATGTGGATATACAAATTTAACTGGAGGAATCGTAGCCTTACATGAAGGCTATAAGTTCTGATGATTGATAAATTAAAAATCTCGAAAAGTATTCTTACTAAAATCAATAGTCAGATAGCAACAAGAACATCGGCAAAAAAAATAAGTGAGCAGCTCGAAGGAAAAATACTGTCTATTCACATTAAAAACACCACTCGCTTTTTTAATGTCATTATGAATTCAAATGAGCTTAATCCTCATACAATCAAGGAAAATTATGACGTTCAAATATCAGGGTCACTAATTAGCTTTTCCAAACTACTTAGAAACAATTCTTCTGATGTGCTAAGAGATGGAAGTATCAGTATTAATGGAGATGTAGCAGTTGCACAAAAGTTTCAAAAACTTTTCGCAATGATAAAACCTGATATTGAGGAGGAGCTATCTCACTTTGTCGGAGATATAATGGCGAATAATATTGTCAAAGTCTCAAAAAAAACTGGTGACTGGATGCAAAACACCAAAGATATTCTCCAAGAGAACGTTAAGGAATACCTTCAAGAGGAAATTAAGTTAATGCCTAGCAAATATGAATTTAATGTTTTCTCAAAAGAAGTTTCAAAAATTCGAGATGATATCGAACGTCTTGAAAAAAAAATAAATGAATTTCAAAGATAGAATAAAATTATGTCAATCAGTAAAAATATTTTGAGGCTCATAACCATTCAAAGAATCTTAGTTGGCTACCGTCTCGATGAGCTTTTAGACAAAGTGCCAGCACTAAAATCATTTAAATATTTTTTTATATTACTACCGAGAAAAATTAGTAAGGATTCTTCACTAGGAGAACGAATTCGAAAGGCATTAGAAGAATTAGGCCCTATCTTTGTTAAATTTGGGCAAGTCGTATCAACTCGCCGCGATCTTCTACCAGAAGAAATTGCAAATGAACTTGCCAAGCTTCAAGATCAAGTAACCCCATTTTCAAAATCACAAGCACAAGAGATATTAAATACGGCATATGATAAATCTATTGATCAAATATTTAAAAAAATCGATGATGAGCCATTAGCCGCTGCATCAATAGCTCAGGTGCACAGCGCAAAACTCCCTGATGGCAAGGACGTCATTATAAAAATTCTTAGACCAAACATTCAGGTTCAAATCGAAAAAGACATTTCTGCACTTTATATTATCGCTCGATCACTCGAAAACTTTTGGAGTGAGAGTGAACAAGTCAAGCCAACTGAGATAGTGAAAGAGTATGAGAAAACAATAATCAATGAGCTTAATCTCAAAAGAGAAGCAGCCAATGCAGCGAGATTGAAGAAAAACTTCTCAAAATCTGAAATGCTATATGTTCCTGAAATATACTGGGACTATTGTAGAGCAAATATTCTTGTCCAAGAGAGGATATATGGAACACCCATTAGAGATATTGATAAGTTAAAAAAACAAAAAACCAATATAAAAGCTCTCGCTGAAAATGGTGTTGAAATATTTTTTACACAAGTGTTTAGGCACAATTTTTTTCATGCTGATATGCATCCTGGTAATATTTTTGTTCAAATTGAGGATCCTAACTTCCCCAAATATGCTGCTGTTGACTTCGGTATAATAGGTACACTCACTAAAGATGATCAGTATTATCTCGCTGAGAATTTTCTGGCTTTTTTTGAAGGGGATTATAATAAAATCGCACAATTACATGTAGATTCTGGATGGGTTCCTAGTGAGACGAGGGTTGATGAATTTGAGATAGCGATAAGAACCGTTTGTGAACCAATCTTCAATAAACCTCTCTCAGATATATCCTTTGCCAATGTTTTAATCAGTTTGTTCAATACAGCCAGACAATTTAATATGGAGGTTCAACCTCAACTTATATTACTTCAAAAAACATTATTTAATATCGAAGGTCTCGGTCGTCAATTATATCCAGAATTGGATTTATGGAAGACAGCATATCCAGTATTAAAAGAGTGGATGAATGAACAAATTGGATTTAAATCAGTAGCTTCTGACTTCAAAAAAAATCTTCCGTTATTCAGACAAACTGCGAGAGATTTTCCAAAAATAATAAAGCGATTTTCTTCTCAAGCTGAAATAGAAAATGAGAACAAGCAAAATATTGCCGAATTAAAAAAACAATTTATTCGACAAAAAGAACAATTTTTCTTCTTGGGGATTGGGGCTACTTTATTTATATCTGGAATACTTGTCACTTTATTCAGCCCGAATACCTCAATAGGGATCACTTTATCAGCCATAGCAATGATAGGTTTTATTAAGGCCTGGTCAAAATAAGTGAGAACAATAAAAAGTTTCGTAAGAAGAACTGGCCGAACAACATCTGGACAACATTCCGCCATAAATCAATTATGGTCTGAGTACGGAGTAGATTTTTCAAAAAAAGAATTAAATTTCTACTCATTATTTTGCAATAATTTCCCTGTTCATCTTGAAATTGGTTTCGGTGATGGTGAAGCCCTAATTGCCAATGCCGAATGCAATGCCAATAAAAACTATTTTGGTATAGAAGTGTATGACTCGGGTATTGGTCGTTGTCTAATTAAGGCAAAGAAGAGGCAAATCATTAACATTAAAATTTGCTCTGGAGATGCTCGTGATGTGTTAGAGGCACAAATAGCTGATAAATCACTTGAGAGAATCAACATTTACTTCCCAGATCCATGGCCGAAAAAAAAGCATCATAAGCGTCGCCTTATTCAAAAAGATTTTCTTGATCTATGTGCGAGTAAATTAAATAAAAACGGTCAACTTCATATTGCAACAGACTGGAATAATTATGCGGAACATATTAATAAGATAATAGAAAAAAATACTAATTTTATGGTCAGTACTCATGTTAAACATAACGGTAAAATAAAACTAGATAGGCCTACCACAAAATTTGAGAAAAAGGGCTTGCATAAAGGGTATTCTATTTGGGATTGGGTCTTAACAAAGATTTCTTAAAGATGTTGTAATGGAATCCTAACAATCACTCTTTGATTGCTCAGAAAACATCTGAGTTTTTTTAGCTTGTCCCCAAAACACGGACCAGCAATGCATTCTCCAGTTAAAATGTCAAAAATTGCTCCATGCGAAGAACACACAATATTGTTTTTTTCTGGAGTTAAGAAATCACTAGGCTGCCAATTAAGTTGATGTCCAGCATGCGGGCATCGATTCTGATAAGCAAAAATATCTTGTCTATAATGAGTAACAAATCCTCTTAAAGGCCAATCGCCCTCTCCGTAACTAAATTCTCTACATTCATTATCCTTTAGATCAGAAAATGCAATTACGTCAATATCAACAAAATTATTTTTTTTCATTCTTTTGTATACTCTAGTTATAGCCTAGAAACTTAACAAGAAAATATTTAACTGCCACTGCTAACTATCATATTTATTTTTATAGAAAAAAATTAATATGATAGAAGGTAAAGTTAGGCAAGAAGTAATAATAAAAAAGATCATCCATCCATAATAATCTCCAAAAATTAATCCTAAATGTACAATTAAGACACCAGAAAAACCTGCAAGAATCTTTCCGGGTAACATCATAAAAGATGTAAACAACGCATATTGAACAGCTGTATATTCCCTAGATACAAGGCTTGTTAAAAAAGTTATATTTACTGTCCCTACAATTCCTGCCGCCATACTATCAAGAGCAACTACAATTGAAAGCAATGAAAGAGACTTATCCGAAATTGCAATATATGCAAAAAATAAATTAGTTACCATTACAAGAAAAGCGCCCAGAATTAGAGATTTATTAACACCTAGTAATTTGATTAATCTTCCGCCAATAAAGAAACCAAAAATTGATGCCGCTAATGCAACTGTTTTTACAACAAACCCTATTTCATTAAGTGAAAATCCCATTTCGATATAAAAAGGATTGATGATTTGCCCTGTCATTATGTCTGTCAATCTATATGTACTTATGATTCCTAATAGAAGGGCAGATGCATATAATCCAAATCTGGATGCAAAGTCTCTTAATGGCCTCCAGAAAGAATCATTTAGGGTTAACTGTATCAAGGATGTATTTATATTTTCCGAAACAAAAGATAGGCCCAAAAGCCCGAGAAACATAAATAGAGACATTAATTGGTAAACGAAAGTCCAGCTTGTTCTTGACGCTAAGATCAGTGCTCCTGAGGATGCCACGAGTATTGCCATTCTATAACCAAATTGATAACTCGCAGCTAAATTACCCTGCTCTTCTATTTCTGCTAATTCAATTCTAAAGGCATCTATTGCAATATCTTGAATAGACCCAAAAAACGCAATGAGAAATGCAAAAAAGGCAAATAAACCTATATTAGTTAAGGGATCTGTTATAGATAAAACAAATAAAAATACAATTATTAATATTTGCATTAAAGCAATCCAACTTTTTCTGCTTCCGTATCTTCTTAAAACTGGAATAGAGAAATTATCAACCAGAGGTGCCCATAAAAATTTTAATGAATAAGTTAATACAATCCATGCAAAGAAACCTATGGTTGCTATATCAATATCAAGTACAGCCAACCAAGTTCCTAAAGTTACAAAAACTAGCATATATGGCAGTCCTGACGTAAAGCCAAGAAGACAAATGCTTAAAATTTTAGTTTTCATATCTTCCTATATATCTATCCTGCTGAGCAACCAAAATTCTGTTGTGTTTTGTTAGATATTGAATCATTTTTTCCAATCATAATTAACAATGAGAGGCGCATGATCAGAAAAACGTTCATCCTTGTATATTCTAGATGAAAGTACTTTATCTTTAAGTTTTGGAGTGATGATCTGATAATCAATTCGCCAACCTACATTGTTTTCCCATGCGCGTCCACGATTTGACCACCAGGTATACTGATCTTCCTCTTTATTATCTATCCTAAAGGCGTCAGAATAGTTTAAATTATTGAATATATTTGTAAGCCATTCTCTCTCTTCTGGCAAAAATCCAGAATGTTTCCTATTTGCACGCCAGTTCTTTAAGTCAATTTCATGATGAGCAATATTCCAGTCCCCGCACAAAATATATTCTGAATGACGCCTTCTTAGCTTTGATAGATGCGATTCAAATGCTTCGAGGCATTTCATTTTAAAGCTTTGCCTTATCTCTCCAGATGAACCAGAAGGCAAATACACTGAAGCAACATTAATAGATCCGAGTCGTATCTCAATATAACGCCCTTCATCATCAAATTCTTTGTTGCCAATACCAAAAATAACTTTTTTAGGTTTATAGCGAGAGTATATTGCAACACCGCTATACCCTTTCTTTATTGCATCTTTATAATAGCAAAAATAACCTTTTGGTCTGAAGCAATCATCTTCCAATTGCCATTCTTGGGCCTTTGTCTCCTGAATGCACACCACATCAGCATTCTGATTTTTGAGCCACTCGAAAAAACCTTTCCTAGAAGCGGCTCTAATACCGTTAGTATTGATGCTAATAATTTTAAACAACAACTAATCCTCTTCACTTATATTAATGATTGGAATTATTTCATATAATATTAAAGACTGATAATAATCTAAATCACATGGAAGAATACAAAAGAAATTTCCTTGAATTAGCTATTAAACAAGATGTTCTTACTTTTGGAGAATTTACCTTAAAATCTGGCAGAAAGAGCCCTTATTTCTTCAACGCAGGTTTTTTTAATACGGGTCAAGCCGTTGCAGAGTTAGGTCAATACTACGCAAATGCCATCATAGAGTCTGGAATTGAATTTGATATGATATTTGGACCAGCTTATAAAGGTATTTCACTGGCAGCACTGTCCTCGGCTGCACTCGCCGAGCATCATCAAATAAATAAGCCTTTTTCCTATAATCGGAAAGAGAAAAAAAACCATGGCGAAGGTGGAGTCATTGTTGGTGCGCCGCTAAACGGGCATGTACTGATTATAGATGATGTAATTACTGCTGGCACAGCTATAAAAGAGGCATTCAATTTAATTGAGAATTCTAATGCTAAGGTTGCTGGGTTAATTGTTTCATTGGATAGACAAGAAATAGGTGTAAACGGAAAGTCAGCTATTCAAGAGCTAAAAGACAATTTTAATATCCCTGTTGCCAGTATTGCCAAACTTGATGATCTTATTGAGCTAATTAAAATATCAGATGATTTACAAGTCCACTTAAAATCAATAATTAAATATCGGCAACAATTTGGAATCAAAATTTAAGGCTTCCCAAAACTTATCTAGCTTCGTAAGTCATCTAGAATGCTCCCTAACAGGAAAACATTATAGCCATGATCGTATGCGAGGTTTATCTGATGACAATGCTCCGTTATTAGTGCGTTATTTTCTAGATAAAATTTCTGGGGCTATTAGTAAAGACATTATTATTCAACGTAATCCTGATATGTGGAGATGGCGTGAGTTTTTACCCCTTCCTCTAGAGATGGAGCCCATATCACTCGGGGAAACGGAAACACCTTTGATTGCATTTAGTAAGCTGCCAAACGTGTTCATTAAGGACGAAGGACGTCTCCCCACCGGATCTTTTAAGGCGCGCGGAATGGCTGTTGCCGTGTCCATGGCAAAGCATCTTAATGAAAACGGCTTTGTGGTTCCAACAGCTGGAAATGCAGGTTCAGCTGCGGCAGCCTATGCTGCTGCGGCAGGAATGCAAACACATGTCTATGCTCCAATCGATACACCAGATGTTATGCTACAAGAAATCAAATTTCATGGAGCCCAATGCCACCATGTTGACGGCCTTATCGATCGATGTGGGCAACTAGCGAAAAAAGCTGCTAATGAATATAGGCTTCATAATCTATCTACTCTAGCTGAACCTTATCGATTGGAAGGTAAAAAAACCATCGGCTTTGAGCTTGCACTGCAATTCAATTGGTCCTTGCCAAATGTGATCTATTATCCAACTGGTGGTGGTACTGGATTTATTGGTATGTGGAAAGCATTTGATGAGCTTGAGGCAATCGGCTGGATAGATTCTAGTCGACCACGCATGGTCTCAGTGCAGACGCTTGGATGTAATCCTATACAACAAGCATTTGAGGCTGGCCATAAAGATATTATGAAGAAATATACCCCTGTTGATACTATAGTTCCGGGCGTACGTGTTCCAAAGCCACTTGGAGGGCGTCTCATTCTTTCAGTCCTGCAGGCATCCCGTGGGCATGCGCGCGCAGTTTCGGATGACGCGATAATTGAATGCCGAGATCAGATTGCCAAATCAGAAGGTATTAATCTTTGTCTCGAAGGTGCAGCTTGTCATGTTGCCTATCTTTCTGACCTAGAAAGTGGGGCCGTTGATCGAGATGAAACTGTCATCATCTTTAATACTGCAAATGGTTTAAAATGGAAAATGCCAGAGCTTTGAAGATATTTTTGTTAGAGTGGATTTAAACTAAGACTTTCCTGAGTGCCCAAAACCTCCTTCCCCTCTGTCACTCACTTTGAAATCATCCACAACGTCAAACTTAACTTGCTCTACTGGAATAAAAACCATCTGTGCAATACGGTCACCAGGACTGATCGTGTATGCTTTTTCTCCTCTGTTCCAACAAGATATGAATATTTGTCCCTGATAATCCGAATCGATTAAACCCGTTAAATTACCAAGTACAAGTCCATGTTTATGGCCAAGACCAGATCTTGGCAATAAAACAGCTGCAAGATTGTTATCAGCTATGTGAATGGCTATGCCAGTTGGAACTAGTGCAGTATCGTCAGGAGAAACTGTTAATTCTGAGTCAATACAAGCTCGCATATCCATTCCTGCTGAACCTTCTGTGGCAATTTGTGGCAGAGGAATAGATTTTCCAATCTTTGGATCTAATATTTTTAGCTCAATGGATTTCAAGACTTTCACTTATGATTGATGAATAGAGCTAACATTAGATGGTTTTTTATTTATTTCGCTATTTGTCATATATCTCTTCGAAATTAATTGGACCAATTGTTTGGCGAGACTAATTTTTAGCTGTTTCTCATAACATTTACTTCCGCCATGCCAAAGAACAAGAACTGAATTCTCATCTGAATCAAAGCCTAAATTTGATCCTACTTTATTGGCAATAATCACATCCAATTCTTTCTTTATGAGTTTTTCTTTGGCATAGACTTCTATATTGTCTGTCTCAGCTGCAAATCCAACACAGAATGGATGTGATCGCAGACTGGTTACAGAAGACAAAATGTCTGGTGATTTAGTTAAATGTAATGACATTTTTTCGTCATTCTTTTTTATTTTATGCTCATCTATTTTCTCACTGGAATAGTCTGAAACTGCTGCTGCCGATACAAAAATATCTATACCTTTGAGACTTTTGTGAACCTCATTGTACATTTCCTGGGCTGTTTCAATCTTAACTACATCGCATGCATCTGGAAAAGGCAAAGATGATGGCCCACTGATTATCCTTACATTACAGCCTGCAGCATTGAATGCTGATGCTAATGCATAGCCCATTTTTCCAGAGCTTCTGTTAGAAATAAATCTTATTGGATCAATTGGCTCTCTCGTTGGTCCTGCAGTTATTAAAACCTTCTTACCTCGGAGCGGGGAAGGATTTTTTGAAAAATTTTCCTTAATAATATCTGCTATAATATCAGGATCAGGCATTCTTCCCACACCAACTTCCCCACATGCTTGATCACCATAGTCAGGCTCAATAATATTTATTCCACGAGTAACTAATGTTGCCTTATTTTCTTGCACTGCCTTGTTTTCCCACATAACAGAATTCATTGCTGGGGAGACAAAAATTTTAGATCTTGTCGCTAAACACAATGTTGTCAATAAATCATTTGCGGATCCATATGCTAACTGTGATAGAAAGTTTGCTGTCGCTGGAGCTATCAAAATGCAATCTGCCCACCTTGCCAATTCGATATGGCTCATCGCAGCCTCTGCTTCAGTGTCCCAGA
>CABYDR010000017.1 GCA_902517795.1 uncultured Woeseiaceae bacterium | reverse complement strand
GCTGGATTCATGGTGACCTATGGCACCAGTTATCATGCACTTAAACAATCTGCAGGGCTTAAAGAGGGAGAAACAATATTAGTTCTGGGTGCAGCGGGTGGTGTTGGTGTCACTGCTATTGAAATTGCAAAAGCCATGGGCGCCAGAGTTATTGCTGCCGCCAGTAGCAGAGAAAAATTAGAATTTGCAAAAGGTATTGGTGCAGACGAGCTCATAAATTACTCAGAAATTTCATTAAAAGAAAAAGTGAAGGAAATCACTGGAGGAAAAGGTGCTGATGTTGTCTACGATCCAGTTGGTGGTGAACTATCAGATGCAGCTCTTAGAGCGACAGCATGGCATGGGCGTTACCTTGTCATTGGATTTGCATCTGGTGAAATCCCAAAATTTTCAGCAAATATACTGTTACTAAAAGAGGCAAGTGCAATTGGGGTGTGGTGGGGAACTTGGGCAGCCAAAAATCCTCATAAACACATACAAAATATCAAAGAACTTGGGGCCATGATTGCTTCTGGAGATATAACACCAAGAGTTACCGAGGAGTTTACTATTGATCAGTATAAAGAAGCTTTTGAAGTGATCACTGAGAGACGGGCAAAAGGCAAAGTAATCCTCACAATGAATTAAATTTTCTAAAAAAGGAAAACCAATGAAGCTAGTTCCAAAAGAAAAACTAAATGACTACATGGACAAAGAGATTGGTTGCTCTGATTGGTTTTTGGTGGATCAAGAACAAATAAACAAATTTGCCGATGTCACAAAAGATCACCAGTTTATTCATATCAATGAAAAGCAAGCAAAAAAAACACCATTTGGCTCAACCATCGCACACGGCTTTCTGACGCTATCCATGCTGACATATCTAACTGAAAATTGTCGCTTGATTCCTGAGGGAACGGTCATGGGAATTAATTATGGGTTTGATAAAGTTCGCTTTATAATGCCAGTTAAGGTAAACAGTAGAATTCGTGCAAGAGTAACACCACTCTCATGCAACGAAAAAAATCCAGGGCAATGGCTGATAAAATCCGAAGTCACAGTTGAAATTGAGGGCGAAGAAAAACCAGCTATCGTTTCCGAGTGGCTTTCTATGGTGGTAACGAAATAGTGAGGATTGACAAAGAAACTATTTGGCACTTCACCTGTGCGTTTTGCAAGGGATATTGGACCATAGCCTCAATGGATAATTGGAAACCTAAAAAACTGTATTGTCCTCATTGTGGTGAACTGAATATGGCAGATCAAATCCAAAATGAAAAATAGAGATAAATAGCAAGCACAAGACCTAAAATAACCCCAGTAGCATAAATATCTTTTTGATCCCAACTTTCTCTAATCGCATCTTTATCTATTGTTTGATAGGTCAATCCATCTATTTGATTCTCATCAGGTAACTCTGTTTGATAAGATACAAGGCATATCAGAAGTGCACAAAAAAGAAATAAGATGCCTGAAAAATACAAGAAGTTAATGTCTCCGATATAAGCAAGAAGCTCCGGATTCGCTATTTTTTCTTTTCCGAAGAATGCTTGGATAATCAATTTAAGCATTCCTGCAATAAATCCCAGCGATAATCCCCAAGTGGCACCTTTATTATTGATTCTGGAATTGAATAATCCAAGCAAGAAAACAGCGGTGATTGGTGGGGCAAGGTAACCCTGAACACTCTGTAGGTACTGATACAAACCTCCTTTGGAGATCATTGGCATGATAGGGATCCAAAGTAGCCCAAAAACCACCACCACAAGTGTGGCCATTCTCCCAATTAACACCAATTTTTGTTCAGAAACCTTAGGTTTGATTTTCTTGTATATATCCAGTGTGAATAAGGTTGCAGTTGAATTAAACAAAGAAGAAAGTGAGCTCATAAGTGCCGCTATAATTCCAGCAACAACCAAACCTCTAAGTCCTTCTGGAAGAAGAGTTGCCACCATGGTTGGGAATACTTGATCGCCAATGATGTTGCCATCTTTATCAATAGCAATTTCAAGAATTCCTTTGGCATTAAGTGCTGCACCAATTAATCCTGGGATAAGAAAGATCAACACAGGCCAAATCTTAAAAAAAGCACCCAACAAGGCACCTCTTCTGGCTGTTTTTAAATCTTTGGCAGCCAATGTTCTCTGGACAATATACTGATCTGTGCACCAATACCAAATTCCAACAATAGGAGAAGCAATCAGTATCCCAAGCCATGGGAAATCAGGATCGGATAATGGCCTCCACAAAGCGTATTGGGCTACGTTCTCGCTGGCAAAAACCCTCAATTCATTGAACCCCCCCAATTTTATTAAACCAAAGTAGGTTATCGCAGTTGATCCAATTAAAAGAATGATCGTTTGCAGTAGATCTGTGTAGAGAACAGCTCTTAATCCTCCGGCTACAGTATAGAGTCCAGTGAGCGTCACCGTTGTTATTGCACCCACCCAGAATGCATTTTGAGGAGATCCAAAAGTATCTGGAAGCAGAGTCTGAAAAACGAGAGCTCCAGCATAAACTGTTACGGACACCTTGGTTAGAACGTAAGCTGTCAATGAGACAATTGAGAGAATCCACCTTGGTTCTTTACCAAATCGTTTTTCTAGAAACTCTGGCATCGTAAATACTTTGGATTGATAGTAAAACGGAACAAAAACCCATGCCAAGAGCACAACGATCCACGCATGCAATTCATAATGTGCCATTGCTAAGCCTGTTGATGCTCCCTGTCCAGCAAGACCTACTATGTGTTCTGAACCAATGTTGGATGCGAATATGGAGGCACCAATTGCAAAAAAACCCACGTTTCTGCCAGCAAGAAAATAATCAGTGGTTGTTTTTTGTCTGCGACTTGCTGAAAGCGCAATACCCAAGAGAATCAAGAAATAAATACAGATAATTGTCCAGTCAAAACTTGATAACATGACGGAAACTCTCCTTTTCTATATGATAAACAGGTTGAAACGTTGTGTTTTATGAGAGAAACACTTTAACACTTTGTAGTCAAATTTCTAATAAACGAATCCATAATCATGAGCGATCAAAATAACAACATTTCTCTATTGGCTGATATTGGCGGCACATTTTGTCGATTCTCAATAATTCATGGCGATCGACCTGATCTTAAAGACTACGAAAAAATTAAATGCGATGATTTTGATTGTCTTGAAGATGCAATTGATTGGTATTTGCAGGAAATTAAACAACAAGATATAGAAAATATTTTTTTTGCAATCGCTGCACCCATTCAAGGTGAGATTATAAAAATTGTTAACAATCATTGGTTGGTTGATAGAAATAAACTCATAAATAAATTTAACTTAAAATATTTTAAAGTGATCAATGACTTCAAATCTATCGCTTATGCAGTCATCGATCTAAAAGAAGATGATATTGAATCCATCGGAGAAAATTCTTGTAACCTGTCTGAAAAAACTGAATACAGTATAGGTATAGTTGGTCCTGGTACAGGACTGGGTGGATCAGCTGTAAAAAAATCTAAAGAAGGCGAATTCATGAGTGCGCTTGAATTAGGCCATGTTGGATTTTCACCGCAAAATCAACTCCAAAAGGAACTGACAGAGGTGCTAGAAAAAAACCATACCAGGGTAATTAATGAAACACTTGTCTCAGGGCCAGGAATTGAGAATACCTTCGAGGCAATATTGGAACTGAATGGACAAAAAGTCTACTCAATGCAATCTGAGGATATTTTTACAAACATAAATAACTGTGAGTTTGCCTCCCAAAGCGTGGATCTATTTTTTGAAATACTTGGACAAGTGGCAGGTGATTTTACTTTATCCATTGGTGCTTTTGACGGTATCTTATTGACTGGTGATCTAATAAATAACCATCTAGATCTATTGAAATCTAGCCAATTCTCCAAAGGGTTCATTAATAAGAATGATTATTCTGAAATGATGAAGAGTGTTCCAACGGGTGTCATAAGGTTATCTGACATGGGTTTAAACGGTTTATTGGAGCTATATAAGAGAGAAATAAAATTATAGTTATTGATTTTCTTGCGATGCAGGTACACTAATTATTCTCGAATCTCCTCGGTCTCTCGGATCAGAAGCAGCAATCCAAGATTCATCTTCCCTGATGATTACCTGAACATCTCCAAAATCATAATCATGAGGTATGGCTTTGTATCCCTTTTCACCAAGTTGAGAAATTGTCTCCTTGGGAAGAGGATTACCAATTGTGAAACCGTTGTATGTGATTTCATCTGGTGGGAGCAGTTGATGATGAAATCTGGTCGATTCTATCGCCTCATATGGCGGCATATTGAAGTCCATTATATTAACGATTGTCTGGAAAACACTGGTGAATATCGTTGATCCTCCCGGTGTCCCAAGCACCATCTCAACATTACCATCCTTTAAAAGTATGGTTGGAGACATTGAAGATAGCATTCTTTTTTCTGGCTGTATTTCATTTGCTATATTTCCAACCACACCAAATATATTGGGCACACCAGGCTTAGCGCTAAAATCATCCATTTCATTATTTAGTAAAAAACCGGCACCTTCTACAACTACACCGCTACCATAGTTCCAATTGATGGTGTAAGTATTTGAAACAGCATTTCCCCACTGATCAACAATTGAGTAATGCGTTGTATCTGGAGATTCTAAGCCAGGATCAACGCTTTCAAGAGATGAAATAGCATTTGGGTTGACTTCCAATGCTCTGCGAGCGATGTATTCTTCACTGATTAATTTTTCGATATCAACATCAAAAAAATCAGGATCACCCAAGTATTCAGCTCGATCAGCAAATACCCTCTTTTCCATTTCAGCTACTAGATGAATGTATTGCGCTGAATTATGTTCGAGACCTGAAAAAAAGTGATCGAGATAATCTTTCATTTTTAGTAACTGAATGATCGCAAAACCTCCTGAGCTAGGAGGAGGAGCTGATATGACTTCATAATTTCGCCAATCAGATCTTAAAGGTTCTCGCCAGACAGCCTCATATGAATTTAAATCTTCCATTGTTATCAGACCATCACTTTCTTTCATTTGTTCAACAATCAGTTTTGCTGTCTTACCAGAGTAAAAATCATCTGCTCCAAACTTTGCAATTCGCCTTAATGTGTTAGCTAATTCCGGTTGTTTAAAATTTTCAGATGCATTAATGCTTAAGAAGTATTTGCTGAAATTGGTTTTATCTTTGAACCATTCTTTCATGCTTTGGATATCATCAACCAGTATTTTCGCTGGCAAGAATCCCTCTTCTGCTAGTTTAATGGCTGGATTAACCAATTCTTCCCATGGAAGTTTTCCAAATCTTTGGTGTGCTTCCCAAAAACCAGCAACGGTTCCAGGAACACCCACTGCTTGACCTCCAATCAATGTAGAATATTCAATAACATCTCCATTCTCATCCAAATACATATCTCTATGGGCTGCTTTCGGAGCTTTTTCACGATAATCTAGAAATGCTACTTCATCATTCATCTTGATGGTCATGAATCCACCGCCGCCTATATTTCCTGCGTCGATATATGTAACGGCAAGCGCGAACCCTGTTGCTATTGCAGCATCAACTGCATTACCGCCTTTATTGAGTATTTCTTGGCTTACATCTGATCCAAAATTATCAGGAGTTGCAATGGCTGCATAACCATAATCGGTTTTTTCATTTCTGCTCTGAGAGACATCACTCGCTGTTTGACTGGATTGTTCACAACCCAGAAAAAATAGGGAAAACAGACTTAAAAATATCAGGCGATAGGGTTTCAAAGAGAAATCCAAGCTGACTTGAGATCAGTATATTTTTCTAATGCATGTAATGATCGATCGTGACCATTACCGGATTGTTTTACCCCGCCGAGTGGAACTGTGATATCGGCACCACCGTAACAATTGACATGTACAACGCCCGCTCGGATTGATTTTATCATGCGGTGCGCTTTGCTTAGATCTGATGTCCAAACTGCTGCAGCAAGCCCGTAATTTGTGTCGTTTGCTATTTGAACCGCGTCTTCCTCATTTTTACATTTGATAACGCTTAAGACAGGGCCAAAAACTTCTTCTTTGGCAATTGTCATCTGATTGTCAACATCAGAAAAAATGGTTGGTTCCATATAGAATCCACCAGTGTTTTTGTTAATTTGTTTGCCTCCAATTCTTAACTTAGCACCATCATCAATAGCGCTATTTACGTACTTTAGGTTTTTCATCAGTTGTTCATTTGAGGAGACTGCACCAAAATTCGAATTAAGATTTAGCGGATCGCCGACAACCAAATCTTTTGATTGATTGATGAGTTTTTCCGTAAACTCGTCTGCAATGGATTCTTCTATTATAAGCCTTGATCCAGCTACACAGACTTGCCCAGAGTTTCTAAAAATTCCACCAAGACTCTGCGTGACCGCTGCATCTATGTTTGGAGTATCAGCAAAGACGATATTTGGAGATTTTCCCCCAAGCTCCAAATACACTCTCTTTAAGTTGGATAGTGATGCGTATTCTAAAATCTTTCTCCCAACCTCACCTGAACCAGTAAATGCTATTACATCCACATCCATATGCATTGCAAGCGCCTTACCAGTGATTTCTCCTTCACCTGTTATCACATTGAAAACACCTTCTGGAATGCCTGCTTCTAAGGCTAGCTCAGCGAGTTTAAGAAGTGTGAGGGATGCATTTTCTGCCGCTTTGATAATTATGGAATTGCCTGTTGCAAGTGCTGGAGCAAATTTCCAGGAACCGATCATTAAAGGAAAATTCCAAGGGATTATTGCTCCTACAACACCAATTGGCTCTCGATGAATGAGTCCCAATATATTTTTTGAGGTAGGCGCTATCTCACCATAAGATTTATCAATGGTTTCTGCATAATAACGAACACAGGCTGCCGCACTGAGTGGTTCAGCGACTAAAGCGAGATTTATTTCTGTGCCATTATCCCTTACACCTAACACAGCCAGTTCCAGTGCATGTTTCTCAATTAGATCGGCAAAATTATAAAGTGTCTTTTTTCTTTCCTGTGGGCTGGCGTTACTCCAACTACCTGAATCGAATGATTTTCTCGCAATACTAACAGCATTATTGACATCATTCTCATTGGCATTAGCTATGGTGGTAAAAACATTTCCATCAATCGGGCTAACTACATCGAGAGTTTCACCTGTCTCTGATGGCATACTCTTTTTGCCAACGAATAAATTCTGAGGTTTTATTTCTTTATTTCTGAGTTTATCTATATCTTCTTGTGTGAGCATAATTTATCCATTTAGTGACAAGCTTTACCGTATTTTTTTAGTCTATAGTAGTTATAGGGCAAAGGTGTAATAAAACCAGCTATTAACATAGGTAATACGACCTCAGGCGTCAGCATGGCGCCTCCAGTCATAATAACATCGACAATATTCATAGCAGCTTCCATTGCAATCATCGAGATGAGAGACATGCCAATGGCGACTCTAAATGCTTCTTTTAGTATCATTTGTCTCGAGAGGATGTATGTTTCAAGTATGATAGAGGTGATCAAACCGTTCATGATCGCCAATGAAAGAATAATCCATTTGTGATCAATTGGATTTAGATATTCTGTTACTTGAAAAAAATAGATTGTCCCAAAGTCCCCAATCGAACATCCCAACAAACACCACAGTGTATTATAGGATGCAGTTCTCCATGTATGTTTGCATCTCCAAGAAATATTTTGATCTGTTTTTGTATTATTCAGCGTGCTCATATTTTATTTATTGGTTCTCATATAAAAGATGCATTTTAGCAAATTCAGGGTCACATTCTTCATATTCAGTTAATTTATAATCAGGAACAATTCTTTTTATGTGTGTTTTTGAAAATGGTTCCTTGAGATATACTGGATCACTCACCGTATAGACGATCTCTATAATATGTCCGTCCTCCTTTAGTGAATAGACTTCAGTGACATGTTTTGAGGAGCTTGAGTCTAAGCCTTGTCCGATTCCCCATTTTGTTGGAATAAAATTATCAGTCTCAATAATAAGCTTTCCATCTATAATCTCACCAATAGAGTGGCCATAAACATCAGGATTGTCTCTGTCAGGAAGATTTTCCTTATTCATATGAACAGTTCTGATAGTTCCTGGAAATTCGTGTCTTATTTTATAGTTATCTCTGTCTTTAGTGATTTCGATTGCATAGGGTGTGCCTATCATCGAAGGCAGTCCAACAGGCTCACAATAAAATGAGGGCTCTTCTGAAGGATCATAACTTGCAATAATGTCTGCGCCTAATTTAGTTGGATTAAATGGAGGAAGGTCTGATCCCAGCAGAATTGCGTTTCTCGAGATCTCTTCATCCCACTTTCCTGTGAAGTCGGATGAACCTGGTTTTTCTTTTCCCTTCGCTTTCGCTGAATCTGAATATGCAAACACCTCTGCAAAACTGTAACTGTTTTTTTCGTTAATTATCATGCTTTTAAAGAACAAATAATTCTTTTTGGGATTTTTTTCAGGATTTGCAATAAGTTCAATCTTGTCACCAATTTTAATTGAATCTCGATCTAATCCCATTTGCTTGAGATTAGGTATGGATCCTAGCTCAACAGTCCAAGTTACTAGTTCGTCATTTTCGAGAGATTGGAGTTTAAGAAAAGCATGAGGATTTCTGTATCGCCACTCAACTATATCTCCTTTAATTACAATTGTTGAAGTAAGGTCAAAGTTTGATCTTGAGTGATGAGCGAAAGTATATTGTTCAAAAAAAAAGGGGATCAGCAGAAAAAAAAATCTATACTTTTTATTAAATGCCATCTTGATATTAATTCAGACTAATCAATCTGCCTTCGATGAGATCTTTCAAAGTACATGTCCAGTTTATTTTCGTTATACATCTGCCTGTAAAATGAATCTGGATCACACTCATAAGGATATATTTCAGTATTAGAATTTTTAACCCATTTTCTTCTTCTAATGGGGGGTTGGTTGTAATTATCGGGATCATGTAACGTAATTACAGCATCAAGTGTATTTCCGTCCTGACTTATTGAGTATCGCTCATGCATTCTGGCGCCCTCTGAAATTGGTTCTCCACGGAAATCTCTAACATTGCCCTCCAGTAGTTGTGTCTCAATTACAAGCTCATTTCCCTCCCAATATCCATTGGAAAAACCCATGGAAGACGGCGGATAATAATCAGGTGGTTGTTTATCGTTCATAAAGATACGTCTTACTTCACTGTCCACTTCATATAAGAAAGTTAACCGTTCTTCACTTTTTAAGATTTCAAAAGGGTAGGCTCCCCAAGCAACAATTGCGACAATCCCAGGAGATACACATCTGACATTAGGTTGATCGTAGTGATCGATATAGTCATTGTGCCAATTCTGAGCTTTTTCTGTGAGATCCATAGAGTATTTCCTAAAGTCTACCCCAGGAGCCGGCGTCCAAATGCCAGACATGTTTTGCGGATTAGGTGGTAATTTTTCATTTTTACCTTTTTTTCGGGTAGCAACCCAATAACCTCCATGCTCAGGATTTTCTGTTGCACCTTCTATGGTGAATGTTCCACTCATCATATTTCCTGATATCTTGCCATTTAATCTTCTAAAGAAGACAAATCCAGCGAGATCCCTACTATCAATAAGTATTTCAATCTCGCCTCCATTAATATCTATCTCAACAGGGCCGCCTTCAACATGAGCCTGCCATCCTTTTTCTTCTTTTCTTAAGATCAATTCACCAATTATTGCTGCCTCGTTATCAGAGGGGGCACCAATTGTTATTGAATTATCTATTTCTTGTTTTGACCCGTTAAGCTCCAGCATCCATGGGCCTTCTATAGTCTGACCTATAACAGGAAAGGATGAGATCATCGAAAAAAAAAGTATTCCTAATGCAGCTCGTAATATATTTTTATTTTTCATATTCATCTTCAGTTCAATGAGTAGTTTTGTCTAATCCGGATATTTTTGGCCCAAGCTGGATCCATTTGGCAGTTTTATTGAGATAACAGACAATAATTTCCTGCCATCTCTCCCTGGGTGACCAAATATACTTATTTCGTCACCCACCTTGATAGTTTCTTTTGTCCAACCTTTCCTCACTAAGAGGGAGGGACTGCTTGTCCTTACATCCCAGCTTTCTTTTTTTCCTTGTTGATTAACAAATTCAACGTAATATCGGACATGAGGATTACGAAACCAGATCTCTGTAACGGTACCTTTTATTGCGACTTTTTTTTCAGCTGTAAACTCAACCGCAAAGGAATGATGAGCCTGACTGATAGAGCTAAAATATAAAAATATTAAAAAGACAGAAAGTTGTTTTCGATTAAACAGCATAATATTTGTTCGGCAGTAATAATTATAAATATATTTTTTACTATTCTAAATTGTTTATCTTTATAAATATATGGGTTATTTTTTGTTATTAAACAGTTACGATTTTATAAATATTGCTTCCAGTGGAGTCTAATTAAGTACAAATGGATCGTTTTAAACAACATTGCTGGATATTCTGGTTTTCTTTTTCTATCTTATTCTCGAACATCGTTATTTCAGATGAACTGAATGATAATCATCATTACATCGATGCAGAAATTAAGAGTATTGCAAATGATTTTATTTCATTCAGACCTATGCGTGGTTTCTCATATCAAAATATTACTCTAGAAGAAGCATATTTTTGGCAGGGGGAACTGGTCGAATATTTAGGTGAAAAAATGGGAGAGGTTGTTGGGTATAAAACTGGGGGGCACAATGTTGGACCAAGCTTTCCTACATTTCCCCCTGAAGGGATACGAGGGCTGATTCTTGAGAGCATGATATTAAAAAGTAACTCCAGTGTAACAATCAACTCCACAGTCAAAGGTTTTTTGGAAGCTGATTTTGCTTTTAGGGTAAGAGACAAATCAATAAATTCAGCTCAAAGTGATTATGAAATTCTAAAAGGATTAGATGCAATTATTCCCTTCGCAGAGATACCTGATCCTTACTATGAACCTGGAACCAGATCAATCTTCGGAACGGTTGTATCCAATATGGGGAGCCGTTTTTCATTTGTTGGCGATCCGGTTTTACTCAACAATAATATTGATTGGCTGGAAAAGCTGAATAATTTCAGTTTTGCCGTTCACAATGAAAATAATGAGTTAATACAAAAGGGTGAGATTAGTGGCTGGTATGAACCAATAAAGGTTGTTAGATGGCTTCGTGATCATTTAGTTTCATCTAATATAGAGCTGAAAGCTGGTGATCTCCTATCTCTCGGAAATATAGGAATAATTAGACAAATTCATCCCAATTCACCCAGAGGGCCAGCATACAAAAGTGATACTTTTATACTCAGTTATTATGGCTTGTCTAATGAACCAGCATCCGTAACCATTAATCTTGATAGGAGCAATTAATGATGCTCCGCTATCGTTTGTTTGTATTTTCTCTAGCAATTTTAGTCCTAATATTACCATTGAGCTCATTTTCTCATCACGGTTGGTCTTATTACAGAGACAATATCGAAGAAAATATGAAAATTATCGATCTAAGATTAAGAAATCCACATGATCAGCTCCTAGCTGAAGACAAATCAGGAAAAGAATGGAATCTATTACTTGCTCCGCCATCAAGAAATCGCAGATTTGGATTCGATGGAAGTAATATTGAGGTAGGCGATGAATTAAAAATAGTTGGTGAAAAACACATATCTAAAAATGAAATTAAAGTTCATTGCCTTTTCAAGGGTGATGAAAAAATTTATACATACCGTTATCCCGGTGGTCGAACCAGTTATGAATTTATGAGAAATAAACCGAATTGTTAATTTTTTTGTAAAAAAACAGGTTCTTATTTTGAATAATTCAATAACCGTGTATTATTATCATTTCAATTTTTTAGCGCTTTAATCAGGAGTGTTTTTATGAAATTCAGAAGCAAGCAAATTCATGCTGGTGTTGTTCCAGACAAAACAACAGGAGCAATTCTAACACCAATATATCAATCAACTACATTTGTTCAGGATTCAGTTGATAGCTACTTAGCAAAAGGTTACTCATATTCGAGATCAGGTAACCCGACCGTAAAAGCATTAGAAAATAAATTAGCCGAACTTGAAGGTGGAGCTGATGCAACATGCTATGGAACGGGGATGTCAGCTGTTCACTGCACGATGCTCGCATTTCTTAGTGCTGGTGATCATGCAATTATTTCTGACGTAGCATATGGTGGTACTTACAGGCTTTGCACAAAGGTATTGAGTAGATTAGGCATCGAATTTTCCTTCGCTGATACAGCTAATCCCGATGATGTGAAGTCACATGTAAAAGACAACACAAAATTATTTCTGACTGAGACGCCAGCCAACCCAACTATGAAAATTTCTGATATCGCAGCTATTTCAGAAATAGCAAAATCAGCAGGCGCTGTTCATGTCGTTGACAATACACTTATTACACCATGTTTTCAGAGAGCAATTGAGTTAGGTGCTGATTTATCACTCCACAGTACTACAAAATATTTTGATGGACATAATGCTACAGTGGGTGGTGTTGTTGTGGCTAAAACAAAAGAACTGGATGAGAAACTAAGATTCATTCAAAACAGCACTGGTTCAATAATGTCTCCAATGGTAGCTTGGTTGACACTTCAGGGATGTAAAACCTTATCTGTAAGAATGGAGGCACAATCTGCCAATGCGATGGCAATTGCTCGATTCCTAGAAAGTCACCCAAAAGTTAAACAGGTCGCATACCCAGGATTGGAATCTTTTTCACAGCATGAGTTAGCAAAAAGTCAATCCTCAGGTTTTGGAGCAATGCTCTGGTTTGAGGTCGAAGGAGGTTTAACTGCAGGAAAGAAACTGATGGACTCAATCGATTTATGGACACTTGCTGAAAATTTGGGCTCGGTTGAATCTCTGATAACGCACCCAGTGACTATGACACATGCTGATGTCGATGAAGCTGAAAGACAGAGAGTGGGTATAATTGATGGTCTTGTAAGATTGTCTGTTGGTCTCGAGGATGGAGAAGATCTTATCGATGCTCTGAGTAAAGCATTAGATAACATTTAAATAAGTCGAGCTGGACGAATTACTGCCCTCTAGCATGAGCGTGACAGAGATATAAAGCTACTGTTAAGAGAAGAAGAGCGGTGGCTTGGTGCGCTGCTGCCAGTGATATTGGTACATAAAATATAAGCGTTGTAACACCTAAAACAAATTGCAATGTTGCTGTATGAAGAATGGCATTAGTTCCTTTTTTTACTCTTATCGAGGTGTCTACTTTTCTCAATCTAAGCCAGTACACAATTATTGTGGCAAATGTTATTGCTGTGAGTATTCTGTGAACCAGTTGGACAGTAACAATGTTTTCGAAGAAGTTTATCCAAAATGGTTCAAGAGAAAAAATGCCTGGAGGTACCCAATAATTTCCCATCATTGGGTAAGTATTAAAAACTTTACCAGCCTTCAGACCAGCTACAAATCCACCTGAGATGATCGTCAGCACAATGAGCATTGTTAAGCCGAAAGTGATTTTTGACCATTTACTTGGTTTTTCTCTATCTGGATAAATCAGAGAAAGTGCTACCCAAAACATAAAACCATAAATTAAAAAGGCCGAAGACAGATGAGCGGTCAAACGATACTGACTAACAGCCGGATTGTTGACTAATCCACTCTGAACCATATACCAGCCCAACAAACCTTGCATGCCACCTAGAATTAACATCAATAAATACTTTGGTATCTCGTATTTTTGTATATAACCTCTGATCATGAAATAAAGCATTGGTACAAAAAAAACAATTCCAATTAGTCGACCCAGAACACGGTGTAAATATTCCAACCAGAATATACCTTTGAAACCCTCCAGATCCATATTGTAGTTTTTGACAATAAATTCAGGTGACTGTTTGTACATTTCAAATGTTAACTGCCACTGATCAATTCCAATGGGCGGGATAATTCCCATGATTGGGCGCCAGTCGACCATTGAGAGACCGGAGCCGGTGAGCCTGGTTACTCCACCAAGAATCACCATGGAGAAAACCATTGCACAACAAAAAAATAGCCATTTTGCTACTGTTGTCCTTCTTTGGTCTATGTGAATAAGATTAGCCATTTGTTGATATTGATTATCTGTGCTCTTAAGGTAATATAGTGTTTTTTATTTATCGAAATTTATCAAAATTGATTCATAACAAATGGTGTGGGCGCAGAATAAAACTTCAAGTATAATGTGACGATGAATAATATGCATGATACCCAATTAGAAATGATCCGGTGCATGGACAATGCAGTTTTCAAATCTAGCTCCACCCAGGAAATATGTTCAAAAGTTAAATCTGTTCTTGAGGAATGGGTTAATCCAAATACTATCCTGCTTGATAGTCAGTATCTTGAGCCAGAGCCAAATAGTTACGCGAGAAGGTTACTTCATCGTGATCCAGAGGGTCGTTATTCAATTGCAGTTATGGTTTGGGGTCAGGGACAAGGTACCCCAATTCATGATCATGCTGGACTCTGGTGTGTAGAGTGTGTCTACAGTGGTCTGATAAAAGTAGATTCTTATTCAATGCACGGTTTACCCGAGGATGATGTTGTAAATTTCAAAAAAATGACATCAATAAATGCAGGTTGTGGTTCTGCAGGCAGTCTGATTCCGCCATTTGATTATCATACGATATCAAATGCGCAACCTACACCATCAGTTACAATGCATGTCTATGGTGGGGATATGAATTGGTGCAATATTTATCAGGAAAAAGAGAATGGTAAATATGAAAAGATAAGAAGAGAGCTCAGTTTTTCGTCATAATTGACATTTCAGCCAGCTGACCATTTTTCATCTTATAAATTTTATCTGAAAAGAACTTAGCTTCTTCTATGTCATGAGAAACAATTATGACTGTTGAATTTTTTTTTCTGAATATTTTCTTTGTTTCATTATGAAGCTCTGTTTTAAGTTGTTTATCTAGTGCATTGAATGGTTCATCTAGAAGTAATATGTCTGGATTAGGCGCCATAGAACGAGCTAGTGCAACTCGCTGTTGTTCTCCACCAGAGATTTCATGAGGGTATTTTTTTGATAGGTTTTCGACTTTAAATAACTTTAAATATTCAAGAGGTATGTCTATTTCACTGGATAAATTTCTTATTCCAAAATTGACATTCTCATATATTGTGAGATGAGGAAATAAAGCTCTATCTTGGACTACAAGACCAATATTTCTATTTTCTGGTGGAGTGGAAAAGTTGGCATCTGAGACAATGGAATGATTTATTTCTACAGTACCCCTTGATTGTTTTTCTAGACCAGCAATGATCCTAAGCAGGGTTGTTTTTCCACATCCGGAAGACCCAAGAATTGATATGATTTCACCAGATTTAACGAGCAAGTTAATATTCTCGAGAATAGAAGTCTCATTTTCGTAAGAATGACTTAAATTTTTAATTTCTAGAACAGATGGCTTCAATGCTTCCTCCCAACTCTGGATAATCTTATCATTTTTGTTAGTATTATTATTGGAATCAGCCCTATTAGTACAATAGCAACTGCAGGTGCTGATGCTTGTATCATTCTTTCTTCTGCAGCATATATATAGGTTGAGACAGCCAGTGTTTCAAAATTGAAAGGTCTTAGTATAAGTGTAGCAGGGAGCTCTTTAACTACTTCGGAGATTACTATTAGCATACTTGTAAGAAGACTCGTTTTGAGTAATGGAAAATGGATTTTAGACAAAAGTCTTATATCGCTAGTTCCCAAAGTCCTTGCCGACTCGTCAAGAGTGATGCTGATTCTCTCATAGCCAGATTCAATAGCTGAATTAGATAGTGCATATGATTTAATAATATATGCAAAGATTAAACCGATTAAACTTCCAGTTAAGACAATTTCACTTCCACTAAAAAGATATCTATCTAGCCAGACGAATAATTGAACTATACCTACCGCCAATATCAGTCCTGGAAAAGCATATCCAAGCGAGAGAAGCGAGCTTACAATTTTACTTAAATTATTGTTTTTCAAACGAATTAAAAAATTGACGATCAATGCCAGTACCGAACAGAGTATAGCCGAAATAATTCCTAGAAAAATGGTATTTGTGGCTGTGGTCCAGAACTTATCATTAAAGAAATTTAAATTATGGTTAAGCATCCATACTGAAAGCTCAGATATTGGCAAAATGAAGCCTATACAGATAGGAAAAAAACAGAGCACAAATGCAAAGAAAGCTTTGTATCCCTTCAATTTTTTTAATTTCTTAGGTTTATAAGTAGATGATTTACTGGTGTATCTGGCGTTATCTCTTGAGTTTTTTTCTAGTATTATGAACAGACCTACAAATACCAGAAGCATTGATGCTAATTGCATTGCTGTCTGAATATCATACATACCATACCATGCTCTGAAAATTCCAGTCGTAAATGTCTGAATTGCGAAATGTTCAACTGCCCCAAAATCTGAGAGAGTTTCCATTGCGACTAACATTGCTCCTCCAATTATTGCTGGTCTGATAATTGGGATACCCAGTTTATAAAAAATTTGAATAGCATTCAGACCTAATAATCGTCCAGCTTCAAGCATAGATTGAGATTGATTTAAAAAGGCTGACCTTGTAACTAAATAAACATAGGGATAGAGGGTGAAGGAAAATACAATAATAGCGCCCACCAAGTTTCTTACGTTTGGGAAGAGAGTATAATTATCCTCAAAACCAAATAAATCTCTTATCAAAATATTGGCAGTCCCATAAGTATCAAATAGCCCTGTGAAGGTGTAAGCCAATATATATGCTGGTACAGCGAGCGGTAGGATAAGAGCCCATTCTAGGGTATTTTTCCCAAAAAATTGATAATTAGTAACAATCCATGCAGAAGTTGTTCCTATAATAAGAACAATAAATAAAACACCAATTACTAAAATAGAGGAGTTATAAATATAATTAAATAGAGCAAAATCATAAATGTGAGACCAGTTTTCTGACCATTCGCCAAATATACTGGAAATTACTATTAGTATCGGTAAAACGAATACAACCAACACTAAAGAGGACAAAATTCCCCAAGGGCTTATCACAGAATTTTTTTGCATTTCTTGGCTCTTATGAAAACCCGATTATAGCAAACATCATATCCTGATATTGATTATTGCCATCCCGCTCTATCCATAAGCATTACTGCATCGATGTTATACTTTCCATAGTCAGCAACTGAAGTACTATCTTCTTTAAAATCGGTACCAAAAGAAGCTATTGATGGATGTGGCTTCACACTCTCCAGTACAGGGTATTCGTATGACAGATCAACCATATATTTCTGCACCCTATCTGATAAGAGGAACTCTAAGAACATAACTGCATTTTCATGGTTGGGTGCATTCTTTAATATACCAGCTCCACTTATATTGATATGAGTTCCTCTGTTATTTTGATTTGGAAAGTGGATTTTAACTTTTTTAGCTGCAGCTAATTGTGCATCGCCAGAGCGACCTGACAACATAATTCCTACATAATAACTATTTGCAATGGCCAGAGTTGCCTCTCCGTTTGCAACTGCCATAATCTGGGCACGATCATTGCCTTGAGGTTTTCTGACAAAGTTACTGACAAGACCTTTAGCCCATTCTTCAGTCATATCAACCCCATGATTAGAAATCAATGAAGCTACCAAGGATTGATTGTACATATTGCCTGAACTTCTAATTGCAATTTTTCCTTTCCAATCTGGATCTGACAAATCCTCATAAGATATTCTCTGCATTTGTTCGGGGGATATTATTTCTGGATTGTAATAAATAACTCGCGCTCTTTTGGCGATTGCTACCCACTCGTCATTTGGTCCTCTGAGGTTAACAGGAACAATGTTCATTATCTGGTCAGAATTTATAGCTCTAAATAAACCTTCTTTTTGAATTCGCCATAGATTTCCTGCATCTACTGTAAAAAATATATCGGCGGGAGAATTTTTTCCTTCAGCTTTAAGCCTCTCCAAAAGACCATTTCCACTGCCTGAAATAATATTTACCTTAATTCCAGTTGCAGCAGTAAATTCAGAATATAAGGCATCATCAGAATCGTAATGTCTGGAAGTATAGATATTTACCTCTTGAGCTAGTGTATAATTAACACCTAGGATTGATATGATAAGAATACTTGTCATTTTAAGGATTTTTTTCATGGGCATTTTCACTTTTTCTTAAATTTTTAAGAATTGTATTTTACCGAAATGAGAATTATTCTCAATTAAAATAAAAAAAGATAACCTAATAAATTGTACTAATTATCGGAGATAATTTTGAATCCCCATCAGCATACAAACTATTTATACTCTCTATCAGGCCTGGCCTTAGCCATAATGGTCTCATTATTTGCAGGTATTTCTGCTGGGTGGTTTGGAGAGACAATTTTAGGATTTGAGAAATCACCTTTTAGCGAGATTATGATGGCCATAATTATAGGTATGATAGTTGCTAACACTATTAATTTGCCCAGTTATGTTAATTCAGGTCTGAGGTTTTGCACCTCTACTGTTCTTCGTCTCGGTATCATGTTATTGGGTATTCGCCTTAGTTTATTTAGTGCGGGGAAGTTTACTCTTATCGCTATTCCATTTGTCCTTGCTGCCATAATAGTGGGTTTATCAATAGTAAGATTTCTGGGAAAAAAGATGAACCTATCACTCCAATTAACTGGTCTAATAGCTATCGGAACAAGTATTTGTGGTGCAACCGCCATAGTGGCAGCGGCACCAATCATAAAAGCAAAAGAAACAGAAGTAGGGTATGCAATTGCATGCATAACAATTTTTGGGATAGTAGCTATGTTTTCATACCCAATACTAGGAAATTTCATATTTCCCAATAGACCTGATCTGGCTGGCTTATTTCTAGGAGTATCAATTCATGAGACAGCTCAGGTTGCTGGAGCAGGTATGATGTATCAAACTCAATTTAATGCACCTATTGCATTGGATTATGCAACTGTCACAAAATTAGTAAGAAATTTATGCATGATTGCCGTCATTCCTATAATTGGTATGCTTTATTCTGAGAAAAATCAAAACGAGATTAATACTAAACAGCCCTGGATTCAATTGATACCTTGGTTTATTGTTGGATTTGCTGCAATGAGTACACTTCGATCAATCGGAGATATTGGGGATAAAGCATTTATGATATTACCTCAAGAACAATGGACTCAGTTAGTAATAACGATAAAATTAATCGCAGAGAAATTCTTGCTTATTGCTATGTCAGCAATTGGTCTCACAACTCTTTTTTCAGGTATGAGGAAGATTGGATTCAAACCTTTCATCTTGGGTCTTATCGCGGCAATTTTAGTTGGAATGACCGGATTAGTTACCATTTATTTTTTTGCTGATGCTGTAATGTTGTTTTTGCAATAAGCTAGTTTTTAAAACAGTAATTGCGGACTATTAGATTTTTTTTTGTTAATTTTCCATCTTGTTATTTTTTTATATTCTTAATTTATAATTAAGGAAAATACGATAAGATAATGAAAATTATAGAATAATTTGCTTTCTTTTTTTACTCTTTGTGCATATATGTCAAACATAAACTCGTTATCATCTTACTCATGAGATAGTATTCCACATGTTGTCGGCCTGATGTAGGTGACAATATTAGAATTTAGAAAGATTGCTTCCAATAGGATCAAATTAACAGAGGTAAAAAATGTCAGACGAAAAAGTTACAGGAACCGTAAAATGGTTCAACGATAATAAAGGTTTTGGATTCATCGAACAAGAAGATGGCCCAGATGTATTTGTACACCATACTTCCATTCAAATGGACGGATTTAAGACTTTAAAAGAAGGTCAAAAAGTTTCCATGGAAGTAAGCCAAGGTGAGAAGGGCCCTCAAGCTGATTCTGTAGTCGCAGAATAGTAGCTCCCCACAAATATATTTCTGGCACCTAAGTAAAGGTGCCAATGTATTCTTGTGCCTAAACTAATTGCAATCAATCTTAAACTAATAGTAGATTAAATACTCATAACTTTAGGGGTCGCATAGATGAAGCTAAGAATAAAAGGAAATTCTATTAGATTCAGATTAACTCAATCTGAAGTAAAAATATTTGAACAGACAGGCACTGTGAGAGATCGAATAAATTTTCCAAATGGACTCTCTTTTACCTATGAAATAAAAGCTGAAAGCAGTATTGAGAATCTGGAGGCGGTATATGATGAAAATAAAATCACTCTAAAAGCCAGTATATCCAAAATCAGGGAATGGGCTCTGTCTGATGAAGTGACAATTTCGGGAAGCCTTGAACTTCCAAATGACGAAAATTTGACTATTTTGATTGAGAAAGACTTCAAATGCTTATCCCCAAGAGATGAAGATGAATCTGATATGTTTCCACACCCAAAACAATAATAAGAGAGAGATAAGATGACCTGGATTAAAACCATACCCTACGAGGAAGCAGAAGGAAAAGTAAAAGATCTATATGAGCGAATAAAAGGCCCGAATAATAATGTAGATAACATAATGATGGCACATAGTCTTAGACCTCATAGTATGGAGGGGCATATGGCTTTGTATAAGAATGTTCTTCATCATTCAAGAAATACTTTACCGAAATGGTTGCTCGAGGCCATAGGTCTATGCGTAAGTATAATCAATCAATGTGAGTATTGTATTGAGCATCATTATGAAGGGATGCGAAAATTAATAGAGGATGACCAAAGATCGCAGAGCATCCGGAAAGCACTAGAAGAAGACGATCCATCAAAAGTTTTTGAATCTAAAGAATTGGCCACAATTAATTATGCTGTAAAGCTAACGATTAATCCGCATGATATCTCACCTGAGGATATTGAAAAACTAAGAATCAATAATGTTGAAGACGGAGAAATCCTTGAAATTAATCAGGTGGCAGCATATTTCGCATATGCTAACAGGATGGTTTTAGGGCTAGGCATTAATAAATCTGGAGACATAATTGGACTATCACCCAATGATGGTGATGATACGAATAATTGGAGTCATTCATAACAAAAAAAAGGAAAAGAATTTGAGCAAAATACTCTGGGAGCCATCTTATGATCGCAAGAAAAAAACTGCGATGTATAGATTCATGCGCCAGCAGGGGTTTAAAAATTATGATGATCTTTACCAATGGTCGATTACTAAGAGATCCTTGTTTTGGGAGGAATTAGCTAAATTTTGCGATGTAAATTTTTTAAAAAAACAAAATTCTACCTTGGTCGCTGGGGAATCTATGGCTGAAGATCGCTGGTTTGATGGAGCTGAACTTAATTTTGCTCAGCAACTGCTCAAATACAGTGGAACACGACCTGCAATAATCTTTGTTGGAGAAAATACTAAGAGACAAGAGGTCAGCTTTAATGAGTTAAGATTTCAGGTCGCATCCGTTGCAAATTTTTTAAAAAAGACGGGACTTAAAAAAGGCGACTGCGTCGCAGCATTTTTACCTAATTGTCCAGAAGCAATAATTGCAATGTTGGCCTGCAGCAGTCTAGGTATTATCTGGACATCGTGTTCACCGGATTTTGGTCTTGAAGGTGTGGTTGATCGTTTTGGTCAGATTAAACCTAAGCTATTCATTTATTCTGATGGCTATTACTACAATGGAAACGTTTATGATTCCTTAAAAATTGCAGGACAAATTGCAAATAAGATTAGCAGCATAAAACACGAGATTGTTATTCCATTTATCGGTGAAGATTGCACTAATGATAGGAGTTCTCTCAAAACATGTTGGTTAGATATAATAGAAACTGATGTCGATCTTCATTTTGAGTCTCTTCCATTTGATCATCCGCTTTATGTTTTGTATTCATCTGGAACTACTGGATCTCCAAAGTGTATTGTCCATGGTGCTGGTGGAACACTTCTTCAACATCTAAAAGAGCATATTTTGCATTATGATATTGGGAAAGATGATCGATTATTTTACTTTACTACATGTGGATGGATGATGTGGAATTGGATGGTAAGCGGATTAGCGACTGGCTCAACATTGGTTATATATGATGGATCGCCTTTTTATAATGATGGAAATATTTTATGGGATTTAGCTGAATCAGAAAATGTTACGGTCTTTGGCGTTAGTGCTAAATACATATCAGCGCAGGAAAAGGCAGCCATAAAACCAAGATCAACACATGATTTATCTTCCATAAAGACTATATTATCAACTGGTTCACCTCTTGCTCCTGAGAGTTTTGATTATGTCTATAATGACGTAAAGACAGATATTCAGCTCTCTTCAGTATCAGGCGGAACAGATATTATCTCATGTTTTGTTTCAGGTAATCCTATCCTTCCTGTAATAAAAGGTGAGCTTCAGTGCATGGGTCTTGGAATGGCAGTTGAGGTTTTTGATGATGATGGGAACTCTATAACTGAAAAAGATGGAGAACTTGTTTGCACTAAATCATTTCCATCAATGCCAATATATTTTTGGAATGATCCAAACAACCATTTGTACAAGAATGCATATTTTAAAAAATTTAAAGGTATATGGTGTCAGGGTGATTTTGCTGTAATTACTAAATCAAAAGGCATGATAATTCATGGAAGATCAGATACTGTGTTAAATCCTGGTGGTGTAAGGATAGGAACCGCAGACATATACAGTCAAGTTGAAAAATTTGACCAAGTATTAGAGAGCATAGTTATTGGTCAAAACTGGAATTATGATGTTCGTATAATTCTCTTTTTGGTTTTAAGAGAGAATATGATTCTGGATGATTCACTCAAGAGCTCGATCCGTGCACTTATTAAAAAAAACACATCACCAAAGCATGTTCCAAGCAAAATAATTCAAGTAGATGAAATCCCAAGAACAAGAAGTGGAAAAATTGTTGAATTGGCTGTTAAGAAGACAGTTGAGGGGCATGAAGTAGAAAATACTGCCGCAATTGCAAATCCTGAATGCCTGATAAAATTTAGAGATATTCCTGAATTGAGAAGCGATATATGAGCAATAAAGAAGAGAACCTCACTGGGTATGGAGTTTTTTACGAAAAGGATAAGACGTTGAGTAAGGGTATGGATCCTTTTGTTCATGAGGGCACTGTCAAGCCTAAATGGATTGATATCAACGGACATATGAATGTGGCTTATTATGTTAGGGCTTTTGATCTTGCGATTGATACTCATTGGGCCGAATTAGGAATAACCGCTGATTATATAGAGAATGAGCAATGTTCTACTTTTTCAGTAGAATGCCATATTACTTATCAAAATGAGATGAGGGTTGATGAAGAATATCGAATTATCTCAAATATTCTTGCCTACGATGAAAAACGAATACATCTGTTTCAGACCATGTATAAGAAAGGTTCGGAAGAGACAATAGCAACAGCAGAATGGATGAACTTACATGTCAATCTGAGGACACGAAAGGTATGTGGGTGGCCAAAAACAGTTTTAGATAACCTGAGAAAAGTTAGTCACACTCAAAGAGAACGAAAATGGCCGTCTGAAGCTGGAAAGAGAATGAGCATTAAGAATCCAATCTTTTCAGTGTACTGAGAGAGGTTTGATAGCGCTACTTGTATGCTGGAAGTGTAATTTTTACGGTGAAGTCTTTTTTTGTTGTGATGGCTTCAATATGGCCTTTATTCCATTCAACCGCTGATTTAGCGATGGCCAGTCCCAGGCCAGTCCCAGTTGAATCGCCAGCTTGAGCGCTTGGATGACGATAGAAAGGTTCAAAAATTTTTTCCTTGTCAGAGTCTTTTATTCCCTTCCCTTCATCTGTAATACTTATTATTATATTTTCGGAGATATTTTTTATTTTGCATTGAATGGATGAGTTATTGGGACTGTATTTAATAGAATTTCTAATAACATTTTCCAGGGCACTTCTAATTCCATCTTCATAGCCAGAGATTAATATATTTTTTTCTGATTCTAAGATAATTTCATTATTATGATTGGGGTTATTTTTATATTCAAAATTGATGTCATTAATAACATCAGCTGTAAGCTCTTCGATATTGACTATAGTTGTCTTTTCGTTAATTGCTTGGTCTATTTTTGAGTACTTTAATATATATTCAATCATTTCATTCAAGGTTTCGATCTCTTTGCTGATTCTTTCAAATTCAGCGTTATCTCCTTTACTTTGTTTCGCAATATCTAGAGCGACTTGCATTCTTGATAGTGGTGATCGCAGTTCATGAGAGATATTTCTTGCAAGTTCTTGCTGATTTTGATTGAAATGTTGGAGTTTCTCAGTCATTGCATCAATGTCTCTTGCGAGCTCTCCCATTTCATCTTTTCTGCCACTTATGGCAGATGAAATTCTGGTCTCCAACTTACCTTCAGCTATTTTTAAGGTTGCGTTCTTAAAATGCTTGAAGGGCATGAGATACCACTTTGCAAGTAAAAAAGATAAGAAAAGACTCATTAAAAGGGCTAATATAAAGATAAGCCATCTCAAATTATCATTAAAAAATCCTGCAAAAGATGTCTCTTTAGGTACCGTATAAACCTCAAAATTTTGATTATTTGGGCCAATTAACATAGGTACAAAGTTTCTTGGTCTGAGGTTTCTTGGCAGCAAATTATTGCCTCCACCGACTCTATTTTTTAGGAAATCATTTCTATGATGAGGTTGATCAAAATGTGACTGCCAGTTAAATATTCTTCGAGGTATTTCCCTTCCAAGTATATCTTCTCGATTTTGATTAATTATATAGATACGATAGGGATATAGATCTCGATTGTTTATATTTTCTAGCCATACCTTTAGCCCCGTTACACCCTGTGTGCCCAATACTTCACTGGCACGAAGAATCACCTCATCAATTTCAAAATTACTATATATCTG
>CABYDR010000016.1 GCA_902517795.1 uncultured Woeseiaceae bacterium | reverse complement strand
AATTTGCCAGCTGGCAATCCATTTTTTTGTTTTGTTATTTTTCAATTTAACTACCCTATTGATGTCGCTTGATTGCCACCACAGCAAACAAGATCAATAAAACTACATAACACTAAACCCATGATTATTATATCAATTACGTGTATTTAAACCTGATCTTGCATGACATTTTATTGACAATTTACGACAAAGATGACAATTTATGACATCTCAGTCTAAAAATGACAATAATTTAATCGAAAAACATGCCAAAATTACGAAAAATGGCTCTCAGTGGCTTTGTTGAAACTGCAAAAGATTTGAATATCTCAACGGATGAAATACTGTACTCGCACGGACTGAATGCAAATTATTTTGATCGCATAGGCATTGATGAAATGATGGATTTCGAGTTGGCGATCGGATTGATTGAGTCGGTCGCAAAAACGAGTGGGAAACATCATTGCGGCGCTCTAATGGGCATCAAACAAGACATCCATTTTTTGGGTATCATTGGTTATCTCATGGAACAATCTAAAGACATACTTGATGCCCTAACTGCTTTGAGTAAACATCTCTCGATCCATACGCCCACACCGGTGACCATTGAAGATTATGGTCAACTGATGGGGATTAATTTTATTAATATTTTGCCACTGAGTCGCCAATCCTACAGCAACGAAATGGCAATGACGCAGGCCATGGTCATTATGAAAACACTGTGTGGCAATCAATTTAAACCCAAAAGTGTGCATTTCAATCATGCTAGGAAGTCCGATTCGACAATTTATGAGCGAATTTTTAAGGCACCGGTTTACTTCGAACAGTCCAAAACAGAGTTGATCTTCAATAGTAATTTAAATAACCAAACGATTCTCAGAGCCGATCCACTTTTAAAAGAAATCCTTACCAGGCAAATAGAACAGATAAAAACCGATGAATCCGTGGATATTCGTTCTCAAGTTGAACCCTTGATTCGTCGTTCATTGCAAAGTCAACGTTATCAGATTGATCGAGTTGCCAAACATCTCTCCTTGCATCCCAGAACGTTGCAAAGGAAATTAAAAGATACGGGCATTAATTATTCCAAAATTGTGGAGGACATCAGAAAAGATGTAGCCACCGAAAGATTAAAAAACTCCAACATCACCATCATGCAGCTTTCTGATTACCTTGGTTATAATGACAACACCGCTTTTACTCGCGCATTCAAGAAATGGTTTGGTGAGACTCCAGTGCAGTGGCGAAAAAAGCAAAAATAATCACTTAGAAAGCGCGACAAAAACTCCCGTCCACTCAGGTCCTGGAGGGTTTGCTTGCAATGATTTAATTCGGGCAGCAAACAGCTCATAGTATTGACTGAAACTGGGGACATCTTTCTGGTAAGTGTTGATGTGCTGCATGGCGGCATCCCAATCTTGCCCCCGATACGCCTTGAGAAATTCTTGGTGCGCCGCTCTGAATGCCTGGGCATCATCAATGTCGCTCTCAGCGCCTTCAAAGACAGTATAGATGGTAACGGGTTCTGTCTTACCCTTTACCGCCAGTAAATCCAGTTCGAACACCTCATAACCCGATAATGATTTGACTGTGTCTGCTCCGGCGATGATCTGAAAACCATACTCACCAGATTGACCCTCCAGCCGAGAGGCCAAATTAACGGTGTCGCCCAGCACAGTGTAGTCAAATCTTTGCGTTGAGCCCATGTTGCCAACAACACAGTCCCCCGTATTGATACCTATGCCCACTGCCATGGTCTTTTTTCCCTCGGCGGCAAGCTCTTCGTTGAGTTTTTGCATGGCGCGCCCCATCGCCATAGCCGCTTGAACTGCCAATCTTGCGTGCTCAGGTTGATCGGTGGGCGCATTCCAAAACGCCATAATACAGTCGCCCATATATTTATCAATGGTTCCTTCAGTAAGTAAAATCTCATCAGAGAGGACAGAGAGCAATTTATTGATCAATTGAGTCAATCCTTCCGGATCGTCTTTGTATTGTTCTGAAATGCCGGTGAACCCACGAATATCTGAAAACAGCATGGACATTTCTTTGGTTTCACCACCCAGAACTAAAGATTCACTGGACTTTGCCAGCTTATCTACCATGGCCGGCGCCAGATATTGTGAAAATGCCGTTCTCACTTTACTGCGTTCAAGCTCGGTGAATAAGAAATTGAAAAACGTAATCACCAGATAAGCAACCAAGCAAATCACCGTGGGTGAAATAGGATCCACCAAAAAACCTTGATCAATGAAAAGAGAATAACTGCCGAGAAAGATCGAGCCAATGCCGACAGAAAAAATAAGTAAACCGCCAACCGGTCCGAATCTCTGAATGGCCAAGGTAATAATTATGGAGAGCAACAGTCCAGAAATAAGTTCCAAACCACCCAACCAATCTGGTCTCTGCAAAAAAGTGCCGGACACTATTTGCTGAATGAATTGCGCAACAATGGTTACTCCCGGAATATTTTTCTCTAGCGCTGACGATCTTAAATCAAAAAGTCCAGAGGCACTGGTGCCAACAACCGTGATCTTGCCATCAAAAAATTCAGGCTCAATCAACCCGTCCAATAATTGCCAAGCTGGAATAATATTCATGTTGGCCGTTTTGGTAGAATAGATCCATAGACTGCCGTCGGGATTGGTGGGCATGACCAAATCACCTAATTTCACATGATTGATGCCGGTTGCTTCACCAAAAGCTTGCTCACTGGATGCGTTTGAAGATTTAATCTGATAGGTGCTGGCGCCCACTGCTACCCTCAACACTTCCAATGGAAAAGACGGCACCAATTGGTCTCCGACCAATTCAAAAGTTGGGATCGTCCTGACAACCGCATCATTGTTACCGATGCTCATGCTTCCCAGACCGCTACTGACCTCTTCCAAAATTTCAATGTTGTTCTCAACCCCAATGTATTGATTGAGAAATTGTTTGGGGTCGTCCCCTTGCACCACCAGCCCAGATTTAATTTGGTCAAATTCTTTGTAGCCATTGTTGTTGGGCGCTAAGCCCAATACCACGGTGCCATGACTTTCAATGGCATTCCTGAAAATTTCATCATGATCGGGAACCAATTCAAGCGCCTCCACCATAGAGGGGCTCGCTTGATAAGTCCGTTTTAATTGATTGGAACCGGTTCTGTCGGGCTCGGCAAACACAATATCAAAGCCTGTCGCGAGTGAATAGTAGGTTCGATCCACCAATTCGGCCACCAAATTTCTCGGCCAAGGCCATTGCCCGTAGCGACTTAAAGATTCGTCGTCAATATCGATCAACACCACGGGATCGTCTTGCATTTTTTCTCGGGGGTAGAGTTGTTGGAAAGTATCAAATGAACGTAATCGCAAATCAGAAAAAACATTCATAGGATCAAGCAAAGGCAAAAAAGCAAGCAAAATTGCAAAAGGCAAAAGTGAACGTTTCCCGACTGTGGTCCAGTTAATCTTCATTGAGTGCAACCCCGACTGATAATTTATTCATTATAAATTTAATTGGAACCATGTTAAGCCTAATCAGCAATCATTCTTTAGAAACACAAAAAATTGAATGGCCTCGTCTTTCTTTGTCAATAAAATGTCGTAAAATGTCGAGTTATATTATCATGATCAATTAAAATAGAATAAATCGAATTTTTTATAATAATTTTATGCCAAAAATTGTTGCCAATACCCTGCTTTTCATAAGCCTTATGTTTTCTGCTGTTAGTTTTGCGCAGAACGTGCCACCTTCGGTGAGCGACCCGGCTGAGCTCGAGCGCATTGAAACCGAAAGAGAGCGGATCTTTGAGGAGTTATTTGATGATCCAACCAACATGGACAATCTCTTTCAGTATGCCAATCTGTCAATTCTTCTTGGTGACTTAGAGGCTGCAGTGGGTGTATTTGAGCAAATGCTGATTTATGACGATGAATTACCGCGGATTCGACTGGAATTGGGTGTGCTGTATTATCGATTGGGGGCATTTACCACGGCAAAAGTGTATCTTGAGAGCGTAAAACGCTACAACCCGCCCCAAGAAGTACTGAATAATGTCGACGACTTCTTAAGCGCCATCACCGAATCCGAAAGAGCATTCAAAGTGAGTCATGTCTTGGCCACCACCATGACCAATTCATCAAACGGTAATTCTGGTTTGGATGCCGATATCATCAATATCGCGGGTTATCCTTTTTTGGTGGCCCCAGAAACCAAACAACAACCCGATATGGGTGCCGGGTTGTCCTATACTATGTCCGTCAGCCATGATTTTAATCATCCCAGAGGCGACAGTGCACGTTACATTCTCTCCCTCTCAGATACACAACAAAGAAAATTTGAGCAATTTGATTTGTCTACCATGGTGCTCTCAGCATCAAGACAATGGAATTTAACGCCACAAGAAAACAGTAACAGTTTCCTGGGCACCGCAACCAGTCCATCAGTGGTCACCGCTTTTGATGCCTTTAAAGTCTATCTGGCTGGAGAAGGATTATTAACTTCAAAGAAATTTTCTGCCACACTCGCTGGTGTAATGAATGAAAAATCCTCCGTGGGCTTTGAAGTCTTTACCGATAAGAGAGGGTTTCTGAGTAACCCCAATAAATCGGGACTCTTAAATGGATTTATGGCCACAAATAACCGTTATTTTGATCGGTATGAATTAAATGGCACTCTAAGTTACGGTTATGAAAGTCTGAATGCGGGCATCGACCCAGAAAACTACAAAAGTCGTGTTTATCAGTTCAGTGTCAATAAACCGATGTATGCTTCATTACTCCAATTGATCGGCATTCCGGAAAAATGGCGACACGATTGGAATGTTTCGGCCAGCCTCAGTTATCGCAAAAAAAAGCATGATTCGGCCACTGATATATTTTCTCAAAGAGAAGATCGCGTTAAGTCGTGGCAATTAAGCGCCAGTCGACTCATCGATGAATGCTGGGTTGCGAATGTAAGTTATCGTCACAACAAAGCAACCAGCACAGTGGATTTATTTAATATTGAAAACAACCAGACGGGTCTTAACTACAGTTACATTTGTCTGCAGTAACTGTTTAGCTGATTGTTTTTATTTGCCGTTGATTCCTGAGATTTTATCTTCAATCTCACGGAATAAAACCTCATGCTCTTCGAGTAATTCTTCCAAGTCCTCTTTGGTCAACTCGAGTAACTTCACCTCGTCCAGCGTCCTGATGGTAGCATTACGAGTGGTGTTTCCCAGTAGACCCATTTCGCCAAAGTAATCACCTGGACCTAATCTGACCGGTTTATCCAACACCACTTCTACATGCCCAAATTCAATAATGTACATAGAATCGGCTTTGTCGCCTTTATTGAAGACGGCTTTTTTGGCGGCCATGATGACTGGATCCAATTTCTGATTGATTTTACTCAAAGCCGCGATAGGCAATTTTGCAAAAAGCGGTATCTCTGTGATGGTTTCAATGCTAACCAAGAAATTTTTCTTCTGAATCTCCTCGTAATAGGCTGAAGCCAAAATAGCAGCGGGCAAGGCAAACATCCCGATACCCAGAAACATAGTCAAACTTGCCAATATCTTTCCGGTCAGAGTAGCCGGATAAATATCACCGTAACCCACCGTGGTGAGTGTGGCGATGCCCCACCACATTGCATCTGGAATGCTACCAAAAGCCTCCGGCTGCACTTCAGCTTCGATAAAGTAAATCAAAATAGAAAACACCATCAGGACACTCAAGACCATAATTTGAGAGCCCAGCAAAGCAAAACGTTGCAGATAGATTGTTCTTAATAGTGTATTACTCGGAAAAAGAATGCGTGTGTGCTTATAAATTTCAAACACTCTAAATAATCTGAAAGCACGTAAATCATAAACCCCACCCAATAAGAAGTAATTAACTAATATGGTGATGTCGACCCAACCTAGAAAACCTAATCTCCTGTCTATGTAAGTTCTTAGTGCTATCTCTATAAGAAAGATCACCATACTCATGGGATAAAAAATATCGAAGTAGAATTCCCATTCGGGAAAGCCTGCCATAATATTGGTTGATGCCAAGATTTGATGCAGAATATTTAAAGCAATAAGAAGGCCAAAGAAATTCTCAAGATAACGCTCAAAAATTTGCTTTATGTCCATAAACTACCCTCGATCAGTAATTTTGTTTCTGCTGGTTCAGGATGACTTAGGTGCTTCAGGTTCAGGTATCTTGTCATCTTCACTTTGTGGGGTTGATTCCACGTAAACAGACGTTGATGGATACGCAAACTCAGAACCATTTCCTCTTACTACACGCATAATCTCGTAGATTAGTCGTTGCTTGATGGCTGTAAATTCTGTCAAAGTTACCGGCTCTGTATAACACAAGATTTGAATATCAATGGAACTTGCGCCAAATTCAACCGCTCTGGCAAATGCCTGTTGCCCCTCATTTTCAGCAATGTCATCGGATTTTTTCATGTAAGTTTCTATGTCTTCGCATATCTTTGCCAATTGCTCAACGGTTGTGGAATACACAAGGTTGATTTTCCAGTTAAGACGCCTGTATATCATGTTGCCGTGATTGATTACTTTCACATCAGAGAGGTCTTTATTTGGAATCACCATTGGTGCCGTATTAAACAATCTTACCGTGGTTGATCTAAAGCCAATTTGCTCTACCATGCCATGCATTTGTCCGACCACTTCGATTCTGTCTCCTGGTTGGAAACGATTTTCACCGATAATCAGTATCCCAGCGATAAGGTTTTTAAATAGATCCTGTGCGCCAAGAGCGACAGCCACAGAAAATAATCCCAAACCGGCCACAAGTGGACCAATCTCAATACCGAAAATATCCAATATTATGGCAAGACATATAATGCCAAAAATGATGCGAACCGCTCTTTCCAACCACATCGTCATGGAAGGGGTCAACCAAGTACTGTTCGAGAGAATGCCAAACAACGGTGACACCATGTTCATCAAGGCGCTAAAGATAGTAAATACAACCAGTGCTTTAACAAGATTCTCACCAAACATACCCAGGCTGCCAGTTAGAGGCAGATAGAGTGTTAAGAGATATAAACCAATCACGATTGGTACGTAACCTAGAGGCCTCTCAAGTGAATCCAAAACTACGTCGTCAATCTTAGATTCGGTGTTTTCTGTGGTTTGTTCTAGCCACGTTAAGACACGTCGAATAAAAAAGATGCGACCCAGAATCGCTGTAACCATAATGGTAATTGAAACAATGATTTGCGTTATGCTGATGCCCAACAACCCATCAACCCATACGTCACTTGTAATGTTTAATAAATTATCCATAGTTTAGAAAGAATAAGAGAAATTGGTAGCAATACCTTCATCACGTTTTAACGCGGTTACAGGTGGCTCTGAGTCATAGAAAGTGTTGTATTGTAATGTCACTTTAAATTTTTCATTCATTTTAAAGTCCAAGGCGCCTATGAGACTCGCCTTGTAATCGTCAGTTGAATCAATCGAAGGTTGATAATAAATGGTTAAATTGAAGTCCATATTTTCACTCACTTCAAAGTCATCATGAAAATAACTCGCAATGCGTTCCGTTTTTGTTCTTAGGTTATTCATATCTTCTTCATCTTCGGTTAAAACGCCCAAACCAAGTCGAGCATGCTCGTTTACTGTAATTCGTGCCCCGGCACCAATTACATCTCTTTGAAGATAACGAAAAAATGGATTTTCACTGCGCTGAGCAAACATTTCCAAATCATAGATTGTGTCATTTTTTAGAACAAATCTGCCATGTATCATCGTGGCATCACTCCATTTGATCGTATTTGTTTTTCGTTCATCTTTTTTCAAAACTAAAAATGAATCGTATGTTTCTGTGTTTTTATCAAAACGAATTTGAGCGGAAAGTGAATCTCGAATTTTATTTCCGCGAGATGCTGAGACAGCCAAAGATAATGAAGTGAAAAAACCGATATCCCCTTCACGCCGCATATCCTCAATATTCACTATGGCGTCCGCTATAGTAAATTGAGAATACGAAAGGAATACCGAAAAAATAATGAGTTTTCTAATCATAATCAAAACTTAACTTCCTAAAAGTTCTCGTATGTTATAGACCTGAAGACCGTTTAGTCAATCTATGAAGATTATAACCGACAAAAGCCAGTAAGACGCTAATTACAAGAGATAAATATTTTGGAATGACGTAATTATAAATGGAGATTGCTCCACCTAGAAGAAAATTCAATAAATGAATTATGCAAGCCATAAAAACAATGATTTTGGCTATTTTTAGTGTTGATTTCGTACTCACAAAGCCCCCATTTACGTTATATATTATAGTATCCTACAAAAAATGCATAAAAAACAAGCATATAAGAATATATATTGAAATCTAAATGAATTTTTTAACGCGGCCAATTATGCCGCTTTTAAATCAGATTTTCTAAGCGGTAATGAGAGAATCATAAAAAACAGGATTGACATTATGATGCCACCGACCCAATACAAGGTGAAGAATTCTTGCGTCGCAGCATAGCTTCTCGATACCAGAAACACCACCAATGGGCCGATTGAAAATGACAAAATAAACTTTACACCGTAGACCAAACTTTGATATTGAGCAGGTGCAAAACGCGCTAATAAAATATTTTCAGCCGGTAAGATGCTTGAGTTGAATGCAACGATAATCAGTGCTAACGCAATCAAAAAGGTACTGCCCATATCTGCAAAAAATAACAGCAACAGCCCTTGTGTCAGAATACCAAGCGCATAAATCATCTTGACTGAGTAACGATCTGCCAAAACCCCTCCAAGATAGTTCATCAATCCACTGATGACATAAATGCTTGAGACGATCATGCCAATTTTAGCTGCACCGAGATCCAGAAATTCACCAAGCCGAATGTCAATCAATTTCGGCAGTGAAGTTTGTAACACCTGAAAAACATAACCTCCACACGCAATACTGATCAACATAATAATTATGATCTTCAGAACGTCACCTTTTTCAGGATTATCAGTAAATTTTTCAGAAGTGATGTTTTTGAGAGAAACCTTACCGGTATATAAATGCCAAACCAAAAAAAGCCCGATCAAAATAGAAATCAAACCAGGAATCATAAAGGCAAACTTCCAACCGTAATTATCAACTAAATACCCCGACGTTAAGGCTCCTATGCCAATCCCTACGCCACCAAATATGTTATTGAAGCCGAGAGCTTCTCCAGTGTTTTTTGACATATTGACAACCCAAGATATGCCTGCAGGATGGTAGATAGAACAAAACAAACCCAGCATGGACAAACTCAGCATAAGCGAAGTGGCATTGCGACTTAAACCGCATAGGATTGCGGTTATCCCAAGGCCGATAAACATCACTGCTATCATTCCAGATCGACTCCATTTATCGCTCAACCAACCTGCAGGAATTGAACCCAATCCAACCAAAAGTGACCCAAAAAACCAGAGGTCGACCAATTGATCGTATGACATTTGCCAGTCATCCTCGATACCCAGAACGATAACAAAGTAGAATGCGGCAAACATATGCATAATCAGGTGTCCGCTGGCCGCATAAAATGTTGGTAATGGATGACTTAAATTCAGCATATTTACCTTTGAAATATCAATAGAAAAAATATTAAAAAAAAGTATAAACTAGGATGAATCTTATGCGCTAACTATTTAGTTAAAAGTTATTATATGGCGGCACCCTTTACCACAATTGATTTATCAAAATTTGATCAAGATGCTTATTCTTTTTCACAAGAATTAGGTAAAAATCTCATTGATTGGGGATTTTGTGGCATTAAAGAACACGACATTGATCAAACATTAATCCAAGAGGTGATTGAAATGTTCGAAGAATTTTTCAGTTATCCAGACGACATGAAAATGAAATATTTCCGATCCGATCTTCATGGTGCAAGAGGTTACACACCCATGAAGATTGAAAAAGCAAAGAACAGTTCAATTCCAGATAACAAAGAATTTTGGCATATTGGAAGAGAGCTGAGTAAACACCATACTTTTTGGAATTGGATGCAGAATAATTTTTATATCAGTGAAATTGATAGCTTCCAAGAAAAAACTTCAGCACTGTATCTTCAATTTGACCAGCTTGGGCAAAAACTACTGAAGTCTATTGCCATATTCTTGGATATCGAGTCAGATTATTTTGAAAAAACAGCAAACTCAGGCAACAGCATAATGCGTGTAATTCATTATCCCCCGATGAAAACAGAAGATAAATCTGAGAGAGCAGGAGCACATGAAGACATTAATCTCATCACACTGCTCATTGGTGGCCATCAGTCAGGTTTAGAACTGCTCACCAACCAAAATAATTGGGAAAAAGTGACAGTTGGAAGGGATGTTGTCATATGTAATATAGGTGATATGCTTCAGAGACTGACAAATCACGTCTTGCCATCCACAACCCATCGAGTGACTGCAACTATAGAAGAATCCTCAAATTCGCGATTTTCAATTCCATTTTTTGTGCACCCCAACCCAGACTGGCAAATCCAAACGCTCAGTAATTGCGTATCTGAAAAAAATAAAAATAGGTATCCTGAGGGGATCTTAGCTGAGGATTTTCTGAAGGAGAGGCTGAAAGAAATAAATCTAGCCTAGGTTGTTAATCAAAAAATTGTTTGGATTTTTTTGATCTCATTACCACGATACTTCTCTATTAAAGCCATAAGAATTGCCATGGATTCTGCATCCATAGAACCGGAATAATTGTTTGCGCGAAAGTGCAATTGAAAGGCCCTCACTCCAAATTTAGTTTGCTCATCATTCTCTCCAGTGACTTCCACTGGATAACCATAGGTACTTAGGGCCTCTTGAATTAAATCGATTTGTGGAAGGCTCTCATCAAATCTTTTTAAATATTTTTTATAAGTTTCATCGTCATACCAAGCGCCAATTCCAACATCGTACAATTCTTTCCATGGGAAATACGGGCCAGGATCAGACTTTCGGTCTGGAGCAATATCAGAATGAGCAACAACATCAACTGGATCAATTCTTGGGTAACGATCAAGAATATCCAGCAATAGTGCTTTCACGATATCCATTTGCTCTTTTGGGAATGGCAGAAACTGACATTCCAGTAAGTCGGCACTCTTTTCACTGCCCGCTTCGTGTGTATACTCGCAAGCAAATTCATTGACTACCTCAATACCAATAGAACGATCATTTAGAGACTCCTCATCGAGCCATGAGCTAACACCGGCATGCCAGGCTCGCTTGTGCTCTTTAACCAGGCGGTAAACAGGCATTTCTTTACCAAAAAAATTTTTTGCATCTCTATTTGGAAACTCAGGAATCAAATAGTGAGAACTTACCGGATAATCTGATTTTAATGTCAATGTCTCTAACGATTCGTCAAAATCTTGAGACGTTGCATGTATGACAATGTAATCAATTCGACTATTCTGATTTTCAGAAATTACCTCAACTACCTTATAATCGGTGCATCCAGCGATCAAGATCAGAAAAAAAGAATAAAAAAAATACCGCATAGAATATTATTTACAAACTGATACGAATACCAATGGACGGAGTTAATCCTGAAAAATCATCGTGGCTCAATCCAAGGCTGTATCCAAAATTATCCATTGAATTGTTAATAAATTTAAAACCAAAGTTGTTGTTTAACTCGCCATCCAATGAATAATCAATCTTTTTTGTAATTGGGTCTAACTCCACATCTGCCATTTTTGTACTTTCAAGAAACAGATTAAACTCCCATCCATCAGAATTACCTGTTTTTATGCCAGCATGCGCATAGAGATCCGAGCCTGTTTTTTCTTCATTTTCGGGATTTGTGAGCTCCCATTGATTTACGCCCAATTCAGCATAGACATCCATTACCCTAGCAAGATTGAATGCAAAGCCACTCTTTGAGACATTCTTAAATATGTCGGCAATTGATGAATGATATCCTATTGCAATAATTTCTCTGGTCTTACTGTAAATGGTTTCTTTGGTTTTTGCTTCCTCGTCTCTAATCGAACCTTTCAAATAGAGCGAAGCAGGAAGACCAAGATAAATATTACCGACATAACCAATATCATTAGAATGTGTCGTATTTATATCGATAAAAGTGTAAGAATAATCTTTTTCTTGAGAAAAACTTAAAATTGGAAATAATACAAAGAACATCAGCAACGTATTTTTCATGCTATAACCACTCTATTTGGATTCAATCAATATTATAAGCTAAAAACAAATGTGGCCACAAAGAGTGGCCACAATTAATGTTCACATTCATGAATGTTTTACATCAACGCCATTGCCATCATGATCAGACAAACCAGTGAACCCATCCACAATAAAGTTCTAAGATAGGTGATTCCAGCGGTGTATGCCACCATGAAGAGTGCTCTCAATACCAACCAGTAGGTAGCAAGTGAGACAATATCTACTCCTTGAACCATTGATATAATCGAGATAGCCAAAAAAGCAGGGTAACTCTCTTGAAAATTGACAGATGCCCTCTTCGCTCTTGAGCACATTACAGAAATATCTGCGCTTTCATCTCTGTTAGATAGCATCCAATCCATATTTTTTGTATTCAGTATCATCGGTAAGAGCCACTGGGTGACCAGTGCTAAAATTAGTGAGTAAATAATTACGTCTACCATTTTGTGTCTCCTTTTGATTTATTGTTAATACATTAAACTGCCTGAAAAGAATCTAATCAAGTTTTCAGTGAAATTAAAGTTCATTTGTAAATGGCATTGAATCTTGAGCTCCTTTTCTTGTGACTGAAATTGAGGCGGCACGACAAGCTTTTTTTGCTGCCTCAGAAACACTCAGGCCTTGTGAAAGCGCCACTGCTATGGTGCCATTAAAACAATCACCTGCTGCAGTAGTATCAACAGTAGTTACTTTTGGTGATAGTATATATTCAAATTCATCATTCTGAGAAGCCAGATAAACACCGTCTGCACCCATTGTAATAAGAACATATTGAGAGCCAAATCCAAGTAATTTTGTGGCAGCTCTTTTAACATCCGGCAAGTCCTTTATTTTGATTCCAGTTAAAGCGGAGGCTTCCGTTTCATTTGGCGTTATCATATAAAGGCTTTGTGTAAATTCTGGGGTTAGATTCTTTGCCGGCGCTGGATCGAGTATGATTTTTATATTTGATTTTTTACAAAATTCTATTACTGACGCAACACTTTCAAGAGGAATTTCAAGTTGCATCATCACAATTGCATTGTCGGGCATTTTCTTTAGAGCAGCTTTCAAGCGCTCTTTCGTAAGAGTTGCATTGGCACCTGGTGCAACTACGATATGATTTTCTCCATTTTTGTCGACACTTATTAAGGCTACACCTGAGGCTTTCTCAGTATCTTTTGTGATGAATTCACAATTGATATTTTCGCTTTTTAATCTGTTGATTGATTGTTCGGCAAAAACATCATTTCCGAGTCTGCCAATCATAGTCACATTACCGCCCATTCTGGCAGCAGCAACAGCCTGATTGGCTCCTTTGCCACCTGCCGTCATCATAAATTCTCCACCCATAACTGTCTCACCTGGGGAGGGAAGAACCTCTGTCATAGCGACCATATCTGTATTTATGCTTCCAATCACATAGATTGGATTTGAATTTGCAGTCATATCGACAACAATTTAATCCTTATGCATGGTGGTTAGGACTCTTGCTGAGAATTTGCAATCGGATCTGAAGAATATTCACCATCAACCATATCAACCATAGGTATAAATGGGATATTTAAACAGCCCGACAAAGCTAAAATTGCTACATAAAATAAATTTCGCATATCTGTTACCTTTTATTTTTTTTGTTATTAAACTAATCTAGATTTATATCATATATTTCATTTTTTGTAGCTCTATCCAGTCTTATTTTTATGATGAGTTAAAAATAATTGTAACAGTTTAAAATGAGAATAAATGTCTTACAGACAGGATCTAAACGAAAATTAATTTTAGATTGATTCTGCAAATCTAACGATACGTTGAGCTGCCTCAATAAGTCTTGGTATTTCATCTAAGAAGCCAACCCTAATAGAATATTGCATGGAATCACCAAATCCAAAACCTGGCACCACTGCGACATGCTCTTCTTCTAACAAACGTTCTGCAAATGATTGTCCATCAATTCCAGTTTTTTCAATATCAATTAGCAGGAACATACCTCCCTGGGGTATGTTGGAATTGAGCACCTTGCTTTTATTTAATTCCGCAACAAATGCATCTCTTCGCTCACGAAAAATTTCTTTAAATTTCCTTGGATTTTCAAAGTCCCTTAAAGCTTCTATAGCAGCCATTTGAATAAATTGACTGACTCCAAAATATTGAGCCTGAGACAAAAATAACATCGCTTCAATGATTTCCTCTGGAGCAATAATCCAACCAATACGCCATCCCGTCATTGCATGGGACTTGGACAAACTGTTCAAAACAATAACATTTTCTCTGGTATGTAATTGAGTAAAAGCAGAGGCATGATCGTTTTCATAACAGAGTGACCAATATACTTCATCTGAAATCAACCATACTCCCTTTTCCTTGCATAGGTCTGCGAGCTTATTAAGGTTTTCCTGAGTAAATACAGCACCGGAGGGATTACTCGGTGAATTGATCAATATGGCTTTGGTTTTTGACGTTATCGCTTTTTCAATATCATTGAGATCAAAATAATAACCATTTTCATTGCGATTGAGCTCTACCGTGATCAATTTTGCCCCACTCGCTCTTATAACAGCTGGATAAGTTGCATAGGTTGGCTCAAGAGCGATTACCTCATCACCTTTTTCAGTAATGCCTAAGAATAATGAGAATAGTGCCGCTTGTGCTCCCGGTAAAACTGCAATATTTTTCATTGAAACCTCGCCGCCATAAAGCTTTATGGAGTGCAGAGCTATTTGTTCTCTTAATGCAGTCTCTCCCAAGAGTGGAGAGTAATGTGTTTTTCCAGAAGACAATGCTTTTTCCAGAGAGGCTATAATGTGACTTGGTGTATCAAAGTCTGGATCGCCGATTCCCAGATGTATCACATCCATACCACGATCGATCATATCAAAGGCCTTATCACCCACAATCCAAGCTTTTGATGCGGGTCCCGATATTGTTTCGATGAGTTTACTTGTTTTCATATTTACTTGTTTTCATAATTGTTTAATTTTACTCTATAGCAAATTATAAATAACCCATTAAATGATTATTCAAAAAGAGAAAATAAGTGACAAAAAAGCTATTAAGAAAAATTCTCGGGAGAGATATATTTGGTAACCTTCTTCGAGTTGGAAATTATCTCACCCTCCCAAAGCCAATTCAAAGGTTACCTGAGGAGCAAGAATTGATTGATGAAAAAACGAAAGATTTGTCACTCTATGATTATTCGACTTGTCCTTTTTGCATCAAGGTTAGAAGATTCATGCATGAGAACAATATAAATATTCAAATTCTTGATGCCTCAAACAATGAGACACACAAGTCTGATCTTTTGGCTTATGGAGGAAAGCAACAGGTGCCCTGCCTAAGAATACCTCAACAAGATTCAGACGATGTCTGGTTATACGAATCGGATGACATCATCTCCTATCTTAAGAAACAGATCCTATAATCAAGTCACTCTGAGGATATTCAGAAAAAATATTACCCACGATAAATGACAGGTGACTACGACTAAAGTGAGTTGCAGCCTAAGATTTAAATAGTAATCCTCGTGTCCGACAGTTCTCTTCTCATAAATATACATACCAGAGAATGATGTCATGAATGACAATGTTGCAGACAAACCCAATGAAGCACCTAACTGAAAGGCCTCATAGGTAAGCCATAGAAGAAAAAGAAAAATAAGTATGGGCAAAAAAAAGAACATAATTGGGACAATCGGGCTTATCCTACGCTCTAAATTATAACTCCAGAGATTTCCACTTAGAAAACTATTAATCATTAGGGCATAAAAGAAGAAAGATAGGCATAATGTCTCATAGGGAACATTATATGGAAGAAACCATGTGCCAAATGATAAAAATAAGAAAGGAATTAACCCTAAATAACCTAACAATTTGACCTTATTGTTTGTGCTCATAATATTGGCTTCCATCCAGGTCCATAAATAATTTTTCCAGGTCTATTTCCTGTATGCTTTCCATCTAGAACAACAATTTCGCCATTCACTAATACATATTTCATGCCAACTGCATACTGATGAGGGTTTTCAAATGTGGCCTTATCTTTGATTTCATCTGGATCAAAGATTGCGATATCCGCAAAATAACCTGCGGCAATCAGGCCACGATCTTGAATTCCTAATCTCTTTGCACTCTGGCTGCTCATTTTTCGTATGGCTTGCTCTAGTGTCAATATTTGTCTATCACGGACATAATAACCAAGTACTCTAGCGAATGCTCCATATTGTCTTGGATGAGGTACGCCTTCACCAAATACCCCTACAGGTCCATCAGAGCCTATTGCTGTTGCAGGATGTTGCATGATTCGATCTACGTCATCAGGATTTATTGCATGATACACTGCTGTTACATATCCTTGCTCAAGAATACCGAAGACTATGTCAGCTGCATTTTCAGCTGACGGTTCTAAACCAGCCTCCTCAGTTAGTTGTGCTAAATTTTTACCTGTCATTGATGGGTCCCAGGAGTTTCTGGAAATAAAGATGTTCTTAGGGTGACCGCCGCCTCTGCCATATAATATTTTATTAATGACTTCATTTTTTATGATGTTTCTGGTTTCAGGGCTTTTAATTCGCTCTATCATACGATCATCACCACCCTCCTGAGCCCATTGTGGTATCAGTGCTTTCAGTCCCGTTTGTGAGGCCGTGTATGGATATTGATCCATCGTGACATCTATTCCTCTGGCTCTTGCCTCATCAACCAATCTCAAGCTTTCTCTAGATAAACCCCAATTTTCAACTCCCATAACTTTATGATGAGTAATTTGAACTGGTATATCACTCTCTTCGCCTATCCGAATAGTCTCATTGACTGAATCAATAACCTTTGAGGTTTCTTCCCGAATATGTGAGATATATATACCTCCATAATTTGCCACAACTTTTGACAATTCAATTATTTCATCAGTTTCTGCAAAACTGCCAGGTATATAGAATAATCCTGTTGAAATCCCCAAAGCACCATCATGCATGGCTTTATGTAGCAACTCTTTCATTTGCTCCATTTCATTTTTCGTTGGCCTGCGATCTGCTAATCCCATCACTTTCCTTCTAATGGTTCCATGACCAACAAAAGTGCTCCAATTCGGGCTGATCTTCCTCTCACTTATAGCAACATAATGCTCATCAATCGGATAAGGTGAAGCACCATCATTTCCTTCAGTTAGAGTTGTGATGCCTTGCAAGAGTGAGCTTTCTGCATTGGGGGCAGCAAATATCCCTCTCAATGCATGTGTATGAGGATCAATAAAACCAGGTGAAACAATCAGTCCCCTGGCATCAATAATATTCTCCGCATGACTTTCATCAAGGTTGCCAATTTTAATTATGCGGCCATCTTTAATTCCCAGACCCCCAGAAAACCATGGGTTTCCTGTACCATCAATAATCTTTCCATTTACTATCTTGGTGTCAAAATCATAAGATATATCTGCGTTAATTGATCTCATAACTCCAAAAATAAAAAGGAGCAGGGTTATGACAAAGGTGTATTGAAAAATTTTTAGCATCGTTTAGTTCTATAAATTATAAGTGAAATCTTCATATTATATTTTAGATTGCTCCAGCAAACTTTCTGACTTTTTTCATATGTGATTTAAATTGCCTTTCACTCATATTAGGTAAGACCGAATAAAATCTTAAATATGATATTTTTAGTCCTCCGAGCTTAAATACTGATTTTTTTAATCTTCTATAGGGTATGTTATCGAAAAAAGAAAAATTAAAGTAACTCAGCATTGGGCCACCATAAGTCATCGATACTATACCTTCTTTCCCTTTCATTGCCCCTGGAATTGCATAACCATAATTACCGAAAAACTTACTATCAGGTAAAAGTGATTTATACGAAAAGAACCATTTCGGGTGCAACACCCAATCTATCCAGTTTTCGAGTATCACATTCATTCTTAAATTGTGACAAGAGCCTATCAAAAACATGACGTCTGCTTGCTCTAATCTTTTCCTATAATCGAGAACTATTTTAGGGGGAGGATTGATGTCACTGCGGTAAAAAGGGAGGAGTTCATTTTCTTCAAATAGATTTATTAAGTCTATTTGATGGCCATATTTTTTTGCTTCATCAATGAATGTATCTCTGATTGCCGCATTAAACGAGTCAATTGTATTATGGTGACCAAAAACTATACATATTTTCTTCATTTATGAACTCCTAGCTTTATTGTAATTTTTTGCCTAGGAAAAATATACTTTATATGATTATGATCTGATAAGGTCTAACTGAATATTTAAAAGCAGTAAACATCTGATATGAAATTTAAATTAATAGTAATTGTTACTTTATTTATTTTTACGCTGACAAGTTGTGATGGTCACAGAACTGAAACTGGATATATATTTATTCCAGGTGGGATAGTTGATGCTGGCTCAAATAACGGTTTATCCTCAGAAAAACCTGTGAAGAGACATTCGGTTGACTCCTTTTATATGTCAGAGCATCCCATAACCGTTGGTCAATTCAGAGAGTTTATCGAATCTACGAACTACTTAACAGAAGCAGAGAAATTTGGAAATTCTGGGGTATTTTCTTTCTCGAGGCAGCACTGGCATATGCAAGATGGTGCCTACTGGGAATATCCTGCCGGGCCAAGTAAAGAAAAAGCCAAAGATAATCATCCTGTTACGCAAGTTTCATGGAATGATGCGGTGGCATATGCAACATGGAAAGGAGAAAGATTGCCCACAGAAATAGAATGGGAATATGCCGCAAGAAATGGAGACAATTCTCGCAATATATATCCTTGGGGAAATCAGATTAAAATTCAGGGAAAATATCAAGCAAATGTATGGCAGGGTAAATTTCCTTTCAAAAATATTAATGAAGATGGTTTTTTAATGACTTCGCCGGTGAAACATTTTCCTAAAACGTCACTTGGTCTTTATGATATGGCTGGTAATGTCTGGGAATGGACAGATTCTGAATACAGAGAGGGAAACAGCGAACCAATGAAAACGATTAAAGGTGGCTCATTTCTCTGTGAACCGGACTTTTGCCATGGTTATCGGGTATCCTCAAGAATGGGCACGTCACCTGAAACCAGCTTAATGCATACAGGATTTAGGACAGCAAAAAACTAAATCAAAAATAGGCCCAAATCCACCATCAAGAATACGTTTGCAAAAAATCCAATAATATAAAAGATGCTTCGAATACTTGGATTTTTTTCCGTTGCAATCACATAGTATAAGAGCATATGGATGATACGGGTTAGAGCATAGATCCAAACAATTAAAGTTAATTTATAAGCACTGTATCCACACAAAATGGCAATTATAGACATACCAAACATCGGAACGATGTTTTCAAGTGAGTTCCAAAAGGTTCGATAACTTCTAAATAAAAAAGAATCTTGACCAAGAGATGGATCCATCACGCCCACTTTGTAGCCTTTTTGCCTTCTGTGGGAGCGAATGAGCACCACTGCTTGAACCACAATGGTGCTCAATATTAGCCATAAACCAAGAAAAACTAATTGATAGTGATCCAGCATATTTACAGCTATTCCTTATATAAAAATATTAAAATGTCACAAGGAAGTTAATGCCCACATTTTTCCCAGTCAAAGGAACTTCATTTTTAACAAAGGATGTATGGTTTCTACCCACTTCGTCAAGCATATTTTTACCAAATATGGATGCTTGAACAACCCTTCCAGAATCAGATACCAACTTTTGAGTTAGCCTCATATCAAGCATCTGATATCCTTTTGTCATCGTCTCAGTCGAGGAGAACTCATCTTGTTTATCCACATCTTTTAATGACATATCAAACTCAAGAGTATTTCGTTTGTAATTAACAGAGAAGATGTTTCTCGCTGGCATCATTCTTGGGATGTAAGTTCCATCGTTAAATTCACCTGAAACTGAATCTCTAGCAATGGATAATTCTAAGTCGCCATTATAAAAAGGAAATGAAGCACCAAACTGAAGTTCATAACCATTCAATTGCGCATCTTTTTGCAAGTATTGTGCGAGCGGTAACTGCTCTTCTTTTTCGTTGGTATCGAAAAGATAGATGAAATTATCGACATTGTTTCGAAACATTGTCAGCGAACCAAAAAATGCATTTTGCTTATAACTGAGGGTTAAATCGATATTTCTTGATCTTTCAATATCCAAGTCAGTATTTCCTTCTTCATATCTGCCTGTAGCAAGATGAGGACCATTCATGTATAGCTCAATTGCAGATGGAGCTCTTTCAACACTTGCTAAATCCAAGCTCAACTCGAGGTAGTCATTGAGATCACGAGTTAAAGTCAAGGCAAGGCTGTCAGTGTTAAATTCCTTTTTGAATTTATCAATTTCCTCTTCTTCATGCTCTTCTTCGTGATGGCCTTCTTCCTCTTCCTCATGTTCTTCATGATGAGCTACAGAACCTTTTCTAGAAATTCGATCGTGTCTCAAACCAAAATGCCAATCGAATAAATCCGTATCTCTGCTAAGGTAATAACCAAAGGAAAATTCACGATTATCAGAAGGTCTCATGAAAGCTTCATGACCCACGATGGATACATCTTCCTGAATGGCATTAAGAAGCATTCTTTGTGAATACTTATCACTGACGAAATTGAATATTGCACCGAATTCAGAAGCCTCATTTTTAAACTCCGTCGGTCCTTCTTCATGTCCATGACCTTCATGCTCTTCCTCTTCCTCTTCTTCATGCTCTTCTTCGTGACCTTCTGCATCTTGCTCTTTAAGTGAGTAATCAGTCACGGCCACATAATAATCCACCTTATCTAGCAACCAATTATTTCTTATATTGTAAGAGCCCTCGAGATTAAAGGAATCAGAGTCGGTGTTAGCATAAATTCTTTCTTCTTCATGCTCTTCTTCGTGACCTTCCTCTTCTTCATGCACTTCACCATGAAACGGAATACCATAAACAGTTTCAAGTCCTCTGGCAGAGACACCTAAATAGCCCCAATCACCTGTCTTTGATACACCAAATTTATATGATTCAGTTGCAGAATCTGTATTTGATAAAAACTTTGGGTTCTCCTCATGCTCTTCTTCGTGATGGCCTTCTTCCTCTTCCTCATGTTCTTCATGCTCCTCATGAATTAAGGCACCGTATGGAATTTCATAATTATCAAAATCAGTATCTCTGTAACCAAAGCTGAAATTCAAACCGCCAAAATTATTTTGATAGGAAAGTTCGCCAACATTTCCATTATTAACCGATTGAACCTCGTATCCAACTGTTAACTCAGAATCGGTGAAATCTGTTCTTGCTATTGTGTTATCAACAATATTGATAATGCCGCCCATAGATCCATTAGCATAGAAAAGGGACGATGGGCCTCGCACCACCTCAATTTGCTGTATGTTATTAAGATCAACCTCCACAACATGGTCTGCACCTAAACCTGAAACATCGCGATTGACTCGACCATTATTTAGAACCTTGACGCGGGTACCGCCTAATCCTCTTATGATCGGGTGTCCAACAGCAGAGCCATAATCGGCTGTCCCAACACCCACTAAATCGTCAAGAGATTCGCCAAGACTTTGGGAAGCCATTGAGGCTAATTCATCAGAGCCTATGACATGGATTGGGTTATGGGTCTGATCTAGATTCTGCTCGATATAAGATGAAGTGACAATAATCTCTTCAATAACCTCTTGAGCTAGAAGTTGATTTGTAAATAATACACTCATCAATATGAGTGCCATTCTTGTGGTTTTCATTTTTTTCTCCAGTGTTATATAAAGTACGGTAAATCTTGTCTATCTATACTTTATTCACTGGTGGTGCTCTTGATTGAAATAGTGGTTTATGGGTTGATAAAAAAGAGATAACACTATGGGCAATGGCATTAGATGACAATGTATTCAATGAGATAGATACTAATGTCTCAACATCGTCCAACTCAACAATCTGACAGATATCACATTGAGATTCATAATGCTCTTCAACTAGTGAATCATGCGAATGAAAGTCATGCGAAGAGGACAATAAAAACATTGTCGCCGCGACAAACATTACTATGCTTTTGAATATGTGATTCATGATGCGTAATGTAACTGAATTATGGCCATTATTTCAAGGAATTAAGTGATTTTTTAAGACAAAAAATTGCAAAAACAATTCAAATTTATTTTCATGTGTCATTGTGAACATCTTCTCGAAAGAAAAGATACTGCATATCAATAACATAAAGACTATATGAAGTCCTCATAGGAAAAATAATTTACTCCATTGTTGTTGGGTGAATTTGCCATGGCATTGGCCACTTTTGAAGCCTCAATACTTCTGTATTTTTTTAATGATCCAAATAAAAACATTTTTAAAAAAAATGATACATATTGACCCAAAAACTCTAACGGTCGAATCTCGTCTCGGTTTCCAAGCAACAGTCCTGGTTGAAAAATGTTCACAGAATCAAAACCCATGGCTTTAATCTCATTTTCAAGTTGTCCTTTTGTTTTTAAATAAAAATTTTTTGAATCTGCATTAGCACCAACAGACGTAACCAAACTAATCTTAGTTGCTCCAGATTCGCGTGCTTTTTTTGCGAAACCTAAACAATAATCAAGATCCACTTTTTTGAATGATTCTTCTGAACCTGCTTTTTTTATTGTTGTCCCCAAACATATATAGATATGCTCACAATCAGGTAAATGACCCTGATCCAAAAACTTGCCAAAATCAATGATCATTGGTGAAATATTTTTTGGTATGTCGTTAATCGGTCTTCTGGTGATGGCAATTACGCTTATGTCTTTTACGCTGAGATAAGTGAGAAGATATTTTCCAATTAGACCTGTAGAGCCCAGTACTATCGAATTATTATGCATAACTCATTCTAGCTTATTTTAAATGAATATACCCTATCCCCAATCTCTTGAATTGATGTAAAATCATGGGACAAACTGGAGAGACAATGCAAACACAACAAATTGATCGAAATGATATAAAGAATTTCCTTGGATCGTGGGCCGAAGGAATCATTGCTATTGGATCAAGTTACACTGAGGGTGATGATTACAGAGAAAAAGCGATCAGTTTCCTCAAAAAAAATTATGCATTTGCTCATGATGAGGTTCTATTTAAACCAACTTTCACCAATGAGATCCTCTTCAGAAATGATTTTGATAGTGCTCTATCTTATTTCATAGGTGGCGATATTTCAGAAGACTCAGGTTTTGCTATTAGGCCCTGGAAAAAAATTGAATTGATTGAGAGCAATTTTATTATAGATAACTCAACTAACGCAGTGATGGGTACATTAGGACTGCAGCCATTTGATGAAGAAAAAATAACCAAAATTGCCTTCACTTTTATTTTAGCTATTTACGATAACCACATTAAGATCAGAGTGCATCATTCGTCTCCTCTGAAATAAAAAACCCAGCTTCCTGATTGATAAGATGAGATCTTATGCATCTGTGATATCAAATATCCTGATACTTACATCGTTCTGACACATTGATTGAATGGCGGCAACGGTTCCATCTTCTGTTCTAAAAGCAAGGTAATTCTCATAATGTTCTTTTGTATCCCAAACTTCTGTCATCACGAAATTATTCTTATTTTCAACATTCAACGTTAGTTTAATGCCCTGACACCCATCATAAGCGCGTGTGACAGGATATGCACCACGGCATATCTCAACAAACTTATCAACCAATCCATCCTTCAACTCACCTTCTAATAAGACACTCACGGTCATTTTGATCTCCTTATTATGAAAATATTTTTGGAATTAATTTTGGTGTTTGTTTCTTGTAATCCTGATATTCATTTAGGTTGCCCCATTTTTCATTCCCCCTTGCCTCAAGAATCCTAACTCCGCTTATGTGATTGAGTAAAAGATATGTAAATACCGGTGAGAACAAGGCTAAGAAATTTAAACCAGCAAATGAAGGTATACTCATGATTGTAATGCCAGTCCAAAGCATGATTTCACCAAAATAGTTTGGGTGACGAGATCTTGACCACAAACCCTCATTGATGAACATATCTCTATTTTTTTCATCTAAACGGAATTTGGATTTTTGATTATCTGCAATTACTTCAATTGCAAATCCAATAATAAAAACTGCCAAACCAGCGATGAATATATTATTGACTACAACGCCAGTTGGACTGGAAATAGCCACCAATGCGGCCGACGAGCAGATGAATACCCACATACCCTGCAAAGTCCACGTCATTAAAAACTGTGAGTATGATGTTTTGATAGAATCAAATCTCCCGTCTTTTCCGGTTTTATGAACTCTAGCAAAAAGAAAAGAACCCAATCTTATAGCCCAAACGATTATGGCACCGGCAAGCAGCAGATTTCCGTATGATTCATTTTGAATGCTCTGTGTGGCGAACAATGAATATACGCAAACGCTTAGATAAGTGAGGCTTCCAATCAAATCATAAAATTTCTCGGTTTGGAATATAAATGCGGGAATAAAGGCCACCCATTGTATTGTGAACGCGATCAATAAAATTCTCAGCATTAAATTCCACTCATCCATTACCAGACTATTAAAAGAAATTAAATCGGCATAAGTTTTTGTAAACAACAAAACCACAAGAACGATTGCTAAATTTGTTAAATGCTTCATAAACTTTCCTTCGTGCTTATCACTTTATAAATTTTTGCTTAAAATTCTATTGCGCCTTCCAAATATCGATAGGAATCTCCACCTAGTAATACTCTGTCGCCACTCAACTTGCATTCAAGTTGTCCGCCTCTAGCTGAGAGCTGTTTAGCAATAAAATCTTCTTTATTCAAGACTCCTGACCAATAGGGTACCATTAAAGTGTGAGCAGAACCTGTCACCGGATCTTCGTTTATTCCACAATTGGGTCCAAAAAACCTTGAAACAAAATCCACTTCATTTCCTTTAGCGCTGATAATTAAACCTCTGCAATCCAGTTCAGAGATTTTGTTGAAATCAGGCTTCATTTCCCTAATTTCATGCTCGTTCTGCAAAATAGCCAGTATATCATCTGTACCTCTGAATAAACCCTGAGGTCTTAATCCCA
>CABYDR010000015.1 GCA_902517795.1 uncultured Woeseiaceae bacterium | reverse complement strand
ACTAAAAAACTAAGTTTTCGGGGGGAAATATGAACTTAAATATTAAGCGTTATATTACGCAATCACTTTGCACTTTAGTTGCTTTTTCTTTAATTGGTGTTCAAGCTCAAGAAATTGAAGAAGTTACAGTAACTGCACAAAAGCGTGAGCAAAATCAACAAGATGTTCCAGTAGCATTGGATGCTTTTTCAGCAGAAATGTTGCAGCAATCGAGCATCAAGACAATGTCTGATCTTGCATCAATCACTCCAGTTCTTGACTCTTACCAAAGTCAAAATTCTGGGTTTTCTAGCTGGGGTATAAGAAGTCTAAATACAAGCTCGCAAAATTTTGGCTTGGAATCGGCCGTTGGTGCATATGTTGATGGTGTATACAGATCCAGGCAAAGTGCAATATCCAATCAATTAACTGATATTGAAGCAATAGAAGTCCTTCGTGGACCTCAAGGAACTCTTTTTGGAAAAAACACTTCTGCTGGAGCTGTGAGTATTCGGACGGTTGCTCCAAGTCATGACAGAAATGGTTTCTTTGAAGTAGTTGGTGGTGATTACGGTCTAGTAAATCTCAATGCTGCAATGAATACGTCGCTTATTGCCGACAAGCTAGCAATGAGAACAACGATCTTTACAAGTGATCGCGATGGATATGTAAAAAACCTCTCAGACGCAAACGGTCCTAAACTCAACGATATAGATCGTCAAGGTGGAAGATTGCAATTTTTATTCACGCCAAGCGATAGAACATCCATGAGAGTAATTATGGATTACGCAAAACTTGATGAAATGTGTTGTGCTGCTTTAACTAAGAAGAATAACCTCTTTCATACGCATACAGGAGCAGTTGTTCCTGGTACAGACGCAATTATATCTACAGCAGCTCCAAACGGATTCGGTTTACCTATAACGCTTGAAAGTAATTTCAATAATCAAGAAGTATACCTGACTGTTCCCCCTCGTTCACAAGCTGAAGATTCAGGGGTATCGCTTGAGATCAACAGGGATTATGATAACTTCACATTAACCTCAATTACAGGTATTAGAAACTTTGAAACGGAAGATTTTGGTGATGTGGACTTTGGTGCTGCATCTGTAATTACCGATTTAAACAAACTTGATGTAAGTTCATTTACTCAAGAATTAAGATTGGCAGGTGACTTTGGTACACCATCTGGCAGAGATGGTCACTATGTCGTCGGTTTTTACTACCACAGTCAAGATGTGGATAATGACTCAACACTAACTGCTGGTGTTCACACATCTCCAATGTTGAATAATGATCCTACACTGAAAGCTGGAATTGCAGCCATTAATCAAATTCACGATGGAATGCAAGCAGGCTTAGTCGCTGCAATTGGAGCATCACCCGCAACTTATGGTTTACCAGGAAATGCCACCTCGGCACAAATTGCAGCTGTTGCTACTGCAGCTAACCCCTATAGTCTTGCAGGTGACACGTTTCCCGCTGGTGCCTATGCAAGAGATATTATGAAGCAGGATCACAAAAGTTATGCTTTCTTTGGTCAAGTCGAGATTCCCATCAGAGATCATTGGTCTATTACAGCAGGACTAAGATATACAAATGATGAAAAAGACATGACTGGAACATTCCCTATATATATTCCAGGTAACCCTAATGACACTATAGGCCCACTTACAGATCTTCGTACAACGGGACCGATACTTCAGACTTTGGGTGGTGTACAGTTAGGTTTACTCGATGTGCAAGCAAATGCTACAGCAATTGCTACTGCTCTTGCGCCTACATATGTAAATGGTTTTGGTTTTTATGCACAACCATCACTTGCACCAAGAGCAGATCTTACAGCTTCATTAGAATCAGATAAGGTAAACGGAAATATTAAGATTGCTTATCAACCAAATGATAATGCGATGTACTACGCATCATACTCAACAGGCTATAAAGCAGGTGGAACTAATACAGATAGACTTGGCCCTGGATTAGATTATGTCTTCATGCCAGAACATGTTGAATCCTTAGAAGTTGGCGCAAAACTCGATCTTTATGATTCTTTGAGAGTTAACCTTGCAATGTTTAAAATGGAAGTAACAGACCTTCAAATCTCGATGTTCCAAGGTAATGCATTTAACTTAACAAATGCCGGAAGAACAGATGGTGATGGTTATGAAATCGATATCATATGGAAACCAACTGAAAGTACGACATTACAACTTTCGCATGCGAATGTAGTTGGAACCCTGCAAGATATGGAAAAAGGTTCATGCTGGATAGCAACTCCGTGGCATACGGGACAAATTGATCCTGGTGCGGCTAATGCAAACCCTGATGCAAGTTTCTGTAATCGTAATGGCTACTCAAAATTAGAGCCAGAAGACAGAACGTTTGCATCTATCACTCAAGGGTTTAGTTTAGGTGGCACTACAGGATACCTAAGACTTGAGCATCAGTCAGTTAGTGATTCTGATACTTGGGGTAATGGAGATCCATTACATTTCAGAGAGTCATTTACATTCTCAAATGCAAGATTGGCATTTATGTTTGACGATTTAAATTCTGAATTGGCATTCTGGGTAAGAAATATGTCTGATGAAAGGTTCTATCAGTCGGTATTTAATACACCATTACAAGATGGAAACTTAAGAGCCTATACAACAGAGCCCAGAACTTGGGGTGTTAACTTCAGAATGACTTTTGACTAAAGTCAAGCTGTAAAGAAAAAAAGAACAGCACTTTTACGTGCTGTTTTTTTTTGTCAGAAACATACTGTTCACTGATTAAATATCAAGATAAAATTGTCTCTTTGTTTTGCCAAGATTTAATATGAATTCATCAATAAAAAATAACCCACTCGACGTTCTGATTATTGGTATGGGTTTCTCTGGAATCTGTTCTGCCATTAAACTTATTCAAAATGGTATTACTAATATACAAATATATGAAAAATCTAATGGTATAGGTGGGACCTGGCACGATAATATTTATCCTGGAGCGGCATGTGATGTCCCTTCACACCTCTATTGTTATTCATTTGAACCCAATCCCAACTGGTCAAGACGATATGCCAAACAGGCTGAAATAAAATCATATTTAGAAGGGTGTGTAGAAAAATACGATATTTTAAAATATACAAAGTTTTCTTCAAAGGTCGTATCAATTATATTTCAAGAACAATCGTCAACATGGAAAGTCATTTTTGAGGATGGAAATGAAACATATACAAATCATGTAATTCACGCTGGTGGCGGAATACATAAACCCAATATCCCAAAATTTTTAGATCTAAATAAGTTTAATGGGGATATTATGCATACAGCCACATGGGATAACAAAGTTAAATTAGAAGATAAAAGTGTTGGCATTATTGGTTCTGCAGCCAGTGCCATACAGGTAATTCCTGAGGTTGCAAAAATAGCAAAAGACTTAAAAGTCTTTCAGAGAACACCAAATTATATAATACCCAGAGGTGATAGAGCTTATACAGCTAATGAAAAGAAACGATTTTATAAGTATCCCTGGCTATTAAAATTGCTTCGATGGTTTTTATATATGAGATTGGAGTTGATCACGTTCCCAGTTATAAAGAAAAATTCATTTTCTGGAAAAAGAGCGGCAAAAAGCATTGTCAAATACATGAAATCATCTATTAAGAATAATGTTTTAAGAGATTTCTTCGAACCAAATTACTCATTAGGTTGTAAAAGAATACTTTTATCCGATTATTTATTTCAAGCAATCAATAGAACAAATGTAACAGTTGTAACAGATGAGATACGTAGTTTTGATCGTAATGGAATAATAACAAGTAATTCGACTAATCATAATATTGATGTGGTTATTATGGCGACCGGCTTTGATATCGAAGGTCATATGCACTCAATAGATGTTAGAGGCCTTAATAATATTTCTTTATCAGAATTATGGGAAGATTCAGCAAAAGCATATAAGGGAAGTTGCATCAGCGGATTTCCAAATTTTTATATGGTGACAGGACCAAATACAGGAGCAGGCACGATCTCATTAGTGCATATTATTGAACAGGAGGTTAATTTCATTGTTAGACTGATAATGAAGGCAGGAAAGAATTCAACTATAGAAGTTAAAGATGAGTCTCTGAGAAAATATAATAATCTAATACAACAGAAATTGAAGAATACTGTATGGGCGAGCGGTTGCAGCAGTTGGTACCTTGATAAGAATGGCAACAATATAACGCTTTACCCTGAGCATGGGAGATCATTTAAGAAGCAATTATCCAATATTAATATGGACGATTTTATCCTAAAAACAAAAAACTCTACTTTTAAGTAATCATGAAGCTCGCATATGAAATCCATGGTGATAAACAAAATCCTATAATTGTAGTTGTGCAAGGTTTAGGTATGCCGCTAACAGCAACACCTCCTGAAATTGTCTCTAAATTAGTTGATTGTGGTTATTGTCTATTACTAATTGATAATAGGGATATAGGTAGATCAGAAAAGCTAACAACAAAGTTACCTAATATCTTTATTCAGGTAATCAAATATGTGTGTAGATTGAAAGTTAAATCCTTCTATTCTCTTGATGATATGATGAATGATATCAATAATTTAACAATTAAGCTTAATATCGATAATTATCATGTAATCGGTGTATCTATGGGTGGAATGATCGCACAATTGCTAGCTATAAAATATCCAAATAAAATCAAAAGCCTAATCAGTATAATGTCTACGACTGGAAACCCCAAACTACCTCAACCAAGGTGGAAAGTAGTAAAATTCATATTATCTGGATCAAAACAAAAAGATATTAGCAGTGCTTCTGATTATTATATCAATTTATGGAAATTAATAGGTAGCCCTAAATACCCAAGAACACATGAGGAAATCAGCTTATTTGTAGATCGTATCTTATCTAGAGGTGTTTCAAAAAGAGGAACAATTCGACAGATATTGGCAATAATGAGCTCATACAATAGGTCGCCTTTTTTAAAAAAAATCGACACTCCAACTCTAGTAATTCATGGAACAGATGATGATTTAGTTCCAATCGAGTGTGGCGAAGATACGGCTAATTTATTAAAAAACTCAGTATTTTTTCCTATTAAGGGTATGGGTCATGATTTTCCCTATGAGCTATTTGATGAATTTGTATCAAGGATTGACTCTCATATTAAATCTACCAATAAATCAACTTTTGGGTCTATATGAAGTTTAAGAATAAAAAAATATTAATTACTGGTGCAGCATCAGGTATAGGGAAATCATTAGCAGAAGAATTCGCAAATGAAGATTCCGTATTGATTTTATCTGATATTAATGTTCATAAACTTAAAGAATTTGTGAAAGAATTAAAATCTAATGGTGTAAATGCTTTTGGTTATGAGGTTAACGTTTCTGATTATAAAAATATGATTGACTTTGGTAACTTGGTTCTAAGAGAACACAACTATATTGATGTTCTTATTAATAATGCCGGTATTACTCTTATGGATACAATTCAGAATGGAGATATCTATGAATTTGAAAATCTTATGGCGATAAACTTCTGGGGTGTCGTCTATGGCGTTAATGTTTTTTTGTCAACATTAATCCAGCGTGATGAAGCATATATAGTAAATATTTCAAGTATTCTAGGACTGATGTCTCTACCAGGGCAAGCAGCTTATAATTCATCAAAAGCAGCAGTTAAGGCATATACAGAAGCATTAAAAATGGAATTAGCAGATTCATCAATCAATGTATCAAGCGTCCATCCTGGAGGAATAAAAACGGATATTGCAATTAATGCAAGAATTGGTAGCAATATTTCTGAAGAAACAAAGATAAGGCTAATAAATCAGTTCGATAAACTGTCATATACAACATCAAAATCTGCCTCAAGAAACATTATTAAGGGTATGAAAAAAAGAAAAAGAAGAATAATTATTGGTATTGATGCAAAGATTGCAGATATCTTAATCAGGTTGTTTCCTGGTAGCTATGAGAATATCCTTAGATTAGAAGGACAATTTAGAAAATACAGAGAACGCTCAAGCTAAAATCTAATTATTATCGTATGGCAATATATATCAACCAGAGAAAAGGGACAGCAAAAATAATAAACCCTATTGTAAAGGCGAGTATGCCCATTAGTTTTCTTTTCATATTTTTTTGCATTTAACAGCATCATACTTGGAATTACGTTTAATGAAATCATTTATTTTCTATCCTATGATAATTTTTAAGAAATAATAAAAAAAACTATAAAAAACTTACTTTTTCGCATCTAACCTATTGACAAGATTTATAGAAGTAGTAGTATGGATATTAACTATTGAAACCGACTGATGACCAACTGCAGACGGATATTTAGAGAGAATTAATAGTCAGAGCACGAAAGGAGAAAGCGTTACTAAGAGTCGACGATAAAAAATAGCTTAGTAGCCCACCAAGAGGAAAAGAGATAATCCTCAAGGAGCTAAAGAGAATCTCACTTTAGACCCTTTCGTAACTCGAATTTTAAAACAGAGCTTAGGCTCTGTTTTTTTTTACTTGTAAAGTTTATTTTTATGACTAAATAAGATTCGTTTGACGTTTTAAACAAAAAATGGACATAATTCAATATATTTAGTTGATTCAACGTCACATGAAAAAAAGAAGTTTTTTAAAATCTTTATTAATGATCTTTGGGGCATTGCCTTTAAAATTACTTTCTTATCCAAAAATTGAAAAGATAACTTTTGATTATGGTGTTGCAAGCGGTGATCCGACAAACAGTCATATTATTTTATGGACTAAAGTATCTAAAAAGAATAGAAATGATATTAATATAAAATGGCAAGTATCGAATGACATTAACTTCAATAATCTAATAGCTTCTGGTTCACATAAGAGTAGTTTCTCTGATAATTTTACTGTCAAAGTTGATGCAGAAATACCACAGGAATTTAACGGTAAAAAAGTATATTATCGCTTCAATTATCAAAATATTTATTCAGATATAGGCACCACATCCACACTACCTTCTGATAATCCCAAGAAATATAATATCGCATTTTGCAGTTGCTCAAATTATCCTGCTGGCTTCTTTAATGCTTACAAAGAAATAGCAAACAATGATGACATTGATCTCGTGCTGCATCTTGGGGATTATATTTATGAATATGGAATGAATGTGTATCCATCTACAGGATCAGAAGAGATGGGAAGGGTGGTTGAACCTCCTCATGAAATAATCTCTCTAGATGATTATAGAAAAAGGTATGCCTTATATAGATCAGACGAGGATCTTCAAAATTTACATGCTTCAAAACCTATGATTGTTGTATGGGATGATCATGAATTTACAAATAATACATGGAAGAATGGTGCACAAAATCACTCCAATAATGAAGGAAAATTTGAGGATAGAATTTACAATGCAATTAAATCTTATTATGAGTGGATGCCGATTCGTGAAAATAAAAATAAATCAAAAATATGGAGAGACTTTAAAGTAGGTAATTTGTTTCAATTATTAATGTTGGATACGCGCTACTTATATAGAGATAAACAATTAAATATAAATTCTTATTTAAATGATGGAATAATTAATAAAGAAAAGTACGGGAAGGATCTCTTAAAAAAAAGAAGCTTGCTTGGTGCTGAGCAGCATAAATGGATTAGAGAAAAAGTAAGCACAAAATTCAAATGGTCTATCTTTGGACAGCAACTCCTAATTGGGCCAAAACATCTACCTCAATTATTGAGAGACTTTAAGAGTAGTGAGTTACCAAACTATTTAAAAAATATAATCGATCTTGCTGGTGCAAAACTTCCTTATAATACCGATCAATGGGATGGATATCCTAATGAGAGAGAGCAATTCTATCGTAATATTGAAGCATCACGGTCAAGTGTTATTCTGGCCGGAGATTCTCATGACTCTTGGTTATCAAATTTGTATGACAATAAAGATAAATTTGTTGGGATTGAAATTGGCGCACCTTCAATAACATCACCAAATTCTATTGATACATTTGGAGAAAAAATAAATAAGATTGAGGATGGATTTATTCAAGAAAATAGAGATTTAGAATGGATTAATGGAAAAAACAAAGGATATGTTCAACTCGTTATATCAAATGAAAAGATAAATGTTAAATATCTTTATGTCTCTACTGTTAAATCAAAAAAATACAAGGCATTGCAACCCTTTAAATTCACGATCGATCATAACCAACCATTGAAGTCATAAATATTAACAGTTATGCAATATCATCTAAATGGCTTTGTTCCGGGTAACCTTCAACTATCTGAGTCAGTCAGATCGAAATTATCGAGACAAAAATATAAACAAATTCCAGAAAAAACTGATGTATTGATTATCGGTTGTGGACCTGCAGGATTAACTTTAGCAAGACAGCTGAGCGTATTTCCAGAAATAAAAACATGTATTATTGAATCAAAGCCCGGCCCGTTATTATTTGGTAGAGCAGATGGAGTCTCATGCAGAACTATTGAAATAATGGAAGCATATCACTCAAGCGAACTTATACTAAAAGAATCTTACTGGCTTAATCAAATATCATATTGGGATACTGATAATAAAAATCAAAATAAAATTGTATGCACCAGAAGAGTGAATGATCCTCGAATTGGATTATCTGAGTTTCCTCATGTTGTTTTAAATCAAGCAAGGATCCATGATTTACTTCTGGATGGAATGAAAAATTCATCCTCTCAATTGGAGCCTAACTATAATTGTGAGCTTGTTGATATTAAATTTAATAAAAAAACATTTAATGATCCATCTAAATTTCCTATAACAGCAACTGTTTTACACAAGAAAAATAAAAAAAGTTACAAAAAGAAAATCTCTGCTCGCTATATTGTTGGATGTGATGGCGCTAAAAGTAGAGTAAGAAAAAAACTGAATATTCCTCTAATAGGTGATTCGTCTGATAGTGCATGGGGTGTAATGGATGCATTAGTGCAAACTAATTTCCCAGATATACGCATTAAATGTTTTATCAAAACAAAAAACCATGGATCAATACTAGTTATTCCAAGAGAAGGCGGATATCTAGTTAGACTTTACATAGAATTAGATGAGCTTGAAAATAAAAAGGGAATCTCAAAAGAAAATATAAATTTAGATCAAATAATAGAGACTGCCAAAAAAATATTTGAACCATATGATTTTCATATTAAGGAGATTCCTTGGTGGTCTGTTTATGAAATTGGACAAAGAGTTGCTTCATCGTTTGATAATAATGTAGACAAAAATTCCAAAATTGAATTTCCTAGAGCATTTATTGCAGGTGATGCATGTCACACTCATAGCCCAAAAGCAGGACAAGGAATGAATGTCTCGATACATGATGCTTTTAATTTAGGCTGGAAACTATCATCTGTATTATTAAAGAGAACAAATCATTCAATATTAAATACTTATAATATGGAGAGAAGGGCGGTTGCAAAGAATCTAATCAAGCTAGATAAAGAATTTGCAAAATTAGTCGCAAGAAATGAAGGAAAAAATAATAAATCAAAAAAGAACAGCTCAAGAGATATAAAACAATACTTCGAAAAACAAACGGGATTTATTGCTGGTACCAGCATTCAATACAATAGTTCCCTCATAACGAAAAGAAAATCAAAATACCAAAATCTTGCCAAAGGTTTTAAAGTTGGTGAAAGGTTTCACTCGCATAAAGTAAAACGTCTTGCTGATGGAAGAATTCTTCATCTAGGTCATATAAATAAAGCTGACATGAGATGGAGATTATTTATCTTTTGTAATAATTCGAGCCCATTTAAAAAACAATCAAAATTACAGAAGCTGATGGAGTTTATATATAAATCAAGTACATCTCCAGTTATTAAATACACTCCTAAAAATTATGATGTTGATTCAATTATTGATGTTGTAACTATATTTCAGCATAAAAATGAAGTATCAATAGAGCAGATGGATGATTATTTTAAACCAAAAAAAGGCAAGTACAAACTAAGAGATTATGAAAAGGTTTTTACATCAATACCTGAAAAGGATATTTTCAAATCGAGAAAGATAAATCGAAGAGAAGGGTGCATATTAATAGTCAGACCTGATCAGCACATAGCGAATATACTATCACTTGATTGTCATCGTTCACTGCCTTCGTTCTTTGAGAAGATAATGCTACCGATACACTAAATCAATAATTAGCTAATTGGATGGCAATAGTTTGATTATTGAATCCATATTTTCCATTACGGCGTCTTTTTTAAACAGTAAAGGAAATGATTTTTCGTTAGCCCAGCCTTCAACGAGATTATCATAAAATTTACTCCTCGGATCACCTGACTGTCCTGGTGCATTTGTCATTCTAGCTCCATTCCAATCATTCGTATCAACTACAAATCTCCATGAACCGCCAGAACGCACCAGAAAGTCATTTGGAGAGAAAGATGTGCTGTTTGGTGTATTTCCTGTTCCACCTCGACTGTAATTATTTATTTTCATGATATTGGTATAAATATTGTTCTTGTTATCCAATAATGGGTGATTAAAATTAGTCTTATGAAGATCTCCCCATTTCCAGTTATTGCTATCTTCACCTAAAAGATGCTTTGCTTCATTAAATGATGTTTCGAGTGTAGTTAAAACAAGATCTTCATAAGCCTTATCATCAATTAGATTGAGAACAGTATACGAATCAATTGAATTTATTAGTGACTGATTACCAAATATAGCTTCTGTGAGCGCTGGATTTAGATGCCTATAATACCAAATAGCGAATAAAGCTGCTTCCTTACTATCTCTGGCCATATATCCATCCCATTTACTAAAAAAAGATTTAATATTGTCAGGTGCTGTAATTGGTAATTTTTGTATTAATTTTTCAGCCAAAACAGAGTGATAATCTCGTTGTAGATCTAATGAATCGCCAAAACTATGATTTTCTTGTATGCTAAGTACCTTATCAATTCTTTGATGCCGCCAAGGTGCTGACCACTCAAAACCGAGAGGATAATCATCAATTGGATAATCATTTGGAAGATTCATACCATTAGCAGTAAAGACATAACCACGATCTGGATTGTATTCTTCAGGCAAAACATCCATATCAAAGTAACCGTTCCATTCATAATCACCATGCCCAGATACTGGCAATAATCCATCAAAACCAATGCGTTTTGGAAATAAACCAGCTGGCTTGTATCCTATATTTCCTTCTTTATCAGCATATACTTGATTTTCAGCAGGAGCTCCCCACCTATTCAAAGCCGCAAGAAATTCTCTCCAATTATTCGAGCGCATATATTCAACACTGCCAAAATAGGGTGCCATGCCTTCATCAAGCCAAGCTGCTCTTAGTGCATATATTCTATTTTTATCACGTTTAATAATTGGTCCATGGCGTGTGAATTCTAATTTAACAAACTCAGGGTGTTGATCTCTTACTAATATTGCTTCTGTAATAGAACTAATAATTTCGTATTGACCTTTATATTTGTACTGATTTGGCTTTTTATCATTAATATCATAGTAATAGAGATCTTCCTGATCGATCGCAAAAATCGTTAACCCAAATGCAATATTGTCATTATGACCGATAGAAATGCCGGGGAGGGCAGGCTCACCCGCTCCAATCACATTTATACCGGGTCCATTTAAGTGTGAAATATATCTTAATGAAGGAACGGCATGAGTTCTGTGAGGATCATTTGCTAGTATGGCTGAATTTGTATTAGTTCTTTGGGGAGAAACCGCCCAATTATTACTACCTAGAGATTCATCTCTAAAATACATTAAATTACTATTAAGATTTATATTATTAAAACGAACTGGTCCTGTAGCAAGAATATAAGTTTCAAGAATATCACCTTGAAATGAACATGCATCAAAGTTATCAGGAATAGTGATATTCCATTCGGGTTCTAACCTCTTCCATTGTTGTAACTGTTTTTTATTATAACTGCATAGTAATTTTGTCCTCAGCACTTCATTTTCTACATTTCTCCATAAACCATGGCTTCTGATCTTTACTACATCGGATGCTTCCCATTTTGATGGTTTGTATTCGAGTATTTTAAATTCTATAGGTAATTTATTAGGATTATCTTTAATATAATCAATATAGGCATTAATACCATTGGTAAAGCTTTCTGTTATTTTTTTTGCATCAGATCCATAGGAAAGCCATTCTCTGTACATATCACCTCTATACAGAAAAAGTCGATTAGCTCTGTCTTGTTGTAAATAAGAGGGCCCTAATACCTCTGATAATTGACCGAGACCCCTTCGTCTCCATGTATCAATCTGCCAGAGACGATCTCTAGCTGCATTAAAACCTTGAGCAAAGAAAACATCATAATGATCTTGGGCATAGATATGAGGTACGCCATATTTATCTATGATAATTTCTGCAGGTTTATTTAAACCCAATACATTGATTTCATCTGCAAAATTAAAAAGAGGATAGAAGGTAACCAATAATAATAAATATCTAAGTATTTTACTCATTACATTATTATATATAATCTTAAGATATATTCTATTTAACATAATATACATTATACGCATATATAATATATTATAATTTAAGTTAATATTATGGAATAAGGTCCTGTTATTTATATATTAGTAATGATATTTGTTACTATATATTAAAATGTTTAGAATATTACAATGAATAGTTTTTGGGATAAAATAAAAAATAGTAATGTAGTAAAAGTTGCTACAGCCTATGGTGTTGTTTGCTGGATCTTATTACAAGTGCAAGACGCAGTCTTACCTACTATTGGTGCGCCTATTTGGGTTGCACAAATAATACTATTTATAATTTTAATCGGTTTTCCAATTGCTGTACTAATAGCATGGGCATCTGAAATAAATACTAACTCACCTTCCTTGCATACTAAAGATTCGTTGCACACAAGTAATAAAGGTAGACAAAGAAATTATACATATATTGGTATTCTCTCATTCATAATAATTGCATTATTTGCTTTCTATTCTTCACCTTTTATATTCGATTATGAGCCGAAAAGATCTTATTCTAATAATACAGCTCAAGACTCATCTAATATTGCTAAAATTTCGTATAATTTTGATTTAAACCTAAAGCAATCATCACCAAATGAATGGGGTTTATTAACAGAGATTGCAATTTCTAATAATGGCCGATATGTTGCTTTTACTATAAATAATGACTCATCAAGCGATATATTCTTAAGAGATCTTAGCGCCGCTGATACATTAATTCACCTGACAAATTATTCTTGGGGAACTGATGTTCATGGTGTCCTTGAGTTCACAGAAGATGATGAATGGGTTTCTTACTTTGATTCTGGAATTTTAATGAAAGTAAGAATAACTGGTGGAAGCCCTCAAACTATTCTAGAAACTAATCTAGGACGCACAAGTGGCTATGATGTAAAAGAAAATAAAGTTCTATATACAGGTCCTGGTGATTTGTTGTGGACTAAAGATTTTAAATCAGGTGAAGAGTCAATGGTTTATGATTTTGATAAACTCCCTGGAAGAGTTTATCGATGGCCAGAATATCTTCCCGATAATATTAATATCATTGTCTCCTCCTCTTCTCTAGTAGCAGCAAATGATGACTCTGATATCCTTATATATAACTCGCAATCAGGCGATTACAAAACATTAATATCAAATGCATACAATGCTAGATATATCTCATCAACAGGAAAAATTATTTTTGTGAGAGACTCTTCATTATGGAGTGTTAATTTTGATGAAAATAAATTAATAACTTCAGGAGAAGAAAAACAACACATTCAAAATATACAAACAAATGGAATTCTTGGAAGCGCTGCATATTCAGTTTCTAATAATGGTCGACTTATATACTTAAAAGGCAGTGACGTTGCTGTTGCCTCATCTAATCTTACTATGAAGGTATTATCAGTTAATGGGGAAATCTTAGAAACTCTCCCTATGGAGGGAAGATTTGGGCAAGTGTCTTTTTCACCTAATGGTGATTATTTGAGTTATACCAATTATGATGGGCCAAATGCAGATGTATGGGTCTATGATTTTAATAATAATATATCAGGCCGAAGAACGTTTAATGGTAAGTCTAATCGGTCGCGATGGCATCCTGATGGAAAAAAATTAATTTATGCAAATAACTTTACCATCGGTAATGCCTCAGTAGCTGCAGATCAAAATCCTGATAGTGTCATAACAAGCAGTATAAGGATTGTAAGCTCAGATGGCGCTGGAATTAATCAAGAAATTTATTCTGATGACTCAAAATTCAGAAACTACCTACTTCAGTCTGTATCTCCTAATGGGAAAGAGATATTTTTTTCTACTAGCTCAGCAACAGGCACTGGTGTTAATAATGAGATATACAGTCTTTCTTTTGCAGATGAAAAGTATACTGACCCGAAAACAAAAGAATTAGTATTATCTCCACTTGCAAATCAGACTTGGTGGTCTAAAGCAAGTCTATCTAATGATAGTAAATGGTTAACATATGTGAGCAATGAATCAGGTGTAAATCAAATCTATATAAGGCCTTACCCAAAAATTAATGAAGGAAAATGGCAAGTAAGCTCTGCTGAAGGATACAGTCCAATTTGGGATAGAGATAAAAATGAAATATATTTTCACACTGGTGAAAAATTCTACAAAGTCAAATACGATATTATACAAACTCCAAATGGTGAATTTTTTAACTTAAATCAACCTGAATATTTGTTTGATCAAAATATTGTATTCAATCATTTAACATTTCCAGCTTGGGATTATGATCAAAATAATAAAAGATTTGTCGTAATTTCTGCCCCCGAAACTGAACTTTCCGATATATATGGAAATAGCCTTGATATATATAACAAAGAAATAACATTAACAATTGTAGAAAATTGGTTCTCTGTTCTTTAAATTAAGCATCAGTAGCCAGAAGCCTGACCATCTTTTCTTGGGTCTGACCCACCTAAATAAGTCTTGTTTTTACTATCGAACATTATTGCTTGGTAACCCCCGTAAACATGTCTCTCAGTTGCTACATTGTGGCCTTTTGCTTTTAATTCATCCCTTATGTCGCTTTTAATAGATGACTCTAGATATAATTCTCCACCATCATGCATTCTATAATCTGTGGGCTGAGATGAACCTGCATGTCTTATTCTTGCTGCGTCCCCTGCCTCCTGAACATTCATTCCAAAATCAACTAAATTAATTATTATTTGAGCATGTCCTTGAGGCTGCATCGATCCACCCATTAGGCCGAATGATAACCATGGAACCTCGTTCTTTGTTACAAATGCTGGAATTATTGTATGAAATGGTCTTTTATTTGGTGCATAAATATTGGAATGATTGTCCTTCAAACTAAATAATTGGCCTCTATTTTGAAAGCTAAAACCAAGATTAGGTGGAGTCAATCCTGCGCCCATATCACCATAATTGCTTTGAATTAACGAAACCATATTGCCATCTTTATCAGCAACTGTAAGATAAATTGTATCGCCATTTTCAAGAGGAAGATCGCCAGCAGTGACAGATCTGGCAGCTGAATCAGGATCAATTAGTTGCCTTCTTTCATCTGCATATTGGCTTGAGTTCAAATAATCAATTGGTATTTTAGAAAAATCTGGATCAGCATAGTAGCGTGCCCTATCCTCGTAAACTAACTTCTTTGCTTCAACAAATGTATGAATGTATTCTGAACTGGCAAAACCCATATCTCTTATGTTGTATGCTTCAAGAATATTTAAGAGTTGTAATACCGCCAATCCCTGAGTATTCGGTGGTAACTGATAAACTTCATAACCTCTATAATTTGTAGACATAGGTTTAACCCAATCAGATTTATGATTTGCCATGTCCTCATAAATAAGGTGGCCATCATTCTCCTTCATAAATTTATCAATTTCTTCTGCTATTTCACCTTTATAAAATACATCACGTCCTTTTTTTGCAATTTTTTCATAAGTTGAGGCTAGAGCAGGATTTTTGAATATTTCACCTTTTTTTGGTGCTTTCCCATCTGGCATGAATACCTTCATAAATCCAGGAAAATTCGTTCTTGACTGAGAGTTTTCATTCCATAACCATGCAACCGTTTCAGATACAGGGAAACCCTCTTTTGCATATGTTATAGCAGGTTGCAATATTTCCATCATGGTTAACTTTCCGTATTTATCGTGCATCTCAAACCAACCATCAACAGCACCTGGAACTGTTATAGGCAGAGGTCCTAGATATGGAATTTCAGTCATTTTGTTATCTCTGAAGTGATCTAAAGTAAGATTTTGAGGAGATTTTCCAGAAGCATTAAGACCAGTGATTTCCTTGTTATCTGAGTCCCATATTATTGCAAAAAGATCTCCTCCTATACCGCACCCAGTTGGCTCTACAAGACCCAGAACAGCATTAGCAGCAATTGCTGCATCGACAGCAGAGCCCCCCGATTGGAGAATAGTAATCGCAGCTTGTGTAGCTAATGGATGACTGGTTGCTGCCATACCATTTTTTGCGATAACTTCAGATCTTGAAGCAAATGGTTGGCCTGTCAAACGATCGAAACCTAATTTATCTGCCGAAACATTAGACATTAAAAAAATTCCTAAAATTAAAATATTTTTCATTACAGGTTCCTCTAAATTTTAAAATCACGTTTTTAAATTTCCGAATCTTGCCAAACACATAATCCAAATTGATATTTATCTGAATGATCTAATTGATCTGAGTTTAAAAGTAAGTTTTTTCCATTCTCACAGACCAATAACTCATTTTTCTTATATTTTATATCAATTAATATCTGATCAAGATGCCGATATTGAACATCGTGCCCTTCTCCCGGATAGATTCTCTTTATAATATCTGCGTTTGGGTAATATTTTTCCCAATTTTCAATATCTCTATCTCCTATTAATGGATCTGCCGTACCCGCATAGACATAAAGAGACCCACTAAAACTTTTAGTATTTATAACCCCTTCGTTGCAATACAATGTTAATTCATGATCGAGTGGCTCTATATTTGCCATTTGCCCATTCATATAAAATGTTCGTGCAGCTTCATCATAGGCTGTATCCTGAAAACCATCGATCTGATGTATTGGGCTGTCACCAGAAAAAGTAAAATATTTCATAGGATATTTAATGATGTCTTTGTAAATATTATTAATTTTTCCTTCAATACAGCGTTCCTTAGTTCCAAGAACTGGTAAAGTAGCTGCCATATGAATTGAATCTACTCTTTCTGGAATAATGCTTGCAATTTTTGAAGCGTATGGCCCTCCTCCAGAAATACCAAATAAAGAAAAATTTTCAATATCTAAATGATTTACGATATCGATCACATCCTGGGTATATGTATTCATATTGAAGTTAGGGTTAAAAGGGGTTTGACCAAAACCATTTCTTTCTATTGATATTAAGCGTAATCCTAATTCTTCTCTATAAGATCTCAGAAAGTCCAACAATCGAATGGCCCTTACTGAAGTTCCAAGACCACCTATGAAAACAACGGGCTTATCCGTGACTTTTCCGTCATCAATGAAATATATTATTTTATTATTATTACTTAATGATTGAACCGTAGATCCAAGCGAGTCAAATTTCTCAGGATATTGAGAATAGGCATTTGCATTGAGAAGTAATAAAAAAGATAGAAATAAAATAATATAGAAATTCGATTCTCGAAAATACTGATTAGATTGCATTATTTGATTGCAATATTCATGCCAACCGGCCACTCAGGTGAATTCATCATCTCTTCGATTTCCATCAAATCCATAGGTCTTCTAGGCTCATATTCAATATCAATAGAATTGGGATTATCAATAAAGTTTCTAACCATAATGAGTGATTTTAGTGGATCATTTTCACCTGTGAGTTGAGTGATTATGTATCCTTCCTCTGACTCCATGAATTCATCCTTTAGTGCACTATCTTGATTCATTTCATCAATAATAATATCCACCTGAGAGAGAATTTCATCTTTGGAGTAAAAAGGATTAAGTTGCCACAATACATCATCCAAACCGCTATTATCTAAAGAAAATTTTACATTAGCTAATTTAACTGCTTGATCTGGTTCTACCATTAATTTTGAGCTATCAAAAACATAATCCATTGATGAGGTATTTTTAAATAACGAGGTATTGATTTCTGAATTAACTATGAGATCGTTATCTAGATAACTTATACCAAAAGCACCCTCCTCAATTTGAAAATTATTGATTTCATATGTTTCTTGGATGTATTTTTTTAAACCAGTTTCATCAAATAAACCATAATCCTTATAATTTATGTCAAAAGATATTTCATTCAGCTCGCTAAGCAATCCTAATGCCTCAAAAATTATAAATGGGTTTTCTTCAATTTCGGACGGATCCATAGGATTAACTAAATTATCCAAATAAAACGCAATGAGATCTTCTGAACCATCGATCTTAAAATTTTGATCAAGAAGGAATAGTGATTTAACTAGAATTTTAGTCCCTGCTTCACATCTTGTTGAAGAGCATGTGCCATCAACATAAAGGTCAATATTTTTCATATAATCGAGACTCGATAAGTATCCGGTTTCATTCATACTTAAGTCTAATTCTTCTAAAAGGTATTGTTGAAGCGCTGCTTTATCATAGAGAATATGCAAATTAATTAACGCAACATCGTAGTCTTTTATGTCATAGGAGTAGAGTTTTATCTCATCAATGTTTATTGATAAAACATCTTTAGGTAAATTTTCGTAGACTATATTAACCTTGAGGTTTTTGATTGTAGGAACAAAAAGTCCTGAAACCCCTGCATCGTAATTGATTTTGATATAATCATTTAGATAATCTGGCATATAATCAGATTGGTATTTATCGACTGCTAATTTAATTTCTTTCTTTGCTACATAATCAATCGCAAAGTATGCTGCAATAGCAGCAAATGCAATAATGATAAGACCGAATAGAACCTTCTTTCTTTTTGCCATTAATTAACCCTTAAAATTTAATAGTTACAGCTGAATGAAACCCATTGCGTAATTTGAATTCATGGGTATTACCAATTGGTTTTGTATTGAGTCGTAACACATAGATGCAGCATTTGGGATACCTCTAGCTATAACAGAAACATCACCATCATTGGAAAACCTAGAGACACTTCCATGTCTTACACTTGTGACGTACTTTGTTCCATCTTCCATGATTACAATGCCATCACCGCCAGACTCTGCAGCATATTCTGTTTTTTTGATATCTCCATTTTGATCAAATGTAATCACTTTATTATCACCCATATTCACAACAACAATATTTCCGTCGTTATCAATTGCAACACCGTTTGGTAATGACAATGATTCATGATCAGAAAAAACTGCTGAGGATCCGTCGGGATTTATTTGAAAAACAACTTCCGGATTTCTAGTATTTGAGGCATAAACCGTTCCATCGTTGCTTACCCCTATTCCATTCATGCCTGTCGCACCGTCAACCTTAATTGATGATAATGGTTTACCGGAACTTAAATCGAATATTCTTAGATAATCAATATCAACCGTATATAACTTTCCTTCGGAAATAGTGCTGCCAAGAGGATCATTTAATTCTAACCCATCACGTGTAGCCCCAATCCATTTAGGAGTATGTACACTTCCATCTGGATTAAGCAATGAAACATAGGCATCATTTGGACCATCAGCTCTGAATTTTCCTGAATTCATGGCGAGTATTAGATTTCTATCGCTATCAAATGTGCAGCTTTCAGAAAAATAAAAACTCCCATAAACTTTTACATTATCAGTTGTGAATACTCTATCACCTGATTCATCAATAGCACTTATTGGCGCACCAGCTTGGAATTCTTGAGCATGAAGCAAGCTTGTTCCGAGTAAATAAATTACGAATAACATTTTTTTTAATATCTTCATTATGACTCCTATTAATTTCTTCTGAGATTACTAAATATATTTTTATCAAAGCCTTCTTCTGAGACAGCTTCGTCATAAATTTCTTTTTCAAACCAGTCTATGAAATTCTGACTTCTTGTTTTTTTCCAGTAATTCCACGTTACTTTTGCTATATCTGTCTTCATTGTTCCAAGCTTCAACATGTGCATACGCATATCAAGTTGTGACTTATCAACAAAATCTCTTTCTACCTTATCATAAGTATCAAATATATCGACCAGAACCATATTTACATATAGAGCTATTCTCCATCTTTCAGTATCGGTTAATTTTTTAGTATCTGACCAATCCTTTGATAAGAAGGCGCTGAATTCATTGTCCTTTGAAGTATTAAAGTATCTTTCATACATTCTATTCGTCAAAGAATGGCCAAACTCAGCTTTTGTAATTTCATTTTGTTGTTTTATTTGAACGCCTAAATAAATTACAGAAACGATAACACCTAATGCTGCAATTACTTGCACTATTAATAGAATTAATTCACTTATCATTAATTATCCATTTGCTAACATCAATGATGTAAAGCCGTTAGTTCCATTTAAATTCCATTTATTATTTGGTCCAGTATGACTGTGTTTAATAGATTCATATTGAATATAATTATAAAAAGCATTGTAAGGTAAACCATCGATTCTGATTTGCTTGCCATTTATGCCAAGCATAGGTTTCATTTTTACATAAGACTCTGAAGTTGAAAATTCTAAAAATTCTTTTGTTTTTTTAATAACTAGTGATTCGTGAATTATTATTTCTGCTTGATTATAGAAGCCAGTGAAAGCAGCTTTTAACAATTTATTAAAGACATCTTGTTTGCTTTTTTTGTTTTGATCATCAATGAAGATTCTTGACCATTTTCCCATTTCAAAAGTTACAACAAAGTTTATTCCAGAGATATCATTATCGTCTATATAACCTTTTCTAATTTGGATAAGGCGATTTCCATAACATTTTTTTTCTGTTGGTTTTCCAAAGTTACAAGGACATGGAATATTGCAACCACAGCTTTCTGCAATATCTGCTTCTAACTCCCACGTCGGATTAGCATTAATATACTGATTAGAAAACGCTGATGTCAGTGCAGTTAATCCTAAGATCTTATTAAAACTTCTTCTTTTCATAATTTCATATTTGTATCATATATTTAAATTAAGCTTTTCTTTAATATAATTTTTAACATTCAAATTTTCATCTTCCATTTCTGCATAATAACCTCTTTTGAAGCCTTTCGAATTCATCCCTCTTTGAACTTTTTCACAAATATCCCAATCTTGTTTATTTGTAATATCCCATAACTCAGAGGTATCTGAAGGATCAAAATCTTCATTGGATATTTCATCGCAATGAAACATGATTCTAAATTCTATTTCTGTTTTTGTTTCAGAAGTCGGCTTTATTATAAAAATTGCGACATGATCCATAGCAAGACTAATCAAAAGATTAGGATATATCGCTTGGCCAAAGTGCCTTTCTTTTTCATATTTATTCAATCCTGGAAATGGTTTTCTCGTTGTTGTACCTGACATTGTAAAAGTATTGGCCCCCTTTTTATGGGGCACACCTTTGTCCCAATCTAGATCAGATCCACCATTTTTTCTAAAAGATGGAACAATCTCACAAAGCTCAGGATGCACTCCTGCACAGTGATAACATTCGTTATAATTTTCGAGAATTACCTTCCAGTTACAATTAACCTCATAAGTCACTTTGATCTCTGACTTTAATTCACAAAGGGGGTATCTTTCTAATAGTTTTGGGATTTCTTGTAGATGTGTTTCTAAAGGATCACCCTGTTTTCCAATTTTAATGAATAAAAATCCACCCCAATTTTCCAAGTATATTTGTTTTAAGTGAAATTCACTGTCTTCATTATCTATATTGAGATGAGGTGCATTTAAAAGCTTGCCATTTAAATCGTACGTCCAAGAGTGGTAAGGACATCTGATATTGTGTTTAAAATTGCCTTCCTTTATTAAATTTTTAGTATCGACAAGCTCGCAACCGCGATGACGACAAAAATTATAAAATCCTCGAATATGGTCATCACTTCCTCTTAAGATAATTAGTGATTGTCCTGAAATATCGATTAGTTTGTAATCACCAGCAACATGAAAATCTTCAAGTCTGCCTATACAGAACCAATCGTTATGAAAAATATTTTTTGATTCTTCATCAAACCATGCCCTATCAACATAATATTCTCGATGTAAAGTGGTCTTCATAATAATGATTTACTTTTTATTGTTTCGCATAAAGACAAGAATATCCTCTGCAATTGAATTATCAAGTGTATTAAAGTGATACATCATTGAATAATGGTTATGAAGTGGAATTTGTTTATGATGAGGGCATTTATTATGAATCCTACATATCTCTTTTATCAATATAATTGATTCTAATTGTGTATTTAATTTGTCGTATTCTGCGTCAATAACAAATATCGGTATTTTTCGACCATCAATGTTTTCGATTGGCATATTATTTTGACTATAACCATAGTAGTTTTTCTTTGACTCTTCACTGCTATTCTTATAAACACCAGACAGTAATATTGTTCCATTGAGACCGTCATCACCAGAGTTAACCTGAATCTCTTCATTAAATGAATACGTTGCAACATGTGCTGCCCCTGCTGAATGCCCCATCAAGAAGATATTATTGCTATCAAGATTATGTGCTTCATGATGTGTTTTTATCCATTGAATTATGCTTGCAATGTCTTCGGCACCACTCGGCCATTTATATTCAGGAGCTAATCTATAGTTTGCATTAATACCAGTAAAACCATTTCTAGCAAAATAATTCAGTACATTATCAAATATTTCGTAATCACTTTTATCACCCCTTACAAATGCTCCGCCATGAATAAATATAATCACTGGAGAGTTTTCTTTGGAAGACTGATCGTAGTGAATATCCAACTTTTGAAGTGGATGCTCTCCAAAGGGAATATTACGCTTAACGTTTCCAATTGAAAAATTTGCAGATTTTAGGTGTTTTTTATATACACTTCTTAATAAATTGAGATTTTTATTAGAGTAATTACTTTTATATTGTTCTATAATTATATGAGCTTCTTGCGTATTTTTTATTTGTGGAAAAGTAGAAATTGGTATGAGAAGAAAAGCTATCAATAAATATCTCATATGATACCTATATAAAATCTGCAAGCTGATCTACAGCTCTGCTGCCCTCTTCTGCAGCAGGACCCCAATGTTGATATCCCCGTAATTCTGAATGACCAAATGAAATTCTACCAAATGGTTGATTTTTTATGATTTGTGAATATCCAGGGCCACCATCAGCAGAGTAAAAGAATCCAGGAGTTGGTGTAACGTAGGCATGCCCCCACCTATTGAGAATAATCCCTGCTATATCATTTTTCGGGTCAAACCCAGATCCACCAAATAATTTAACCATTTGTTGTCGTATTTCTCTTTCATATTGCATATAAGTTTTTCCTAGCATTTCATATTGCCCTATCCTTGATTGCTGTTGGGCTGACAAACCTTGATTTGTTTTTTCAAATGAAACGTAAAAAGTTAATGTAATTGGTTTATTGGGATCTAGATCTGGTTGATATTTACCCACATGCATGGGTTTTCTAATGTTTGTATGAAAGCCAAATCCACCTTTCCATTGATATGCTGTGATTCCAAGTTTTTCCAGGAATCTCCAATTGGTTAACGCAACATTTGCTACTAACATTGGAGCATGATTGAATTGATCGTATGCCTTCTTATGTTCAACAGGGAGTTCTTCAACAATGTGCTTATTAATCCAACCACCTGACGCCATAACAACCGCTTTTGATTTGATTTTGTTTAGTTTTTTATCTTTGTAGTAAGTTACATAGACCGAATCCGATGTTCTCGAATTAGAGGAGTGTGCAACATTAATGACATTGCTGCTAACACGAAGTCTCACAGGATTACCTTGACGATCAAGATTTCCAAAGTTAATCGAACCGTTCATTATATCTTCAAAATTATTTCCACCTTTTATTGAGTTAGGTATTAATAGTTTAACGAAATGTCTTGCGAAGCCATCATTGCCTCCAGGAAAACTATGTCGATTGAGTGGATTTACAGGAGCATCTGGGTAAAGACCATACATACCTAGGAGTTTTGCTATATAAGCAGACATAACATCACAACCCATTCCACCTGCACTCGCAAGAACAGGATCAGCAAATTTCGTTACCTCTTCATCAAGACCCATTATATTTTCAATGTAATCCTTATAAGTCATGCTATCTAACCATGCATTTGTTTCCTCATTATCTTGTGGCATATCTTTCGCATATTTCCATGCAAGTAAGTCTTGTCTCACTTTATTTGATACTGGATATCTTTTTAGTTTGTCTTTCCATATGTCTTTGACCCACTGTGCGTCAACACCATAAGATTGCTTATCAACGAAATAGCCCTTTGATATGAGCTCTTCTCCCCACATTTGAACATCATAATGTTCTTGAGCAAAAACTAGATTGTCTTTGTTGTTTGGCATGTTTCCGTATGTGAATTCATCCGGAATATTGAGCATTTTGATGTATTTGAGATCTTCTTTGATATCAGAATTTTTAGTTTTGTAATAAAAACTATTTGAACCTTGGGGTGCAGTAAGGATGTGACCGTTCACATTAAATTCATTCCTTTTTGCTTCACCACCAAATATAGGATGATTTTCCAGAATTAAGCATTTCTTCATGGGATATAATTCAGTAAATCTCTGCGCAGCACCTAATCCAGCTAGCCCACCACCTACAATGACTAAGTCATATTCTTCTGATGATGGTATATTTTTTAAATTGGACTTACTAAGTAGACCATCTCTTACCGCATGAGCACCCCGCAAAATTTCAGGCGTATTGCCATGAGAATATCTAGAGTCGCCGACCCCTCCGTATCCATACCAATTATCACCAACTTGATCAGGTAAACTGATATTGTCATTTTGAGCGAAAAGAGTTGAAGGTGCAGACATTGAATAAAGAACTGAACCTGCACCTAGTAGTGATGAATTCAGAAAATCTCGCCTATCTATTTTCTTGTTTAAGCCAAGTAAGAGATCTTCATTTTTATTATTTTTATTATCTTTTTTCATTTTTAACTTATTGTGTAATTATTTTAAGGCGCCCTGTTACGGCATCAGTGCTAGCGATCGGAATGAAGGACATCTGACCTTTATCATTCTTTCCTAAAAATTTCATAATCTTTACTGGCATATTTAACCTGTCATTAGAGCCATTTTCAAATGATATTTCTCCTGAAGCTCCCTGAAAATTCGCAAGCCTAAGTTGTGACATAACATTTTCACTTGTTACTTCGAGATTTTTTTTCTTGGTTGATTTGATGGCTTCTGAGACTAATATTACTTGATCATAACTTAATACACTGTAGATGAAATTTGCTGAATTAAAATCAGCATTCAAACCGGTTAATTCTTCATATGTCTCGATGTAGTAATCCAATTTTTTTGAGTCTGATATCCCTGCAACTGGTGAGAAATATCCTATAGCACCTTCTACTGCATCCAGTGGTGTATTATTTAAGATCATTTCAGAGGCATAAATGAAATATCCAGGATTATTGAAACCATATTTATTGATAGCTTTAAAAAACCTAACAGTATCTGGTGTTGGTGAAGTAAGAAAAATATGTCTTAAATCGGTTTCTTTTAGTTCTCTTACGAGGCCGTCAATATACTCTTGACTTGCGTCTCTTGGAAATGAAAAGGTTTTCACAATCCTGATATTCTTTCTCTTAGCGGCATCCATAACCACCATTGCAGCCCCCTCTCCCCAGGAATCAGTAGTATGAAAAAAAGCAATTTTATTGGCACCGTAATTTGATGCTAGATCAAGTAAATATCTTTCATATTTTTCGCTAGGTGTGATTACTCTCAAAAAATATGGAAATTTTTTTTTGTTAGACAATTCAGCTGCATTTGCTCCATATGAAATTATTGGAATATTTGCTTTAGATGATGTGTTTGCCATGATAACAGCAGGATCACTGCACTCTGCACCTATAATTGCTAAGACATTTTTTCTAATCAATGATTGAGTCATCAGTTCAACATTCTCATTCCAACAATGATAATCAATAATATTTTCATCTGGCATTAGAATTTTATCGCCATCAAGACGGTCCTCGTCGTTGATGTGCTTTATCGCTATTTTTGCCCCTAATCTTGAGTATTTTCCCCACTCTGCATAAGCACCATCTCTGTAGTGCTGTGTAAACATACCACCCAAGTAATAAACATCAGCAGATACCTGTTCAAAAATGATTAATAGGAAAACAAAACAGATTTTTATTGGCTTAAAAAATGACATTATCAGTATCCAGGCAGAAGGATTTTTGAATTATCAATCACTAGTTTGCCTTCAGATGAAACTGTCGCAACAGATTCAAATTTCACAGAATTTGATGATTCATCAAAACCATGACTGTTCATGATTTGTAGTGGCATATTAATTCGATCATTAGATTTTTGAGAGAAATAAACTCTCCCAGTGACACCAATGAAGTCAACTTTT
>CABYDR010000014.1 GCA_902517795.1 uncultured Woeseiaceae bacterium | reverse complement strand
TTGCATCTCTTGATGCTATATAACCGAATAACGATACTAGAAAGACGCCACAGACAATACCTGCCAGCCACAATGATAGATTGAAAATATATGGCATCTCGAAGAATCTGGATGCAATTTGCCACGCAAGAATCGATGCCCCCGATGCTGCTAATATTCCTGCTGAAAGCCCAATGGCTGAAAATTCTGATAATAAACTAATAATCACGTTTCTCTTTTTCATACCGACAGCACGTAAAAGAGCACTCTCAAATTTCCTTTCATCTATGGTGGAATGCACTGCGGAAAAAAGGACGGTAATTCCGGCAATCAAGGTAAAAATAAAGACCGCTTGTACTGCAATGCTTACTTTTGTTATAACTTGTCTAACCTGTTGCAAGATAGGATCAAGATCAACAACGGAAACAGTTGGATAATTAATCTGCAACTCTTTTAATATCTGATTTTCACTCTTATCAAGGTACATGCTAGATATAAAAGAGCTTGGGAATGCATCCAATGAATTAGGGGAAAAAACCAAGAAAAAATTTGGGCTGAAAGAGTTCCAATCTACTTCTCTAATGCTTGAAATTTCTGCTGTAATATTTTCTCCCGCTATGAGAAACGTAAGATTATCTCCTACTGCCACGCCCATATCCTCTGCTGCACTCCTTTCAATGGAAACCAGTGGAGGGCCTTTATAGTCGGCGCTCCACCAACTTCCATCCGTAACTTTATTTTTTGAGTTCACAGTTTTAGCCCAAGATAAATTTGCCTCTCTGTTGGCGAGCCAGTTTCCTCGTTCATCTGGGTAAGATCTGTCCTGCACTGATTGACCATTTATTTCAGTCATCCTTGCCCGTACAAGTGGAACAAATTCGGGATTTACTCCATCACTTGATTTTAATATCTCTCTTATGCCCTCAGTTTGATATGACTGTATGTTAATTAAGAAATAATTTGGGGTATTTTCACCAAGTGCTTTTTGCCAATCGGTCAGTAAATCCGTTCTTATTAGTGACAACAACAATAAAGCTGTAAGAGAAAGACCGAAAGCAACTATCTGAATTGCGCTGTCCCTGCCGCGCCTTGAAACATTCGCTAAACCATAGCGCCATGAGGCCCCAAATCCTCCACGAAGACTGCCTAATATTTGGGCTAGAATCTGGCCAATGAAGAACAAAAGAAGTGAAATAATAAGCATCCCTAAAATAATTACAGCCAAAAGTTCAATATCTCTGACGAAATAATAGAGCAATATTGACATTGAAAGGAGGGCTCCTCCAGCAATGAATAGCTCTGAAGGTGGGGCCGGTATCGCATTTTTTCTTAATACTTTTATCGCCGACGTATTACTTAGCTGAAGCAGTGAAGAGAAAGCAAAACCTGGCAATAAAATAAATGCTGCCAACAGTCCGATGAATAGTGTTTGAAAAGTAGGGTTTGGAAGTTCGCTCATGAATAGATCGGCTATGAGATTAGCAACGAGATTTTCAACAATAAATCCCATGATCGAACCCAAAATCACACCTGTCAATCCAATCATGGTCAACTGAATAATAATTATTTGCAGTATGAATCGTCTTTTGGCTCCAAAACTTTTCATTAACGCGATCATGTCCATCCTTTTTTTTGCAAAACGACGTGCAGACATTGAAATCGCTATACCACTCAATAAAACACTGATTATTACAGTAAGAGATAAGAACTGTTTAGAGCGATTAATTGTTTGATTGGTTCGTTCACTGCTATCGGAAGGATTACTGATTCTTGCCGAATCATTAACTGTGACTGACATTAACTTTGAAAATGTCTGAACTTCATCATTTTCGCCAGCAATCAACATAGAATAATTGACTCTGCTACCCTGAGTTATAAGCCCAGTTCCTGGAATACTTGATATATTCATCAGTACTGTGGGTGACAAGGATGCAAATCCAATAGACTGATCGGGTCGATAACGAAGGATTGCCGTAATTTTGAAGTCAGAATTGCCTATTGATATTTCATCACCAATTTCAGCATTGAGTCTATATAATATTGCCTGATCCACCCATACCTCTGATGGAGAGGGTATTTTTTTTACTTCGTATTCATCGCTAATATCATTGTCTGATATTCTGACAATTCCCCTTAGTGGATACATGGAACTGACGGCTTTAATTCTTGCAAGTGCATTTCCATCCTGCGAATAGACAACTGAAGGAAAAGATTGTGATGAAGCTAAATCTAATTTTCGTTCTTTTGCCAAATCAATCCATTCTTCTGGAATTGGCTCTGGAGAACTGATGCGAAGGTCTGCGGCAAGCAATTCACTGGCTTGTTTTTCAATTGATAGGCTAATTCTGTCAGTAAGAAAACCCACAGCAGATAGAGATGCGACTGCCATTGAAATAGCCGCAATCATTACAAGAACCTCACCAGATCTGGACTGCCTGAAGAATGCTTTTGCTGCAAATTTGAATATGGGCATATTTAGTGCTCTGAATTTGAGGACAATTTACCGGCATCCAAACAAATCTCTCTATCGCACATCTTCGCCAATCTCTTTTCATGAGTGACTAAAATAAGTGTTGTTGATGAAAGCTTATTTAATGAAAACATCGTTTCTATGATATTTTCGCCTGTTTTTGAGTCTAGATTTCCAGTCGGTTCATCGGCAAATAAAACTGAGGGATTACTGGCAAAAGCCCTTGCGATGGCAACACGCTGTTTTTCTCCGCCAGATAATTGGCTTGGATAGTGTGTTAGGCGGTCTTTCATATTCATGTTGGTTAATATTTCAGTGGCCTTATTTCTGTAATCGCTTACATTATTCATTTCCATTGGAAACATGACATTTTCAAGGGCATTTAATGATGGAATTAAATGAAAAGATTGAAATACGAAGCCAACATTCTTGGCTCTAATTTCAGCTCTTTGATCTTCATTCAGGGTAACTAAATCATTGCCTTTAAAATTAATCTGTCCACTTGAAGGAACGTCCAATCCTGCCATTAAACTTAGAAGAGTTGACTTACCGGCTCCTGATGTGCCAATGATCGCAATACTCTCGCCCTCTTTTATTCTCAAGCTGATATCGGATAGAATTGTTAAGCTGCCTTCAGGACTTAGGACAGTTTTGTTAACATTGACTAAATTAAAAAGATCATCTTTGGTTTGATTATTTTTCATGAAAAAACTCATCATTAATATTTTTCTCTTATTTTACTCTATCGTGGCCATTGGGCAGACCGATAATATCATTATTTACGGTGACAGTTTGAGCGCAGGTTATGGTATTGAAATTAATCAATCTTGGCCAGCACTCTTACAAGATAAACTGAAAGCAAATAAGTATAGCCATCAGGTCATCAATTCAAGTATAAGCGGAGAAACTACTGAAGGAGGAGTTGCTCGAATTGAGCGTATACTGGATAGATATACCCCTGAAATTATGGTAATTGAGCTGGGTGGTAACGATGGCTTAAGAGGCTTTCCCGTGCATCTTATTAAAAACAATTTGGAAAAAATGGTGCAAAAATGCCAGGAGAAAAATACATCTGTGATCTTGTTAGGAATCAAGATACCTCTTAATTATGGCCCACGCTATACGCTGGAATTTGAAAAGATGTATCAAGATGTTGCTGTGAAATATGATATTGAACTGATTGATTTTTTTATGAAAGATGTGGCTCTTAATAAAAATCTGATGCAAGATGATGGTATTCATCCAAATGAACAAGCACAACCAATTCTATTGAACAATGTGTGGGAAACGATTAAGAAAAGTATTTGATAAATCAGTATTAAATAAAAAGGAGTGAAATTATGGAAAAAGTCTGGCTTGCATCGTACCCGGAAGGTGTCCCAGAATTAATCCCTGATCCGCCATACAGTTCACTTACAGATATGATGAATGCGTGCATGAAAAAATATGCATCTCGCAAAGCATACACAAACATGGGCTCTTCGATTACATTTGGTGAATTGGATGAGCTTTCAAATAGATTTGCTCATTATTTATTATACGAACTCAACCTAAAGAAAGGGGACAGAGTTGCAATAATGCTGCCAAACGTAAATCAGTATCCGGTTGCTTTATGTGGGATATTAAAAGCTGGTCTAGTTGTAGTGAATGTTAACCCTCTTTATACGCCCAGAGAACTTAAACATCAGTTATCAGACTCGCGAGCCAAAACAATAATCATTCTAGAAAACTTCGCTAATGTTCTCTCTGAGGTCATCCAGGAGACATCTATAGAGAAAGTTATTCTGACGAAAATGGGTGATATGCTCTCATTTCCAAAAAATCATTTGGTAAATTTTGTTGTTAAACATATAAAAAAATTGGTGCCACCTTATGAGTTTAGCGATTCAACATCTTTCTTAGAAATTCTTAGCAAGAATAAAAACTCACAATTAGAAAAAATCGACATCGATATTGAGGACATTGCCTTCCTGCAATATACAGGAGGTACCACAGGCTTATCAAAAGGCGCAATGATCACGCATAAAAATATGCTCTATAACTTATATCAATCAAAAGCCTGGCGATCTGATCTTCTTGAGGATGTGGATATCATAGTTGCAATAACTGCTCTGCCGCTTTATCACATATTCTCACTCCAAAGTAATTGTTTAGCGATGATGCTTGACGGAGGCGAAAATATTTTAATAACCAATCCCAGAGATTTTCCAGCATTTGTGAAAGAACTCGCTAAACACAGTTTTGTTTACATCACTGGCGTAAATACACTGTTCGCATCTTTATTAAATACACCGGGATTTGACAAATTAGATTTTTCCTCGCTGAGATGGACAATAGGTGGTGGCATGGCTGTGCAAAATGCGGTCTCAAAAAATTGGGAAAAAATAACCGGACAACCCATATTGCAGGCGTATGGATTAACTGAGACTTCTCCAGCAGCAATAATAAATCCTATTAACTTTGAGGAATTTACAGGTTCTATTGGTCTGCCAATCTCTTCAACAGAGGTGATGATTTGTGATGATGATGGTACTCAGCTACCTATTGGTGATCTGGGGGAGATATGTATAAAAGGACCCCAAGTAATGAAAGGCTATTGGGAAAAGCCCGACGAAACTAAAAAAGTTTTATCGTCTGACGGCTGGTTAAAAACAGGCGATATGGGAAGAATGGATCAAGATGGCTTTATATTCATTGAGGATAGAAAAAAAGATATGATTTTAGTGTCTGGATTCAATGTGTATCCAAATGAGATTGAAGGGGTTGTGGCTGAGATGGATGATGTTCTTGAGGTTGCCGCTATAGGCAAAGAGTCTCCAGATTCCGGCGAAATAGTTAAATTGTTCGTTGTTAAAAAGAACCCTGAGCTTTCTGACAATGAGATATATGAACATTGCAAAAAAAATCTAACGGCTTACAAAGTGCCAAAAGAAATCGAATATCGAGATGAGCTTCCTAAAACAAATGTCGGAAAAATTCTCAGGAGAGCTTTGCGAGAAAGTTAGCTACTGATGATAAATCTCACTTTCCTTGTGTACAGTATCAACTAAAACAGCTACTTTTTCTGGGTCAATATCCGGTGTTATGCCGTGCCCAAGATTAAAGATATGCCCATCAGAAGAACCATAATCTTGAAGAATTCTTTTGGCCTCACTAATGATTTCCTCAGGTGGCAATGTCAAAATCTCAGGATTCATATTGCCTTGCAATGCAACTCTGTGATTTGTTATATCTCTTGCTTTACTCAATGATATAGTCCAATCAACGCCGAGCGCATCACAGGAATTTCGTGACATTTCAGTTAAGAGTGACCCGGCACCCTTAGTAAAAAAAATCACCGGTATTTTTTTTCTGTTACTCTTCAAATTCAGCTCATCTGAAATCATTCGCATATAATCCAGTGAAAATTCAACATAGTGTTCATCACCTAAAACTGCTCCCCAGGTATCGAATAACATTATGACATCAACTCCTGCTTCAATTTGTGCATTGAGGTAATCAATAGTTACTGTCGCAACTTTATTCAAAAGTAATTTTAAGGATTTAGGATCTTTATATAATAAATTCTTAATTTTTGAATGAGTTCTGGAAGATCCGCCCTCAACCATATAAGTAGCTACTGTCCATGGGCTTCCAGCAAAACCAATCAGTGGTATGGATGATTGTAACTCTCTTTTAATTCGAGAAACCGCAGAAAATACATAAGAAAGCTCATCCTGAACATCTGGTACAAAGAGTTTTTTTATGCTTGTTTCATTGTTTACAGGGAACTTGAATTTTGGTCCTTCACCTTCCTCAAAATACAAGCCCAAACCCATCGCATCGGGAACTGTTAGAATATCTGAAAATAAAATTGCGGCATCTAAATTAAATCTTCTTAATGGTTGCATAGTCACTTCACAAGCAAGCGCAGGATTAGAACACAAATTCATAAAACTACCGGCCTCTTTCCTAAGCGTTCTGTATTCAGGCAAATAGCGTCCTGCTTGTCGCATGATCCAAATTGGAGTGTGAGTTACAGATTCTCTTCTTAAAGCTCTCAAAAACAAATCATTTTTAATTGAAGTAGACACAATAACTAGAAGCATTCACTGATCGATGATTGTATTTCTTCCGCAGCATTTCTTGGATTGCCTGCATCACGAATAGGACGACCAACAACAATATAATCTGCGCCATTTTTAAAAGCTTTTTTCACAGTTACTACTCTTTTTTGATCTTCGCTCTCTTTATTATCAACAGGACGAATTCCTGGAGTGACTACCAATAGTTGTGAATCAATATTTTTTCTTAGTTGAGGAACCTCGAGGCCCGATGATACAACCCCATCACAACCCGCCTCAAGAGCCCGTTTTGCTCTTGATAAAACTAAATCTCCGACATCACACGCAAAACCCATATCGTCAAGATCACCTCTATCAAGACTTGTTAGTGCCGTAACAGCGAGCACTTTTAAATGTTTTCCTTTATTTTTTGCGGCCGCCTCCATTATTGCCTGATTTCCATGGACAGTTACGAAACTTGCACCTCTGTTCTGAAGCCTATTCACTGCGGCACCTACAGTAGCTGGAATATCAAAGAATTTCAGATCAGCAAAAATCTTTTTATTGCGCTTAAGCATCCAATCCATAAGATCGAAATAACCATCTGTCATCATTAACTCCAGGCCTAGCTTAAAAAAAACGACAGAATCATCCAGTGTCTCTACCAATTGCTTGGCTTGATTGCAATCTGGAACATCCATTGCAAATATAAGTCTTTCTCTATTATCAATTTTTTTTGCCATGATGTTACCCCAATTAATGTTCTAGTTAGCCTAGAGAGACCCTATCATGATAGACGGTTGTATTCTGAAATAGCAAAACGATCGGTCATGCCAGCTATATAATCAGCTATTTTTCTCGCTTTTTTTGTCGGATCTAACCCTTTTTCAAAATCAAGATTATCATTTATTTTAACATCTTCAGACATGTAACTATCAAATAGTGTTCTTATCATGATCTTTGCTTTTTTTGTCATCTTCTCCACAACTTCATTCTTGTATAAATAACTCCTGAGAAATAATTTAAGTTCACTATGTTCCTTTTCTGTCTGCTCACTCAGCTGGATAAAATTAATACCGGCATTTCTTACATCATCTATATTTTTTGGATTATGCTCATCAATTAAATATTTTGAATTACCAATTAAATCTCCAATTACAAAGCTGACCATGCGCCTCAATGTCTCATGCATGACTTGATTGTCCGATATTTGTGGATACTCTTTTTTTATTTTAAATAAAAATTTTCCAAACAAGTTGATCTCTGAGAGCTGATTGAATGACAATATTCCTGCTCGATAGCCATCATCAATATCATGGTGATTATAGGAAATGGCATCAGCAAGATCTGCCAATTGGGCCTCTATGCTTGGTTGATTTCTATTCAAAAACCTTTCACCAATTTTGCCAAGTTTCTTTGCATTTTTTTTTGAACAATGTTTAAGAATTCCTTCACGAGTTTCGAACATTAAGTTTAACCCTTTAAATTCTGCATACCTCTTTTCAAGATGGTCCACTATCCTTAGTGATTGAAGGTTATGTTCAAACCCGCCAAACTCACTCATGCAATTATTTAATTCATCTTGCCCGGCATGCCCAAATGGTGTGTGGCCAAGATCATGGGCTAGCGCAATACTTTCAACAAGTGTTTCGTTCAACCCTAAAGATGCTGCAATGGTTCTTGCTATCTGTGATACCTCAAGAGAGTGCGTCAGCCTTGTTCTGTATAAATCACCTTCGTGATTCACGAATACTTGAGTTTTATATACCAACCTTCTAAATGATGCAGAATGAATTATTCTGTCTCGATCTCTCTGAAACTCATCACGAAATTTGGGCTTTGATTCTGTCTTTTCTCTGCCGCGACTTATGTTTTCATTCACGGCATAACATGCTAAGGACGACATTAACTCAAAACCTTAAGCTTGATGAAATTTCTCAAAAGCATCCATTATATGATCATTTTGGATATTATCTTCTATGTAAGCATCACCAAGCTTGTTTAATAGAACCAAGCGAAGTTTTTTATTTTTAATTTTTTTGTCCATTAGCATAATTTCAAGCATTTCATTCTTATCGAATTCTTCCAATTTATGAGGAAGACCTGAATTTATTATAAGATTTATTAGCCTCTCTTTATCTGGTTGTGAGATTAAACTGATTTTTGACGCCATCAACATCCCAATTGCCACCGCTTCACCGTGAAAAATAGTTCCATACCCAATATGATTCTCTATTGCATGCGCGAATGTATGGCCAAAGTTCAATATTGCTCTTTTACCCGTCTCTAATTCGTCTTGACTAACGATATCTGCTTTAATTTCGCAAGATCTTGATATTGCATAGATCAGCGCATCATTATCTCTTTTAAGTAAGAGAGAGATATTGCCTTCCAGCCAAACAAAAAAGTCTGAATCATAAATAGCCCCATACTTTATAATTTCTGCGAGGCCACATTTATACTCTCTATCTGGAAGGGTTTTTAGTACATCAATATCTGATACAACAGCTATTGGCTGATAGAAAGATCCAACTAGATTTTTACCTTTAGCATGATTAATTCCTGTTTTGCCGCCAACTGAGGAATCTACTTGTGCCAAGAGAGAAGTCGGTATCTGGATAAAAGGCAATCCTCGCATATAAGTAGCAGCCGCAAAACCGGCGATATCTCCTATAACACCTCCACCTAATGCTAAAATCGTTGTATCACGATTCGCCTTCATATCTACAAGCTTATCTATAATAGTTGACCATGTTTTTTCAGTTTTGGTGCTCTCTCCGTCTTCCAATATCAAGGTTTCTATATTATTTGTCTTAATATTATTTATAAGCATATCTAAATAAATCGAAGCGATGACTTCATTCGTCACAATCAGGCAATCATTACCCAATATCAATTCACTAAAATTAAACTCGTTTAGAAGAGAAGAGCCAATTTCAATAGGATAGGATCTATCAAATAAATTTACTTTAATTATACTTTTATTTTTCAATTGAATATCTCTAATTCTTATTTGCTTAATTTGGTGGCTGACATCTAGTTTATTTTATTCATAATCTCTCTGGCAACACTACTGATCTTTCTGTCATCAGTAATGATAGTTATATCTGCACTGTCCTGATATAGGGGTTCACGAACTTTCATTAAATTTTCTAAAATTAACCTTGGGTTTCCTAAATTTAAAAGAGGTCGATCTTTTCCTCTAAGAGTTCTCTCAAGCTGCTTTTGAATATCTGCTTTCAGATATATGACTGTTCCTTTTGATATCAAATTCTTTCTATTTTCTTTACTTTGAATCGCTCCACCACCAGTCGCTAATACAATATTATTTTTTTTTGTTAGCTCTGATAAAATCTCACTCTCTCTTTTTCGGAATCCAGATTCGCCCTCTTTTTCAAAAATGAAGGGAATATCAACACCTGTCCTTGATTCAATCTCTTCATCCGTGTCATAAAATTCTACATCGAGCAGTTTAGCAAGCTGCTTCCCTACCGCTGTTTTTCCTGCTCCCATTGGACCTATAAGAAAGTAATTATTTAGTGCCTTCATGATTCTATCAATTATTTTAATAAAACAATTCTAACAAGGTAATTTGTTTACTCAAATAAGCAAGTTATTAAATCACTAATAATTCATTAAAAGTATTTTTATATTAAGATATGAGTAAGGGGATTTATTAAAAATTATATTAAAAAAAATATGAGAAGAATTTTTCGTAGTATTGTTGTTTTGAGCAGTCTGTCATTGATCTTTATCATTATAGCTATTGCTGGTGTCTTTAGTGCCTATTACTATGTTCAGCCGAGCTTGCCAAAAGCAGAAACAATAAGAGAAATACCTCTTGAAACACCTCTAAAAATATATACGCGAGACGGAAGGCTTATAGATGAAATTGGAGAAAGAAAAAGAATCATCATAAGTTATGATGAGCTTCCACAGCGCTTAATTTATGCTTTTATTGCTGCTGAGGACAGAAGATTCTTCGAACATTCTGGCATTGATTATCAAGGCATAATCAGAGCTACAATAAAATTAATATCTACAGGCAAAATAAGTGGTGGTGGTAGTACACTCACTCAGCAATTAGCAAGAGACTATTTCTTAAACAGAAGAAGAATATTTACCAGGAAAATACTAGAGATATTTCTTGCCTTCAATATAGAAGATGAATTTTCGAAGGAAGAAATAATTACTTTATTTGTCAATAAAATGTTTTTTGGGCAAAGGTCATATGGTGTTGCTGCTGCCGCGCAGGTATTTTTTGGGAAAACTATATCAAATCTATCTATAGCCGAAGCAGCGACGCTTGCTGGTGTTCTTCCAGCACCATCAAACTATAACCCAGTAAGAAGTCCAACCTTGGCAAAAATTAGGAGAGATTATGTTTTGTCTCGTATGCTCGATTTAAAATATATCAATCGATTAGAATACGATAATGCGATTTCTACTATTATGGTGTCAAAATTGCATGGAAATGCAACAGAGGTATCTGCCCCTTATATAGCTGAGATGGTAAGAACTGCAATGATTGAAAAATATGGCAGGAGTGCAACGCGAGATGGATACAAAGTTACAACGACGATAGATTCCAAAACCCAAAGTGCGGCGACATATTCATTAAGGCGCGGATTACTTGAATATACACAGAGACAAGGTTATCGAGGCCCCATAAACTCTGTAAACTTATCATCACAAAATGTTGATCTCCCATTTGATAAATGGCCCGAAAACATAAGGCTTGAATTAGAAAATCTAACTGACCTCGCTGTTTTAAAGCCTGCGCTTGTAACAAATATTAATTTCGATAATTCCGTAAATATAATCTTTAAATCTGGAGAGAGAAGCCTGATACCATGGCAATTTATAAAATGGGGGAAACAATTCAAAGAGCAGGGCTATTCTCCTCCTCCTAAGAATGCTAGTGATGTTCTTTCCCAGGGCGACATGATTTATGTAATGCAAACTACAACAGGAGGATACGCTCTCGCTGAAATTCCTCTCGCGAATGGGGGTGCCGTCACTATAGACCCATTTGATGGTGCAATTATTGCTCTTAGTGGAGGCTTTGATTACAGTATAAATAAAGTAAATCATGTTCTAAATAAAGGTAGGCAGCCAGGATCATCATTTAAACCATTCATATACTCTGCGGCTCTTGAACAGGGAGCTAACGCATCAACAATACTCCTTGATGCTCCAGTGGTCATGAGCTCTGCAGATCTTGAGCAAGACTGGAAACCTTCTAATTACAGTGGAAAATTTTATGGAGAACAACGCCTACGAGAAGCTTTAGTTCGCTCCATGAACCTAGCAACCGTGAGGTTGCTTATGGATAATATAGGTATTGAAAATGCAGTAAATCATATTAAAAAGTTTGGATTTAGCGAAGAAGATTTGCCAAAAAATGGAGGATTGGCTCTAGGTGCAGGATCTGCATCGCCATTAGATATGGCTCAGGCATATTCTGTGTTTGCAAATGGAGGATACAAAATAGTGCCATATATAATAGAGACTATTAGAGATTCGGAAGACAGCGTTGTATACAGAAATGATGCCCCTATTGTATGCGAGAGATGTGAAATAAATCCGCGTATATCTGAAATGAATATCGATCTAATTCAAATTCATGACGATGAACTATTATTTGCATTGCAACAAATGGCCGAAATTGCAGATGTATATAAACCTGATGCCAAAACATCGCCAACATTATTTGAAAATATTAATCTAGCAAACAGAATAATTTCCAAAGAAAATGCTTACCTCATTCAAGACATGTTAAAAGATGTTATAAGACGAGGTACTGGCGTCAGAGCAAATAGAGAGCTTAGACGAAGAGATCTCTCGGGCAAGACTGGAACAACGAACGATTATCGAGATGCTTGGTTTGCTGGTTTTAATAATGATTTAACATCTGTTGTGTGGGTTGGAAATGATAATTATGATCCACTGGGATCAGGTGAACAGGGCTCAAGAACTGCGCTACCGATATGGATTGAATTGATGCGTGTCGCATTAAAGAGCTCCCCTCAAAATATAACTCAGATGCCAAACAATATGACTACTGTCAGAATTTCTAAAAATACTGGATGCCCTGCCAATCCTGATACTAAAGACGAAATAATTTTTGAAATTTTTTCAAATCAATCTCTTCCTAATTGCGACAATGAAAATAAATCAATAAATATATTTGATTAGCAATTTGGATAAACTGACAAAAAAAAGATTTAAAAAAATTCTTGCTCAAGAATCAGCAAAAGTTATTGTTTCTCAGGGCATAGAAAATTTTAGTGACGCAAAAAACAAAGCTGCAAAAAATTTAAATATAGAAAATTTAGGATGCTTGCCTTCAAATTATGAAATAGAAAAAAGTTTAAAAGAACACTATCAACTATTCCTTCCAGCAACACATGCTGATTATATTAAGCTGATGAGAGAAACTGCAATCGAAATAATGAATTTATTTATTGATTTCCAAGCTTATGTTGTTGGCCCAGTAGTTAGCGGAACCGCATCGTCGTCGTCATCTATAAACATACATCTAGGATCAGAAGATGTTAACGATGTAACCCAGATATTAGATAAAAATCAAATAAAATATAAATTTTTTGATAAAAAAATTAAATTCAATAAAAAGGTAAATAAAGTCTTTTATGGTCTAAGTTTGCTTTATAGAACCATGGTTGTTGAAATTGTGATTTTTAACTATAGAGACATTAAACAATGCCCTTTAAGCAGAATTGATGGTAAACCTATTAAAAGATTGAAAATTAATTCATTGAAGAAGCTTCTCTAAGTTAATTATCGCTTATCAATTGAGATATAATTTCTTTTTTCCGGGCCTGTATACAACTGTCTTGGTCTACTGATTTTTGTATTGGGATCCGTAATCATCTCTCTCCAGTGCGAAACCCAACCCACTGTTCTTCCAATTGCAAACATTACAGTAAACATTGATGTGGGGATACCGAGTGCTTGATATATTATCCCTGAATAGAAATCCACATTAGGATATAAGTTCTTCTCTCGAAAATAATCATCTTTTAGTGCAATCTCTTCCAGTTCTATAGCCAATTCAAGTAGTGGTGAATCTGCACTACCTTTTTGATTGAGAACTTTATGACACATTTTTCTAATAATTTTTGCTCGTGGGTCATAATTTTTATAAACACGATGACCGAATCCCATCAATCGAAAAGGGTCATCTTTATCTTTTGCTTTATCAATATATTTTTCAATGTTTTTTTTAGTTCCAATTTCTACAAGCATCCTAAGAACTGCTTCATTGGCACCTCCATGAGCAGGGCCCCACAAAGCTGAGATTCCTGCCGCAATTGCTGAGTAAGGGTTTGTCCCTGAGCTACCTGCCATTCTGACCGTTGATGTAGAGCAATTTTGCTCATGATCAGCATGTAATATAAAAAGCAAATCTAATGCCTCTGCCGCGATTGGATCAATATCTCTTTGCTCTGCAGGAACAGAAAAAAACATGTGCAATAAATTTTCGCAGTAATTTAGTGTATTCAGTGGATAAACAAACGGTTGCCCAACAGAGTGTTTATATGCCGCAGCGGCAATTGTTGGTAATTTTGCAATAATTCTATGAGCAAATATTTCTCTTGCACGTGCACTATTAATATCCATAGTATCATGATAATAGGCTGACATTGAGCCAACAATAGCAGATAACATGGCCATTGGATGAGCATCGTATCTAAAACCATTAAATAATCTCAACATACCTTCATTTAACATCGTATGTTGAATTATTGAATCTGAAAAATCTTCAAGCATATTCTTATTTGGAAGTTCCCCATATAAAAGAAGATATGCAACCTCAATAAACGTTGAGGATTTTGCAAGCTCCTCTACAGGATAACCTCTGTAGAGTAATATTCCCTTATCGCCATCAATGAATGTTATATTGCTTTGACAGCTTGCAGTTGAGACAAAACCGGGATCATAAGTGAATAAAGAATTTTCTTGGTATAGATTGCTTATGTCAATGACATCTGGACCTAAATTTCCGGTTATAATTTCAAGTTCTAATGGATCAGTTCGATCACATATTTCTATTTTGCAATATTTTTTATCCATTATAAGTTTCTAGATTGGTCGATCTAAACTCTATTATTTTTTTCCATATTTCTTCTTAAATTTATCTACTCTTCCAGCAGAATCAACAATCTTATGCTTACCAGTGTAAAAGGGATGTGATTCAGATGAGATCTCAACAGGATAGTATGGATATGTTTTTCCATCTTCCCATTCTCTTGTTTCTGTTGTTTCAAGAGTTGAACGAATTAGAAAGTACTTGTCCACATCAGTGTCATGGAAAAGAACTTCACGGTACTCGGGATGTATTTCTTTTTTCATAATATTCAAATCCGATAGATAATTGTCTCTCATTAAATGGGCGCGTAGGATAGCTGTAAACTAATGTTTTTTCAAGCTATTTTAATAGCAATACTTATCCACAAAACCTGTGGATAAACCTGTGTAAGAAAATTGAATCTTTTATCTTAATAGTGATAATTAAAGGATATTTGTTAAAATGATTAAAATATGAACACTTTAATAAATATCAATAATATCAAGTATTTACAAAATCTTTATTTATATTAATCTGAAAAGAGACTAATTTTATAAGTAAAATTCTGTTAGATATAATTGGTGTGCATAAAGATTTCTCTATATTAATTATATACATAGGCAAACAGAAGAAATTTAATCAAACCTTCAAAAACTCGCACTGTAAATTATCTAAAAATTTAAATCCCAGCGCAGTGGGTTTCCAATACCCGCTAGGATAATATTTCATTAGATTTAAATTATTAAGTTCGCTTAATTTTTTCTCAATTGTATCATATTTCAATCCTGTCGCAGATTCAAAATGGACTATTGAAAATCCTGACATTAACCTTAGATTATTCAACATAAACTCAAATATTTTATCTGAGTTGCTTAATAATTTTTCCTTATAAATAGATTTATTAGAAATTATATTTTTCATATAAATGTTTGGATTCGATGCTTTTTTATATCTGATCATATCATCATTTTTTAATCGGTATTTTCCATGAGCGCCTGCTCCAACTGCTATGTAATCACCAAATCTCCAATAATTTAGATTGTGCTTACACTCAAAATTTTTTTTTGAGAATGCAGAAATTTCGTATCTTCCATATCCCGCTTCTTCTAACAAATTTAGACAATCTTCTTGAATAAGATTTTGTTTATCACTGGAAGGGAGCCCATTTGGCTTGTCATAGAAAAATTTCGTGTTTGGCTCAATAGTTAGTTGATAATAAGAAATATGCTCCGGCGATAAATCAATAATCTTTTCTATGTCATTTTTTGCCATTAATCTACTCTGATTTGGCAATCCAAACATTAAATCTATATTGATGGATTCGAAATTAACTTCACTTGCTGCCTTGAAAACAGACTCTATATGTTTTGGACTATGATCTCTGCCGATTGATTTCAATAATTTCTCATTGAAGCTCTGAGCCCCTATAGATAGACGGTTAATACCTATTGATCTATATTCCATGAGTTGTGCTTTTTTTATCGAACCTGGATTAATTTCCATTGTAATCTCACAATTACTTTCAATATCAAAATTGGTTTTAATTGAATCAAATATTTTTGCGATACTGCCTGAATCAAATAAGTTTGGTGTTCCCCCTCCAATGAAAATTGTCTTAAGCTTAGATTGTTTAAATTTTTTTGCTTCATTTTCTATATCTTTTGTAATAAGTTTTGTATATGTATTTAGCTTAGATTTATCGATTAAGACATGTGAATTAAAATCACAATATGGGCATTTTGACCAGCACCACGGCAAATGAACATATATTGAGGATGGATGAGTGAACATTATTAGCTTTCTTTTAAAGATATAAGATTATTTTCTGTCAGCCGCCCTATCAGTAGTTTTATTGCTTGACCTCGATGGCTATATTTATTTTTTTCATATACAGATAATTCAGCTGACGTCTTACCGAGTTCTGGAATAAAAAAAATGGGATCGTAACCGAATCCCTTATCACCCGATTTTTCACTACATATAATTCCATGCCATTTAGTTTCAATTAATACTGGATTTGAGGTGTCAATTGGATCCAAATATATTAGTGAACAATGAAAATATGCTTTTCTATTTTTTTTATGCATCATTCTGTGTAATAGAAGATCAATATTGTCGTCATCATCTGATTCATCGCCAGCATATCTTGCAGAGTATATTCCTGGCTCACCATTCAGCACATCAACTACCAGGCCAGAATCATCAGCTACAATTGGGTAATTTGTATATGAAGCCAAATGAACTGCCTTTTGCAGGGCGTTTGACATAAAGCTATCGCCAGTCTCAGGAATCGAGTCTATCTTAAGGTCTTCTTGTGAGATCATACGGCAATTGAAAGGGTCGAAGTCCTTTCTGATTTCTTTAAGCTTGCCTTTGTTGCTTGTTGCAACAACAATTTTATTTTCATTTATGCTGGACATATCTATTCGATATTTTAGTTTGATGATAATAGTTTTTTTTGATGCAAAGTTATTTCTTTTATACCTTTCTTTGCATAATTCAGCATCAATCCCAACTGATCATTGCTAAAAGATCCACTTTCTGCTGTTCCCTGAATCTCAATAAATTCGCAATCCTCAGTCATGACGATATTCATATCTGTATCAGCCTGGCTATCCTCATTGTAATTTAAATCCAAAATTACTTCATTTTTATAAATTCCTACAGAAATAGCCCCAAGAAATTTTTTTATTGGGTAAGAATCTATTTTTCTGTCATTAAGCAAACTATTTACTGCTCTGCTCAGAGCGATAAATGCACCATTTATTGCAGTAGTTCTCGTTCCTCCATCTGCCTGAACTACGTCACAATCTAATATGATGGTTCTCTCTCCAAGAGCTTCGAGATCAACTGCAGCCCTGAGTGATCTCCCAATTAGTCTCTGTATTTCAAGGGTCCTGCCACTTTGCTTACCTTTCACAGACTCTCTCGTATTTCTCTGGCTTGTGGATCCTGGTAGCATGCCATATTCAGCTGTTACCCACCCATGTCCCTTATTTTTCATCCACCTCGGAACATTGTTTTCAATTGTGGCGGTACATAATACTCTGGTATCACCAAATGAGGCGAGAACACTAGCTTCTGAAGATTTAATAAAGTCTAATTTAAAATCAATATTTCTCAGTTGGTCAGGTTTTCTCTCATCTATACGCATTATTATTTTCCTTCAATTTAGAAGCTTTAAATCACTGCACTTCATTATAATTAAATTTATATTCATAAAGATCATTATTGATGAAATAATAGTGCACTATTATAAAAGTGAATTTGTAAATTACTAATGAATACAGCTTCAAAATTATTCGTGATTTCTGCTCCTTCAGGAGCAGGTAAGACGACATTAGTAAAATCCCTTATCAAAGGCAATGAAAATATAAAATGTTCGACTTCTTATACGACAAGAGCACCCAGAATAAATGAAAAAGAGGGAGAAGATTATTTTTTTGTTAGCAAAGAAGAGTTTGTAAAGCTTAAAAATAGTAATAAGTTTATTGAACATGCAAAAGTTTTTAATAACTTCTACGCAACAAGTAGAGAGGAGATTGAAAAAATTTTATTTCAGGGTGCACATGCTATTTTAGAAATAGATTGGCAAGGCGCTAGACAAGTTCGACAGTCCATTCCGGAATGTGTCTCTATTTTTATCCTGCCCCCATCAAAAGAGGAACTTCGAGAACGATTAATTAATAGAGCAACCGATGATGCAAAAACAATAGAATTAAGAATAACAGAAGCCAATCGTGACATGCTTCAGTGGTCCGATTTTGATTATTGTATTATCAATGATGACCTTGAAACTGCAAAAAAAGAGCTTGAATCCATTTTTTCTAATGAGAACGAAGTAAACAGTACGAAAAATTTAATGTTATTAGAAAAAATTAACGAGATACTATATGTAAATGACTGATAAATGGGTTAAAATAATCTGTGATCGGTCAATAAGTAATAGGAGAAACAATGGCCAGAATAACTGTAGAAGACTGCATGAATGAAATCGATAATATTTTTGATATGATATTGCTTGCATCAAAAAGGGCAAAAAGAATTGCAAATGGTGCGGACCCACTGGTTGATTTAGAAAATGATAAGCCTACAGTCATAGCGCTCAGGGAAATTGCTGAGGGCAAAATGTCAGAAAACATTCTAAATCAAATGGATGAAATGGCTTCACAAGAATTGATCCCAGAAGAAGGCGAAAGTGATGATATTATGCCGCTACAAAGCCTATCCATAGGAAGATGATAACTTCAAACTATACGTAACCATCATCAAGTTATACTGCTTAATAGATTAAGATGGATTACGCACAAATAATCCGAAAAAAAATAAACAAAAAATCTGATAGGCCTAAAATACTATTAGAAGATTTATTGCAGTCTGTTTCCTCATATCTAAAAAAATCAGATCTTGGGTTTATTAAAAAAGCCTATGAATATGGTGCATCTGCTCATGAAAATCAAACTCGTATGAATGGAGAACCTTACATCTGCCACCCTTTATCTGTTGCACTAATTCTTTCTAAAATGAGAATGGATAAACAAACAATATCTGCAGCACTTCTGCATGATGTCGTTGAAGATACAAATATCACTTTAGTAGATATTGAAAAAATCTTTGATAAAGAAGTTGCTTCACTCGTTGATAGTGTGAGCAAAATTGATCAAATTAAATTCGGAAATAAAGCTGAAGCACAAGCAGAAACATTCAGGAAAATGATTCTTGCAATGGTTAAAGATATCCGTGTTATTTTGATAAAACTCTCTGATCGTCTACATAATATGAGGACACTTGAGCACCTACCAGACAAAAAAAGGAAAATCAAAGCAAGAGAAACACTGGATATCTATGCGCCTATAGCAAATCGTTTAGGCATAAATAATATCAAAAATGAATTGGAGGATCTTTGTATCCGCCATCTATATCCATACAGATATAAAGTCATAAATAAAGCGATAAAAAAAAGTAAGGGGGGTCAAAAAAAATTAGTAAAAACAATTTCATCAAAAATAATGCTTGCTATGAATGATGAAAAGATAAATGGAGAAGTTAACGGAAGAGAAAAAGAGCTTTATAGCATCTACAACAAGATGAAGAATAAAAAAAGATATTTAGATGAAGTGGTCGATGTTTTTGGATTCAGAATAATCGTATCAAATGTCAATGATTGCTATAAATTGCTAGGTGTTGTTCATAATTTATACAGGCCCATGCCAGGAAGATTTAAAGATTATATTGCCATTCCAAGGGTAAACGGCTATCAATCCCTACATACAACATTATTTGGGCCAAAGGGACTTCCAATAGAAATTCAAATTAGAACCAAAGAAATGGATCGACTTGCAGAGTCGGGTGTCGCTGCTCATTGGAAGTATAAAATAAAAGAAAAAGACTTCTCTCCTTCACTTTCACAAGCGAGTGATTGGCTAACTAAAGTAGGTGAATTTCAAAAAAATATGACTTCTGCTGAGTTTTTAGAAAATGTAAAAATAGATTTATTTCCTGACAAAATTTATGTGTTCACGCCTGGTGGAGACATTATACCTTTGAGAAGAGGTTCAACAGTAATCGATTTTGCCTACGCGGTACATACAGATATTGGAAATGAGTGTGTTGCAGCTGAAATAGACAGAGAGTTATCACCACTTAAAACTCAGTTACAGAATGGGCAAACAGTCAAAATTAAAACTAAAAAAGGGGCCCAACCAAATCCAGATTGGATCAACTTTGCTGTAACCGCAAAAGCAAGATCCAATCTTCAGGGTTATTTAAAAAATATCAAGAAGAGTGATGCTTATGATCTAGGAAGAAATTTGTTAAATAGTGCTCTTACCGAAATTGGCACCTCTTTGAGAAAGATTGGCAAAAAAAGACAGAATGAAGTTTTCTCACAATTGGGTGTTAAAGATCTCAGATCACTCTATGAACAAATAGGATTTGGAGACAGACTGGCGCCATTAACAGCCAGACATCTTGCCCAGGAGCATCAGGAAAATAAAACTTCTGAGCAGAGTAGCCTGGTTATCCAAGGAACAGAGGGTATGGTGATGACCTATGGAAATTGTTGTAATCCTATTCCTGGTGACAACGTAATGGGATATATGAGTTCTGGACGTGGTGTTGTTGTACATAGAGACAGGTGTAGAAATTTAAAAACCTTTAGAAAACATCCAACCAAATGGCTTTCGGTCAGATGGAAAGAGAATATTGATAGAGAATTTGTATCACAGATTCATGTAGAAACCGAAAATAAAACAGGTGTACTCGCCGAAGTAGCAAGCACAATTGCAGATTCAAATTCAAATATTGAATCCGTTGCTGTAGCAGGACATGAAGATCATTCTGAACTTATTTTTACATTAAGTGTTAGAGATAGGGTTCATTTAGCAAATATTATGAGAAATATAAGAAAAAATAGAAGTGTACATAGTATTTCTCGCGAAGGCAGATAAAATATAGTTTTAGGAGAAGATTATGAGTAAAGTAATACATACAGAGAATGCACCCGCAGCAATTGGAACATATTCGCAAGCCAGATCAACCGAAAGCTTAACATTCATATCAGGACAGATTCCTCTTGATCCTGCTTCAATGGAAATAGTGAATGGTAACTTTAAGGACAGAGCAAGAAGAGTTTTTATGAATATTCAAGCTATAGCTGAAGAAGCAGGCGGAAGCTTAAATGGTATATGCAAGCTGACAATCTTTCTCACAGATTTAAATGATTTTTCTGCTGTTAATGAAGTCATGGAAGAGTATTTCGATAGCCCATATCCTGCACGTGCAGCCCTGGAAGTTTCAGCTCTACCAAAAGGAGTAGATATTGAGGCTGAAGCTATTCTAGTCATTAGTTAAAAAAACCTCATGTTTTTTATTTAATGCTAGATATTAATGATGAGTTAGATGCACTCAGAGGAGTAGGCCCCTCTCTGTCTGAAAAGCTGAGCAGTCAGGATATAAGGAAGATTGAAGATCTACTTTTTTTTCTTCCCATCCGATATGAGGATAAGACTAAGTTAATTAAAATTAGTGATGCAATAGCTGATCAAAAAAACTTAACTCAAGGAAAAGTTATTGACAGCAAGATTTTATTCTATGGGAGAAGAGTGTTACAGGTAATTCTAGATGATGGGACAGAGAGGCTAAAACTTAGATTTTTTTATTTTTCAAATAATCAATACAAACAACTTTCATATGGAAAAACAGTTGTATGTTTTGGGCTACTTAAAAAAAATGGAAAAAATCTAGAAATGATTCATCCAGAATATAAAATCTTAAAAGATGACGAAACATATAGAACTGAAAAAACACTTTCTCCAATATATCAATCAATAAATGATGTAACAAAGGGAAGATTTAGAAATTTAGTTAAACAAGCAACAGATATTCTAAGAAATTCAAAGCCATCGGAATTAATACCAAACCAAATCCTCAAAGAAATTAATCTTCCGGATCTTTCTAGCAGCCTTATCCATCTACACTGTCCGCCAAAAACGACCAGTATTAAAAATATTGAAGATGAATTAGCTCCATACAAAGAGAGGCTCTCATTCGAAGAATTACTTGCTTATTACATGAGCTTGAGAAAACTCAAAAAACTAGCTGAAGTTACATCTGCATCTAATTTAAGTAAAGGTCAGCAAGGAGTAGAGAATTTTATTGATTCATTGGAATTTACTCTAACTGCTGCTCAAATGAGAGTTATTAATGACATAACAGATGATTTATCTAAATCGCAGCCAATGATGAGAATGCTTCAGGGTGACGTTGGCTCAGGAAAGACCATAGTTGCAGCCATTGCTTGCCTAAAAGCTATTCTAAACAAAAAACAAGCTGCATTAATGGCTCCAACAGAATTACTTGCAACTCAACATTATGAATCTTTGTCAAAGCTCTTTAAAAATTATGATGTAAAAATATCTATACTCACAGGAAGCATTAAAAAGCCAATAAGAGAGGAAATTGAAAACTCGATTCTCGCAGGAGAAATAAATTTAATTATTGGAACGCACGCACTATTTCAAGAAGGTGTAACTTTCAATAACCTTGAATTAATTGTAATCGATGAACAACATCGTTTTGGAGTAAAACAAAGAGTGGCATTAAGAGAGAAAGGGGGATCAGAAAATAAGCATGCACACCAATTGATAATGTCTGCTACGCCAATTCCCAGAACTCTTGCAATGGCCGCCTATGCTGATCTTGATACATCCATAATCGATGAATTACCATCGGGTAGAAAACCAATTAAAACTCTCATAATCTCAAATAATAAAAGAGATTCTGTAATAGAAAGAATAAAAATTGCCTGTCAGAATGGGCAACAAGCATATTGGGTTTGTCCTTTAATCGATGAGTCTGAAAACATCGAAGCGGACTCTGCGACAAAAAGATATGAAGATTTATTAAATAAAATTAAATCAATTAAAATTGGTTTAATTCATGGTCGTCAAAAAAATTTAGAGAAAGAGAAAACAATGCAGCTTTTCAAAGAAGGCAAAATTGATCTGTTAGTGGCAACAACTGTTATTGAAGTAGGTGTTGATGTCCCAAATGCAAACATGATGATTATTGAAAATTCGGAAAGAATGGGATTGTCACAACTCCATCAATTAAGAGGAAGAGTTGGAAGAGGTCAGAAGGAAAGTCATTGTATCCTGCTATATCAATTGCCACTTAATTCTTTTGCTAAGGAACGTCTATCTGTCCTCAGAGACTCTAATGATGGATTTCATATTGCACAAAAAGACCTCGAATTAAGGGGGCCTGGAGAGATTCTTGGAAAAAAACAGACTGGTCTTCCTAATTATCGAATCGCCGATTTATCGAGAGATGCATATTTAATGCCAAAAATTCAGAAATCTGCAGAAATAATGATGAAAGAATTTCCAGAAAATACAAATAAAATTATTAGTCGATGGTTAGGACCAGCAAGCGTTTTAGGTAAAGTGTAAATAATTATGTTTCATAAAAAGAAGTTAAAAAATTATCTATTATTAATGAGACTTGATAAACCAATAGGAATTTGGTTGCTGATGTGGCCAATGCTCTGGTCAATGTGGGTATCTACTGATGGTCAAGTGAATGAGACTCTATTAATTGTTTTTTTGTTCGGCGTCATTATTATGCGCTCAGCTGGATGCGTGCTAAATGATATCGCAGATAAAAATATTGACCCTTTTGTAAAAAGAACTAAAGATCGTCCAATAGCGTCAGGAAAAGTGTCTGTGCGTGAGGGCAAAAAACTATTTTTATTGCTTATGGCAATTGCATTTACCCTTTTGTTTTTTTTAAATAGCGCAACAAAACTTCTCGCAATTGTCGGGGCACTAATAACAACCGTGTATCCATTCCTAAAAAGATTTATTTCAGCTCCACAGCTATTTTTAGGAGTGGCGTTTGGTTGGGCCGTTCCTATGACATTTTCTGCAAATTTAGGCTATGTAAACACAACAGGATGGCTAATTTTTGTAACTGCAATATTTTGGTCAATTATCTATGACACTTATTATGCAATGGTTGATCGAGATGATGATATAAATCTACCAGTAAAATCTACAGCAATATTATTCGGTAAATATGATTTACTTATAATTGGAATATGCCAGATAATTATGGTTTCCTTGCTAATTTTATTAGCAAAAATCATGAATGCAACACTATGGGTGTATCTATCAGTTTTTATTTCATCCTGTATGATGATGCATCACCAAATAATAACCAAAAAAAGACAAAGAGAAGCTTGTTTTAGAGCATTTTATAACAATCATTACATTGGTATGGTGATGTTCATAGGGATATTGCTAAATTATTATCTTCCGAAATAAAAGTTTTCATGATAAAGACTAATTACATTCAACAAAATCATGTGCGTATGAGATTTGATAAATGTGTTGAACACTTCAATGATCATGATTTTTTTCATGAATATTGTCGCAAAAACTTATTTGAGAGATTAGCGCCAATAAAAATATGCCCGAAGATCATTCTAAATATTGGAAGCGCTACTGGCTCTGGATCTAATTTACTCTCAGAAAACTATAAGGATTCACAAATCTTTAACATCGATTTATCTTTCGGTATGTTGAAAAAGTCACTCTTAAAAAAAAATAGAGAGATTAAACATATTCAAGCTGAAGCAAGTGTTTTGCCATTCAATGACAATTCTATTGACTTGATATTTAGCAATCTTTGTATGCCTTGGTTAAATGATCTGCCTTTTTTTTTCAAAGAGATCAGACGCGTCATGAAAAAAAATGGTCTGTTCATCTTCTCTACACTCGGGCCTGATTCTCTTCTCGCTCTAAAAAAAACTTGGGCAGAAATAGATAACTTTTCCCATATCAACAATTACATAGACATGCATATTATTGGAGATCAGCTTATGAATGTCGGATTACTTGATCCAGTGGTTGATTCTGAGCGCATGATCATTAAATATAAAGACATGTCTTCACTTGAGCGTGACTTGACTCACACAGGTGCTAGGAATGCACTTACAGCGAGGGAGGGTGCGCTGACTGGAAGAAAAAAATATGAAAAATTTAGAAGAAAACTGTTTCCTTCCAATAGTACTGAAAAATTAGATATTGAAATGGAGATAATATATGGACACGCATGGGGTAGAGAGTCATCACCCTCTCAAAATGAGCGTTTTATAGATGCATCCAATATCATGAGAAGAAAAATAAATTCGTAGAAATGGCTTTTTACAAATATAAAAATAATCTAAAAGAATTCGTCCCATATGTACTATTGGTAATCTTAATTTATACCTTCTCTTCACTAGGAATGTGGCAACTTGACAGAGCAAAAGAAAAAAAAGAAGCATTAGCAACTTTCAATTCATCAGAAGGATATGAATTAATTGATGAAAATTCTAGCTTCGAAATCTACAAAAAAATAAAAGCCACTGGACAATATGATGATTCCAGGCAGATTATTATTGACAACATAATCAGAGAGGACGGGATTGGGCAGATGATTGTAACCCCTTTCAGAATCTCTAAATCTTCTAAAATTATACTGGTTAATAGAGGATGGATTAAAAAGAAACTGGGTTCATTTCCAGATATTAATGAACTAAATCAGAATGTTATTATGATTCGAGGATTATCTGGAATTCTGCCTAAAGTCACAATAAGGGATCAAGAGGCCTTTGGACAGAATGCTGACTGGCCATTAATCGGAAGTTATCCAACTTTCGAAGAGATTGAGAATAAATTAGGAGAGCCTGTTTTTCCATTCGTCTTGCTCTTAGATCAAAAAGAAAAAAATGGTTTCCAAAGGAATTGGGATCCGCAAATTTCAGGACCTGCGACTAATTATGGTTATGCTGTGCAGTGGTTCCTTATGTGTTTTTGTTCGATTGTATTTCTGATCTATAGAATAAAAAAATATTTTTTTTAGGATACGGCTACACAATATCTTGTTGATGTTTTTTTAGTGATATAATTCAGTTAAATTTATTCATTCTCGGTGTATTAATTTGCAAGAACTTACTCAAAATATCCAAGCAACTTGGGCTGACTATTATGAGCTTACTAAACCTAATGTAGTGGCTCTGATAGTATTCTGCGGAATTGTCGGAATGTTGCTCTCAACACCAACACTCCCTCAAATAAGTACTCTTATATTTGGAGCGTTAGGTATAGGTCTGAGTGCTTCCTCCGCTGCAGTTATAAATCATGTTCTAGACATTCAAATTGATCAGAAAATGAGCAGAACAAAATCTAGACCTCTCCCCCAAGGTAGACTATCTCAAACAAAAGCACTCTTATTTTCATTAATCTTGTGCCTGATTTCTATGTTCATTTTATTTGTCTACATTAATACTATAACTGCAACTCTTACATTCTTATCTCTCATAGGTTATGCAATTATCTACACTGTTTTTCTTAAACGAGCTACACCCCAAAATATTGTAATTGGTGGAGCGGCCGGGGCGGCTCCTCCTGTTCTTGGCTGGACTGCCGTAACAGGTGAAGTTCACGCAAATGCGTTAATTCTATTTTTAATTATATTTCTGTGGACGCCGCCTCATTTTTGGGCTCTAGCCATTGCAAGAAAAGATGATTATGAAAAAGCCAATATACCCATGTTACCGGTAACACACGGCAGTGCATTTACAAGATTATTTATATTCAATTACACCATACTTCTCGTTGGTGTCACTATCCTTCCATACCAAACTGGAATGAGTGGATTGATATACCTGATAACTGCCATTTTCTCAGGAATTGTTTTTTTGTGGTACGCAAATAAACTAAAAACTGAGGAAAATATTGAATTATCAATGCGTGTTTTTCAATTTTCGATTCATTATCTAATGGTTCTTTTTGCTGCTCTTCTAGTTGATCATTATTTACTTATCAGAATTAGCGATTTGATCTAATCCGAAAATGGATGTTACACCCATATTAGAACCACTAAATGAGCAACAGCGAAAAGCTGTTACAGCTGAAAAAAAACCTTTGCTCGTCATTGCTGGTGCTGGAAGTGGAAAAACTCGTGTTCTTACGCACAGAATTGCATGGCTTATAAAAATAGAAAATCTATCGCCACATAACTTGATGGCAGTGACTTTTACAAATAAAGCAGCAAAAGAAATGAGAGATAGAATTGAGACTCTTCTTGGGATACCCGTAAATAATCTTTGGGTCGGAACATTTCATGGTCTTGCTCATCGATTGTTAAGAAGGCATGCCGAAAGCATCAAACTCAATAAAAACTTCCAAATTATTGATTCTGATGATCAGCTCAGAATCATTAAGAGACTCATTAAAAGCCTAAATATAAATCCAGATATTTATCCGCCTAGGGAACTTCAATATTTTATTAACCAGAAAAAAGATGAAGGCCTTAGGCATGATCAA